>NZ_AOUN01000003.1:0-385000 GCF_000371385.1 Sphingopyxis sp. MC1
GCGCAGCACGGCTGCATGACCGGCCGCGGCGTGCGCACCCCCGGCGTCGGCATGGTCACCAGCCGCGTCCTCGGCTGCTTCCTCGAAGACCAGCGCAGCCGCAAGGAAGTGCTCAGCCTGATGGGCTATTGATGCGCGTCGCGATCGTCGGGGCAGGAATATCCGGGCTGGCGTGCGCCGCGGCGCTGCGTGCGGCGGGCCACGAACCCGTGCTGTTCGACAAGGCGCGCGGGGCCGGAGGGCGCATGTCGACGCGCCGCATCGACACGGATCAAGGCACCATCGCGGTCGATCAGGGCGCGACGCATTTTACTGCGCGGTCGGCAGGCTTTTCGGCGCTTGTCGGCCAGTGGGAGGCCGCCGGGCTTGCCGCCCGCTGGCCGGCGGCCGGCCGCGATGCGTGGATCGGGGTGCCGACGATGAACGCGCCGCTCAAAGCCTATGGCGCCGAGCATAGCATTCATTGGTCGACGCCGGTCACGGCGTTGACCCGAAGCCCCGCGGGTTGGACGGTACACAGCGAGACCAGGCGCTTCGCGCCTTTTGATGCCGCCGTCGTCGCCATCCCGGCAGAACAGGCCGCTCCGCTTCTGTCGCTGCACGATTTCACCATGGCCCGCGCGGCAATGGCGATCCGCTCGCACCCCATATGGTCGGCAATGTTCCTTTTCGCGCGGCCGATCGGCGCGGCGACCGATCTGATACGCGGCGACGGCCCCATCACGCTCGCGATGCGCAATGGCACGCGCCCTGGGCGCAGCTCTGCCGAATGCTGGGTGGTTCAGGCCAGCTGGGAATGGAGCGAGGCCAATCTGACGCGGCCGGCCGATCAAATCTGCCAAGCGCTGCTGGTTGACCTCGCGCGCGCGCACGACCTCATTCTCCCGCAGCCCATCCATAGCCACGCGCATCGCTGGCTGTTCGGCCAGCCGTCGGGCCGTGATCCGGTCGATCTGTGGAATCCCGCAATCGGCCTCGGTGCCTGTGGCGACTGGCTCGCGCACGGCTTTGTCGAAGCCGCGTGGGAGCGCGGCGATCGGCTGGGATGCCATATCGCTGCGTCCTTCGCCGAGCGCGGCGAGCTGACGTCCGAGATCGTCAGAGAAGCGCGATCAACAGGCTGAGCACGCCAAGCCCGGTCGACAATTGGACGCGCAAAATGATCCACGCGTCACCGCCGGGCGCGGCGCCAACGATGGCGCGATCGATCAGCGGCGAAACCAGCAGCAGAAGTCCGACCAGAATCAGCGAAGGCTGCGGCCAAGGGTCGCCGAAAAGCCACGGGGCAAAGCTCGCGAGCCCGATGAGGCTCGGCATCACCGCCGCGAGCGGAGTCCAGCGCGGCGCGTCCGCGAACAGAACGGCGAGTCCCCACCAGACGCCGCCCAGGAAAGAGAAGATAAGCACGGCATAGAGATAGCCGATGGTGAGAGCGGTCCAGCGCCAGGCCTCACCGCCGGCGAGCATGAGCGCCAGGCATGCCGCGGCAGGAAGCAGTCCGGCGAAGCCGAGACGGCGCGTAGCTGCCGACACGGTGATTGCGGTCAGGTTCATGCGCGCCGTCCAGCATGGGACGCGCGCGGCGGCAAGCTGCCCTTTGAGGCACATACCGCCCAAAGGACAGGTCGCCCGGCGCGCCATCGCGGCCTAAGCTTCGACCATCCAAGGAGATTATCTGTGCGCAGGGCAATCGTGATCGGAGCCGGAATAGGCGGGTTGGCGCTGGCCATTCGCCTCCAGTCGGCCGGCGTTGCCGTCGACCTTGTCGAAGCGCGCGACCGGCCGGGCGGCCGCGCCTATGTTTGGGAGCGCGACGGCTTCACCTTCGACGCGGGACCGACGGTCATTACCGACCCCGCCTGCCTTGCGGAGCTTTGGCGGCTCACCGGCGCCGATATGGCGGCCGATGTCACGCTCTTGCCCGTTTCTCCCTTCTACCGCCTGCAATGGCCCGACGGCAGCCATTTCGATTATGGCAATGACGAACCCGCGCTGCGCCGCGAGATTGCCGCCTTCAACCCTGCCGACGTCGCAGGCTACGAGCGCTTCTTGCGCTATTCTGAAGCGGTTCACGCCGAAGGCTATGTGAAGCTGGGCGCGGTGCCGTTTCTCGATTTCGCCTCGATGCTCAAGGCGGCGCCCGCGCTCGCCAGACAGCGCGCCTGGCGATCGGTCTATGCAACCGTCGCCTCGCATATAAAGGATGCGCGGCTGCGCGAGGCCTTTTCGTTTCATACGCTGCTCGTCGGCGGCAATCCGATGGCGACAAGCGCCATCTACGCGCTCATCCACAAGCTCGAAAAAGACGGCGGCGTCTGGTTCGCGCAAGGGGGGACCAACGCGCTCGTCGCGGGACTGGTCCGCCAGTTCGAGCGACTGGGCGGCTGCCTTCGTCTCGGCGACAAGGTGGTGCGCATTCACAGCGAAGGCCGCCGGGCCACGGGGGTGACGCTCGCGAGCGGCCATTCGCTGCGCGCCGACGCCATCGCCTCGAACGCCGACGTCATGCACAGCTATCGCGACCTGCTCGCTGGCGGGCGGGGGCGAAAGATGGCGCGACGGCTCGGCCGCAAGAAATGGTCGCCGAGCCTGTTCGTTCTGCATTTCGGGGTCGAGGGCCATTATCCCGGCGTTCCCCATCACATGATCCTGTTCGCCGAGCGCTACCGCGAACTGCTGGACGATATCTATCGCCGCGGGGTGCTTAGCGACGATTTCGCAATCTACCTCCATCACCCAAGCGCGACGGACCCCTCGCTCGCGCCGCCGGGGCGCAGCACATTTTATGCGCTCGTCCCGGCCCCCCATCTCGGCCACGCCGCGATCGACTGGAACAGCGAAGGCGAGACGCTCGCGCGCAAGGTCATCGCCAAGCTCGAAGAACGGCTGCTGCCCGATCTCTCTCAACGGATCGTCACCCGCTTCCACTATACGCCGCGCGATTTTTCGGCCGATCTGGCCGCGCATCACGGCAGCGCCTTCAGCTTGCTGCCCTCACTCACGCAAAGCGCGTGGTTCCGGACGCACAATCGCGACGACGCGATCGACAATCTCTATTTTGTCGGCGCGGGCACCCACCCCGGTGCGGGGATTCCCGGCGTCGTCGCGAGCGCCAAGGCCACCGCCGGGCTGATGCTCGATGCCGCCGCACTCGCGGTCGCGGATTGACGCCGTGGCAACCGCGATCCCCATGATGCAGGCCGACCGCGAGACGCTCGTCGATATTGCGCGCGCGCGGCTGGTGCGTGCGATCGAGGCGGTCGGCCGCGGCGACGAGGAAGCGATGCGCACGCTCTACCGGCTGACCTCGGCGAAGCTGTTCGGCATCTGCCTCAGAATCTGCGGCGAAAGGGCGCAGGCGGAAGATGTGCTGCAGAGCGCTTATCTGAAGATCTGGGAAAATGCGGCGCGTTTCGACCGGCGGCGCGCCAGCCCGATCAGTTGGCTCGCCGCGATAGCGCGAAATGCCGCGATCGACTGGCGTCGCTCGGCTGAAGCACGCGGCCTGCTGCGCCAGCAACCGATCGACGACGCGCTGAGCCTGCGCCCCGACGAAGGCGCAGGTCCGGATGCGCTGCTTGACCAGCGCGACAGCCGCGCGACCATCGACCGCTGCCTCGCGGCGCTTGATGCGCGCGCGGCCGGCTTTCTGCGGACCGCCTTTTTCGAGGGGCTCTCCTACCGCGAACTTGCGGCGCGCGAAGCGTTGCCGCTCGGCACGATCAAAAGCATTATCCGGCGCTCGCTCGTCCGCTTGCGCGCCTGCCTCGGCGATGTCTGACGGTCGTTCCGCCACCACCGACGTGCTCGCCGCGGAGCTGGTGCTCGGCCTGTTATCGCGGGATGAGCAGGCAATCGCCGCCGCCCGCCTTGCAAGCGACGCGCGCTTTGCCGCCGAGGTCGCGGCCTGGGAAGAGCATTTCGGCGCTCTTGCCTGGCAGGTCGAAGCCCATTTTCCACCGCGCGAGGTCTGGGGCCGCATCGCCGCCGCGATTGAAGCGCGGAAAGCTTCGCAGAGCCGCTGGCCGCGCGCTTCGATGGCGATGGTAGGGGCCGCCGCCCTGCTGATGCTGACCGTTCTGGTCTGGCCTTCCCCCGAGGCGCGCCGTGCACCGAACCTTGCGGTCGCGACGTTGGTCGGTCCCGATCTGGTGGTCGGAGCGCGCTATGCGGCCAAGTCGGGCCGGATGCGCGTCGAGATAGCGGGAGCACTGCCGGGGCCGGGGCGCCCGGAACTTTGGATCCTGCGCCCCGGCATGGCGCCGGTTTCGCTCGGCCAGCTTGCACCGCAAGGGCGTTCGGAAATGATCATGCCGCGCGCGCTCAGGCCGCTCGTTCAGAGCGGCAGCGAGTTCGCGATCACGATCGAGGCACCTTCGACGACGCCGCACCTCCGGCCCAGCGGACCGCCACTCGCGCGCGGCGCGATAATTTTTATCTAGCGGATGCATCCGCCCGCCGAGCCATTTCGTAGCTTCACTGCCCCTCCCCCATCCGGGGCGAAAAATTCAGGAAAGGAATGTTCGATGAAGATTTCGCACATCACTCTTGCCCTTGCCGCTGCTGCGCTCGCGACCACCGGCGCCCACGCCAAAAATCCCATGGTCGGCGGCGCCGCGATGTACGAGACGAAGAATATTGTCGAAAATGCTGCAGCCTCAGCCGATCACAAGACGCTGGTGGCGGCGGTGAAGGCTGCTGGGCTCGTCGACACGCTCGCCTCGCCAGGGCCTTTCACGGTCTTCGCGCCAACCGATGCGGCGTTTGCAAAGCTGCCCGCCGGTACGGTCGACACGCTGCTTCTCCCGGAAAACAAGGCAAAGCTTACCGGCATCCTGACGTATCACGTCGTACCCGGACGCCTGACTGCAGCCGACATTGCGGCGAAGGCGGCGGCCAACGGCGGCAAGGCCGTTCTGACGACCGTCGAGGGCGAAGCCCTTACCGTCTGGCAGAAGGACGGAAGCTGGTATGTCAGCGACGCCAAGGGCGGCAAGGCAAAGATCGGTCCCGCGGACGTTCTGCAGTCGAATGGCGTCATCCACGTCATCGACGCGGTCCTGATGCCGTGAAGCGAGGCGCCCCCCCCGCTGCGCGCCGCGCGGCGGGGGCGCTCTTTACAGTGAAGCGATGTTCAGAGGCGCAAGCCAGACCAAAGCCCGGCAAGCGTTACGCAATGAACCGCCGCGATAGCGAGATTGCTCAGGATGACAGGATTGCGCCAGTCTCGCACGATGAAGGGCGCCATCAGCTTGTAAAGTATCTGCACCGCGAGCAGTGGCGCGGCGAGCAACGGCTGGCCGAGCAACAGCAGCAGCACCGACAGGATCAGGATCGCGGCATAAATGCTTAGCAATATGCCCCGCGCCGGACTCGGCGGCCCCCATGCCGCGTCGGCCCAGCGCGCGCCGCGCGCAAGACCCAGGCAAACCGGTATGAGGACCGCGACGTTGAGCAGGAGCGAGACGTAAAGCATCGGCGTCATGGTTCAGCCTTGTGCGCGCACCGGACCGAGCAGCATCGCCCGCGCATCGCCGCGGCATCGGTAGCTCAGCCACAAGAGATAGAGTGACAGGAACAGCATCCCGCCAAAAACCGCGACGAGGCCCAGCAGAAGCGATACCGCGCTGAAATGCCCCCGCCACGCGGTCCAGAGGCCGGAGAGCAGCAGGAAGCAGAAGAAGTCGAGATTGAACTGGCCGGGCCAACTCATCGCCGCCATGTCGCCGAAAAAGACCGGCAGCAGATTCCAGCCGTGATGCGCGATGGTGACGCCGGTATAGGCGATGATGACGACCAAACAGATCGCCAGAAACAGCCGAAACAAGGTCATGCCAAATCCCCTCCCGATTCGCCCTGCGGCGATGCTTCCAGATAAAGGCAGCGCGCGAGCATCGCACAAAGGCCGATGCTGCCGGTCGCCAGGACGAAGAGGGTCCAAGGAACCACCCGCATCCCGACCGATCGCGCGCGCGGCAAGAGCAGCGACCAGGCGGCGCCGACCGCGAGCAGCAGATCGAACCAGATCTGATTGCCCCAAACGCCGGCCTGATGAAGCGGCCAGAAGCCGGCCCAGCCGCCGGTAAGCCCAGCGTAACCGCTCCAGATCGCGAAGAGCGATGACGCTGCCGCCGCCAGCAGCCAGCTACCGCGCGCTCTGGCCGGGCGCGCGATTTTGACAAAGATGAAGGCGATAAAGACCAGCGCCGCGCCAATGGGCGCAAGCTCGAACAGCTTATGGTCAGGTCCGTACATCATCAGATGCGAATCCATGTAGCAGTTGCTACATTCATATCGATCGCTAGCAGCGGGCGCAAGAGGTGAAGATGGTCAGCCGCGAAGAACAGCGTGCACGGGTCGAGGCCGCTCTGGCAGCGCATTTGCTCGACCATGGGCTCGCGCAGACGAGTTTGCGCGAGCTCGCGCGCGCGGCGGCGGTCAGCGACCGGATGCTGCTTTATTATTTCGCCGACAAGGCCGAGGTGCTGGGCTGCGCCGCGCAGCGGATCGCCGCGGACCTTGCCGGGCATATTGGCGAAGCGGTCGGCGAAGGCGAGAGGCTCTCACCGCTTGCCCTCCTCGAACGCGCCGGGGCACTCGTCACGCGCGCCGAAATCCGGCCCTATATGCGACTATGGGTTCAGATGATTGCAGCGGCGGGCCGCGGCGAAGCCCCTTTCCCCGCCATCGCCGAAGCGATGCTGGCCGGCTTCCTGGCATGGGTCGAGGCGCATCTTGCGATTGACGAGGCCGCCGATCGGCAGGCCGTCGCCGCGATGATCGTCGCGGCGGTTGACGGTCTCGCGATCATCGACATCGGCCGCGGGCCCGATCTGGCGGCGCGCGCCGCGCGCGCTATCTCCCATCTCGGTCGTCCTCGCTGATCGCGGTACGTGAAAGGCCGCCCCTTGCGGGACGGCCTTTCCATTGTCAGCCAACAGGGGCTTTGCTCAGATAAGCGGCCGCTCCATGGCGGAGGCCAAGCTCACCAGCGTTGCCGCATGCGGCATATGACAATGAGACATCAGACCACCTCCTTTCCGTTGTTGAACGATAAGGGGAATGTGGATCGTCGGCGGCTATCCGTCAAGCGCTCAACAAAAAAGCGTAACCCGAAGGCAGCCAGCGCCTTCACGCAACGCGTTTCATATCCTGACAGGTGCAGCGGTTCATAATCGGCATCCCGGCCCTTCGACGCCCCGATTTAACCAAAAAACTCCCGACCATTGATTGCGATCTGCGCAGATGGTTATGCTAGGTTCAACACCGATGAGGGAAAAGCGTGGGCGACGGCGAAGACGATTTTACATTTGCGACCGAAAAGCAGCGGGCCGTGCTCGAACTGCTCGCCAATAATCGTACCAGCAAGGAGATCGCGGGTGCACTCGCGGTCAGCGAGCCCGCGATCAACCGGCGCATCGAAGTGCTGCGTCTGCGCCTCGGCGGCATTACGCGACACCAGCTTGTGCGGCGCTATCGCAACTGGCGCGATCGCATCGCGCTGGATGCAGGGTCATCAGTGCCATGTGTAGAAAATGATGACGAATTTATACAGCTAGGCGCACGCGCTGCATTCGGGAAAGCCGGGGACGGGAGCGATGCGGACGAGACGACTGCCAGGTTCCGGGACAGCATCGCCGTTCGGGTGGATGCTCCCTGGGCCGAGGAGATGCCGCAGCCGCGCGTCGTCCCGGGGATGCTCGATGGCAGCAACGCCATGCTATCCCGCGGTGCGGCGATCGCAATCATTCTGCTCGCGATCCTTGCCAGTCTGGCGGTCGGCCTTGGCGTCGCCAGAGCGCTTGCGGATATCGTGAACGGCTGACCGATCCCCTGTCTATTGGAATGCATCGGCCGCGGGCGCCGATGCGAGGGGAAAGACAATGAAGGCAACACTCGGTTTATGGGGCGGTCTCGTCACCAGATTCGCGGCGCCGACGAGACTTCGGCGCGCCTTACAGCCGCCCAGGCGTTGACCCGTCCGCTGCGCCGCGCCACGCTGTGCCGATGGACCGGCTTCAAATAGCAAATCTGGTGATGATGCTTCTCTTCGGTGCAGCAGCACTGCGCTGGGGAGCGGCACCCGAGCGGATCTGCGTGGCGATTCTTGGCTTCGCGACCCTTGCCGACCCCGTCTATCACCTTTTGGCGGGCCATGGCGCGATCTACGGATCGGTCGACCTCGGTCACCTGACATTCGACCTCATGATGGCGGCGGGCTTCATTGCCGTCGCGCTCTGGGCGAACAGGATATATCCTTTATGGCTAGCCGCCTTCCAGCTCGTCTCGGTGATCGGGCATTTCTCGCGCGAACTGACGAGCAGCTTTCCAAAACTCGCCTACGGTCTGATGATTTATGGCCCCTTTTATATCATCTTGCCGATCCTGGGGTTCGGGATCTGGCGCCACGCGCGGCGGCGGCGGCGCCACGGGCCGTATCCGTCCTGGCGGAGCTCCTCGCCCCCTTCGCCGCCGAGCGCGCGTCCACGGCCGCCCAGCAGCTGATCACGCATTTCGGGGGTCTGGGCCGCGCCCTCGCTGCTTCGCCGCGACAGCTGTCAGGCGTTCTTGATGGTGACGAGCACCTTGCCGCCTCGATCGCCGCGGCGCGCGCCCTTGTCATGGCCGGGCTGCGCGAACAAATCGCGCGCAGCCCGGTAAAGGCCGGCGATCCACGACTGCACGACTATTTGCTGATCCAACTGAACGACGCCCCGACCGAGCGACTTCATGCGATCTTTGTCGACAGCGCCTCCGACTATATAGCTGACAAACAGATCGCCGAAGGGACGATTACGCATGTCTCCCCGTCGCTGCGGACGCTTCTCGCGCATGCCTTCGAGGCCGGAGCGCACGGGGTGATCCTCGCGCACAATCATCCGTCGGGGTCGAGCGAGCCGAGCGCTGCCGACGAGGCGTTCACCTCCAAGATGGGCGCTCTACTTGCCGCGGTCGACATCCGCTTGCACGATCATCTGATCGTCGGCGGGGGCCTTGTCCTGAGCATGCGCGCAAGGGGGCTGCTATGAGTTGGCAGCGCGAGACGCCGACCTTGCGCCTCGTCGAGTGCGACATCGACGCCCCTCTGCTCGCCTTTGCCAAAGCGCAATATGCCTTCAGGCGGCGCCGCGAGGCGATCTTCGGTCTCGACATTTTTGCCGAGCCGGCGTGGGACATGCTGCTCGATCTCTATATCCAGCGCGGCGAACGGCGCGCGGTCAGCGTGCACAGCCTGTGCATTGCCGCCGCCGTACCCGCGACGACGGCGCTGCGATGGATCGGCAAGCTTACCGAACTGGGGTTGATCGAACGCCGACGCGCCGCGAGCGATGCCCGCGTCGTTCTCCTCTCGCTGACCGAGGCGGGGCTCGAGACAATCGAGCGCTGCCTGCGCAGCGCCGTTGCCGGCGGACTGGCCGCGGGGGCGGCCACGCAAGGGCGCCAAGGCTGACAGCAGCGCGCAAGACGCCAGGCCGGAAGGGGCCGCGCGAGCCGGAAGATCGCGGGACCTCAAATTCGGGGCCGGGGAAGGCCGAAGGCTAAAACCACGCTCCCATGCACCATCCGCGCAATAAGAGGGTCATGCAGACCGGGATAAGCGACACAATTCCATGAAGAATTCGGAACGCGGAGGAAGTCTGAGAAAAGCAGTGGACACCCGACCCGGCGCCAATATCTCATTGATTTGCTTTAGAATTTTTGGATGCCCCGTGAGGATTCGAACCTCAATAGACGGAATCAGAATCCGTAGTCTTACCATTAGACGACGGGGCAATGAGGGGCGCGCAATATGATTGCGTGGGCCGTCTGTCAAGGCCGGTGCGACCGCCAGGTCGGGTTCGCGCAACAGGCGGCTTGCCCTTATCCAATTCGCCGCTAGCATCGCGCCCAGAACAGAAGAACAGAGGGGCCGCGCCCCGGCGCAGGTCCTGCACTTGGAGGTGGGCTGATGCGTCATGTCGCGATCGTCGGGTCGGGTCCGGCCGGATATTATACCGCCGAAACCTTGCAGAAGGCGGAGGATATTACCGTCGACGTGATCGATCGCCTGCCCGTTCCCTATGGGCTGATCCGCACCGGCGTCGCCCCCGATCACCAGTCGATCAAGGCGGTGTCGCGCCGGTACGAGGGCGTCGCCCTGGCGGACAATGTGCGCTTCGTCGGCCATGTGTCGGTCGGCACCGACGTCGGGATCGACGAACTGACGCAGCTCTACGACGCCGTCGTGCTCGCGACCGGGGCACCCAATGACCGGGCGCTGGGGATTCCCGGCGCCGATCTGCCCGGCGTCATCGGCAGCGCCGCCTTCGTCGGCTGGTACAATGGCCACCCCGATTTCGCCGATCTCGACCCGCCGCTCGACAGCCCCGGCGTCGCGGTGATCGGCAATGGCAATGTCGCGCTCGATGTCGCGCGCATCCTTGCCAAGACCCCCGCCGAATTCGCCGGCAGCGACATCGTCGCCCATGCGCGGGACCTGCTCGCGACGAGCAATATCCGGCACATCCACATTCTCGGCCGCCGCGGCCCGCACCAGATCGCGATGACGCCGAAGGAGCTGGGCGAGCTGGGCCATCTCGAACGCGCCAGCCCGCGCGTCGACCCCGCCGATCTGCCCGACGAGGGCGACGACGCGCTGCTCGAACCCGGCATGCGCAAGTCGGTGACGCATCTGCGGCAGTTCGCGGCGAATCCGGTAGCCAAGCCGGTGACGATCGACTTCGACTTCTTTGCCATGCCCGTCGCGATAGAGGGCGACGGGCGCGCCCAGCGCGTCATCGTCGAACGGACGCGGCTCGATGCCGATCTGCGCAGCCATGGCACCGGCGAAACCTATGCGATCGAGGCGGGCCTGGTCGTCAGCTGCATCGGTTATCAGACGCCGCCGATCCCCGGCGTGCCCTATGAACATGGTCGCGGCCGCTTCGCCAATGACGAAGGGCGGATCCTGCCCGGCCTCTATTGCGTCGGCTGGGCGCGGCGCGGGCCTTCGGGGACGATCGGCACCAACAAGCCCGACGGCGCGCGCATCGCCGACATGGTGCTGGAGGATATCGGCCGCGGTGGCGGCAAGGCGGGCCGTCACGGCCTCGACGCGCTGCTCGCGGGGCGCGGCATCGCGCCCGTTACCTTTCGCGACTGGCGCAAGATCGAGGCGGCGGAGGTCGCCGCCGCGCTCGAAGGCAACCCGCGCGAGAAATTCGTCCGCGTCGAGGCGATGATCGAAGCCATCGGGCGGTGACGATCCGCACGGCGCTGCGCTGGCTGCTCGCGCTCGCTTATGGCTACGCGGGCTACCGCCACCTCGCCACCCCCGCGCCCTTCGTGGCGATCACCCCGCCCTGGGTGCCGCAGCCGGCGCTGGTCGTCGCCGCGACGGGCATTGCCGAACTGGCGGGCGCGCTGGGGTTGCTGATCCCGGCGACGCGCAAGGCGGCGGGCTGGGGCCTTGCCCTCTATGCGCTGTGCGTGTGGCCGGCGAATTTCCATCACGCCTTCGCGCATGTCGCGATCGGCGGACAGACGCTCGGCTGGTGGTACCACGGCCCGCGCCTCGCCGCGCAGCCGCTCATCATCTGGTGGGCGCTGTGGGCGAGCGGCGCGATCGACTGGCCGTTCAACAGGAAATAGCCGCCACCTCCGCCGTCGCGGGGGGCGACGCGCAATCATTTCGCCACTGGCGTCTCGATCGGCGGCTGGCCCTTCTGGCTCGCCGCATAGGCCTCGACCGCCTTCAGCACGCGCAGCATGTTGCCGCTCGCGATCTTTTCGAGGTCGGCCTGCGAATAGCCGCGCTTCGCCAGTTCGACGAACAACGCGGGATAGCCCGACACATCCTCCATCCCGACCGGCGCCGAATCCATGCCGTCATAATCGCCGCCGAGCCCGATGTGGTCGATCCCGGCCAGCTTGCGGATATGATCGATATGGTCGGCAACCTTCGCGACATCGGTCGTCGGCGTCGGGTTCGCCTTGTCCCAGTCGGCGAGCGCCTTGTCGGCGGCAGAGGGATCGCCCGGATACATCGCCTTCAACCGCGCCTGTTCGGCGGTACGCGACAGGCCATAGGCGCGCACCTGGGGATCGAGGAAGGTCGGCAACAACACCACCATGACGATGCCGCCGTTCGCCTTGACCAGCGGCAGCACGCTGTCGGGGACGTTGCGCGGATGGTCGTTGACGCCGCGCGCGCCCGAGTGGCTGAACATCACCGGCGCCTTCGCCACGGCGAGCGCGTCCTTCATCGTCGCCTCGCTCGTGTGGCTCAGATCGACGATCATGCCGATGCGGTTCATCTCGCGCACCACCTGTTCGCCGAACGGGGTCAGCCCGTCGTGCGCGGGCGCATCGGTCGCGCTGTCGCCCCACGGGGTGTTCCGGCTGTGGGTCAGCGTCATGTACCGCGCGCCGAGATCATACATGTCGCGCAGCACCGCCAGGCTCGATCCGATCGAATGACCGCCCTCCATGCCGAGCATGCCCGCGATCTTGCCCGCCTTCATCGCCTTTTCGAGCTCGGCCGAACTGGTCGCGAGCATCAGGTCGTTCGGATAGCGCTGGACGAGACGCTTCATCACGTCGACCTGCTCCAGCGTCTGCTGCACCGCCTGCGCCTCGTTGCTGTTCGACGGGACATAGACCGACCAGAATTGCGCGCCGACATGGCCCTTGCGCAGCCGGATCAGGTCGGTGTGCATCGCAATGCGGTCGGTGGTCGCGGTGTGGCTGGTGTCGTTGAAATCGAAGCCGTTGATCATATTGTCGGCGCGCTCGCGCAGCGCCCAGGGCACGTCGTTATGCCCGTCGAAGACCGGCGCCTTCTTGAGCGCGGCCTCGGCCACTGCCTCGGGCGAGGTCTGCGCGGCGGCGGGAGACGAGACGAAGGCGAGAGCGGCAAGGCCGGCGAGCAGGATGGATTTTGTCATGGATGGCGACCTTAAGGTGCATGACGAGGAAATCGAGCCGAAATTTGTCGTCTGTACGCCACTGCAAGGTCGCGCTTCCCTTGACGTCCACGTCAACCGGGCCCAGCATCGGGGGCATGACTGCTTTTGACGACTGGCGCGCCCGTTCCCCCTATTATGACGAAACCCACGAGGCGCTGGCGCAAAGCGTCCGCCGCTTCGTCGAACGCGAGATCGCACCGCACATCGACCGCTGGGAAGCCGAGGGCGAACTGCCGCGCGCGCTGCACAAGAAGGCGGCGGAAGCGGGTATCCTTGGCCTGCGCTACCCCGAGCAATATGGCGGCCATTCGGAAGGCTTCGACAATTTCCACGGGCTGGTGCTGACCGAGGAGCTCGCCGCGGTCGGCGCGGGCGGACTCGGTGCCTCGCTGATGACGCACGGCATCGGCCTGCCGCCGATCCTCGCGCTCGGCTCGGACGAATTGAAACAGCGCGTCGCGCCGCCCGTGCTCGCGGGGGACAAGATCATCGCGCTCGGCATTACCGAAGCGGGCGGCGGCAGCGACGTCGCCAACCTCAAGACGACGGCGGTGCGCGACGGCGACGATTATCTCGTCAATGGCGGCAAGATGTTCATCACCAGCGGCATGCGCGCCGATTGGCTGACCTGCGCGGTGCGCACCGGCGGTCCTGGCGCGGGCGGTATCTCGCTGCTGCTTATCGACATGGACGCGCCCGGCGTCGAACGCACGCGGCTCGACAAGATGGGCTGGCGCTGCAGCGACACCGCGGCGATCCATTTCGCGGACGTGCGCGTCCCCGCGACAAACCTGATCGGGGCCGAAAACGGCGGCTTCATCGGCATCATGCGCAACTTCAATTCGGAACGGCTCGGCATGGCGATGGGCTGCTGCGCCTATGCCCGCGTCGCGCTCGCCGAAGCGGCCGAATGGGCGCAGAATCGCGAGACGTTCGGCAAGCCGCTCGTCGGCCACCAGTCGATCCGCATCAAACTCGCCGATATGGAACGCCAGATCGAAGCGACGCAGGCGTGGGTCGACCTCTGCGCGTGGCAGGTGAAGACCGGCAAGGACCGCCCCGCCGATTTCGCGATGCTCAAGGTACAGGCGACCCGGATGCTCGAAGCGGTCGCGCGCGAGGCGGCGCAGGTGCTGGGCGGCGCGAGCTACATCACCGGCAGCAAGGTCGAACGCATCTACCGCGAGGTCCGCGTCAACGCGATCGGCGGCGGCAGCGAGGAAATCATGCTCGATCTGGCGGGGCGGCAGCTCTTCGGCGGTCGATGAGTTCGACCGACCTCGTCCTGCTCGTCGTCGCGATCGCGACCGCGGCGGTGCTGCTGTCGCCGCCGCTGCTGCGTTCGCGCGACTGGCGCGCGACCGTCACGCCGCTCGCGTCGATCATCGGGTCGGGCTTCCTCGTCGCGGGGCCGATCCTTGGCCATGTCGCGGGCCATTATGCGGTCGCGGCGATGGCGGCGCTCTGCGCCATTTCCTATCTCTTCGGTCTTGCGGTGCGCGACAATATCAGTCGCCTCGAACCGATGCTCGCGGCCGAATCGCCGCCGGCGGTGCTGCTCTGGCTCGACCGCGCCGCCGATCTTGCGTTGATCCTCGCCTATTTCGTCTCGGTCGCTTATTATCTCGACCTGCTCGCCGATTTCGCACTCAAGGCGTTCGACGTCGTCGATCCGATGGTTGCGCACGGGATGACGACCGCGATCCTCGCGCTGCTCGGCACGCTCGGCTATTTCGGCGGTCTGCGCTGGCTCGAACATGTCGAGCTTGGCTCGGTCGGGCTCAAGCTGGCGATGATCGCCGCGCTCATCGCCGCGCTCGCCTGGGCGCTGGGGTCGGAGGTCGCGGCGGGAACGGTCGCGGTCCGTCCGCTCGCCGACCAGGCGGAGGGCTTCGATGCGGTCCGCATCCTGCTCGGCCTCATCATCCTCGTCCAGGGGTTCGAAACCTCGCGCTACCTCGGCGACAGCTACGACCGCGCGACGCGGGTGCGCACGATGCGCCATGCCCAGTGGATCGCCTTTGTCGTCTATATGCTGTTCATCGGCCTGCTGACGCCGTGGCTCGACGGGCGCCTGCCGCCCGAGGCGGCGACACCCATGTCATCGAACTGCTGCGCCCCGTCGGCAGCCTGGTCGCGCCGGCGATCATCGTCGCCGCGCTGCTGTCACAGCTTTCGGCGGCGGTCGCCGATCTCAACGGCGCCAGCGGCCTCGTCGCCGGCGCCTCGCGCCAGCGAATCCCCGTCGCTATCGGCTATGTCATCGCAGCATCAGCCTCGATCGCGGTGGTGTGGGCGGGCGACATCTTCACCGTCATCGCCTGGGCGTCCAAAGCCTTCGTTCTCTATTATGGCATCCAGTCGGCGACCGCACTCGTCGTCGAATGGGTCGACCCCGCCCCGACCCGCTGGGGCCGCATCGCCCTGCACGGCAGCGCCATCGCCATCGCGCTCGCCGTGCTGACCCTCGGCCGCGCCGCGGCAGGCTGACAAGCCGGCGGCGACGTTCTAGGATCGCGTGACGCCCCCCATCGAGGATCGAGAGATGACGCTGACCGAAACAAGCCGCTGGCCCGCCGAGGCCGAAACCCTTCTCGATGATCTTGTCGATCTGCGCCGCGCTATCCACCGCGAGCCGGAACTCGGCCTTCAGAACCCCAAGACGCTCGCCAAGATCAAGGATGCGCTCTCCGGCCTGCCGCTCGAATTTCGCGAAGGGCCGTCGACCACGGGGCTGGTCGCGATCCTGCGCGGGGGTTTGGCGGGGAACGGGGGGAATGCCCGCACCGTGCTGCTGCGCGGCGACATGGACGCGCTGCCCTTGGTCGAGGATACGGGGCTCGACTTCACCTCCGAAACCAGCGGGGCGATGCATGCCTGCGGCCATGATACACATGTCGCGATGCTTGTCGGCGCGGCGAAGCTGCTCTGCGCGGCGCGCGACCGCCTGCCCGGCACGGTGATGTTCATGTTCCAGCCCGGCGAAGAGGGGCATCATGGCGCGCGGTTTATGCTGGGTGACGGGCTGATCGATCCGCTGCCCGACGCGGCCTTCGCGCTCCACATCATGCCCAACGCGCCGCACGGCATCTTCGCGGGGCGCGCCGGGCCGCTGCTCGCTTCGTCCGACGTCCTTTCGATCACCGTCAAGGGCGCCGGCGGCCACGCCTCGATGCCGCAGGATGCGATCGACCCCATCCCCGTCGCTTGCGCGATCGTCACCGCGATCCAGACGATGGTGACGCGCCGCATCTCGGTCTTCGATCCCGCCGTCATCACCATCGCGAAGATCGCCGCGGGCACGACGAACAACATCATCCCCGAAATCGCGGACATGCAGGGCACGATCCGCACCCTGTCGCCGCATCGCCGCGCGATGGTCGCCGCCGAACTGCGGCGCCTCGTCCCTGCGATCGCCGAAGCGCATGGCTGCACCGCCGAAGTCGCAATCGAGGAAGGCTTCCCCGTCACCGTGTGCGACAGCCGCGCCGCCGCCTTCGGCCAGCGCGTCGTCGAAGAGACATTCGGCGAGGCGGCCTGGCTGACGATGGACAATCCGGTGATGGGGGCCGAGGATTTCGCCTATGTCCTCGAAAAAGTGCCCGGCGCGATGTTCTGGCTCGGCGCCAGCGAGGCGGGCAGCGACTGGCGCCAGTGCTGCGGCCTCCACTCGAACCGGATGGTGCTCGACGAAAAGGTCATGGCCCGCGGCGCCGCCCTCCACGCCGCCCTCGCCGAACGCTTTTTGAACGAGGGTTTTGCCTGACGCACCGGCGCTTTTTTGACTTCGGTCAATGCGCGGCAGGAATCGGCGCCGCATGGTGGGGGCGTTCCGGTTGACCGCTGCGATCCCTTCATCGCCGGCGGCCCTTCCGGGCCGCTCTGGCCGCTCCCGGAGGTGGGGCCTTCGGCCCCGCGCCGCATCGCGGGGTCATGGGGAGGCAGGGCGTAAGCCGGCGCGCCGTGGTGCAATATCCGCGGCGCGCTGTGCGTTTAGGGGCCTGACTTTTACGGAACGAGCACCGTGTCGCGCGCCTCGGGCAGCAGACGCGGATAATCGAGCGTATAGTGCAGCCCGCGGCTTTCCTTGCGATGCAGCGCGCTGCGCACGATCAGGTCGGCGCACTGGAGCAGGTTGCGCAGTTCGATCAGGTCGGTCGTCACGCGGAAATGGCCGTAATAATCCTCGACCTCGTGCGTCATCATGTTGATGCGGTGTTGCGCGCGCTCCAGCCTTTTGGTCGTGCGCACGATGCCGACATAATTCCACATGAAGCGGCGGATTTCGGTCCAGTTCTGCTTGATGACGACTTCCTCGTCCGAATCGGTGACGCGGCTTTCATCCCACGCGCGGATCGGCGGCGGCGGTTCGAGCTGGTTCCAGCGGGCGATGATATCCTTCGCCGCCGCCTCGCCGAAAACGAAACATTCGAGCAGCGAATTGGACGCCAGGCGGTTGGCGCCGTGCAGCCCGCTTTCGGTGCATTCGCCGGCGGCATAGAGCCCCGGCAGGTCGGTGCGGCCGTCGAGGTCGATCAGGATGCCGCCGCAGGTGTAATGCTGCGCCGGCACCACCGGGATCGGCTGCTTCGTCATGTCGATGCCCAGCGTCAGCAGCTTTTCGTGGATGTTCGGGAAATGCCCCGCGACGAAATCCGGATCCTTGTGGCTGATGTCGAGGTGGACATAGTCGAGGCCGAAGCGCTTGATCTGATCGTCGTTCGCGCGCGCCACGATGTCGCGCGGCGCCAGTTCGGCGCGCGGGTCGTAATCGGGCATGTAGCGGTGGCCGGTGACGGGATGCTTCAATATCCCGCCCTCGCCGCGCACCGCCTCGGTAATCAGGAAATTCTTGACCTCCAGATTATAAAGGCAGGTCGGGTGGAACTGCATCATTTCCATGTTGGAAACGCGCGCGCCCGCGCGCCACGCCATCGCGATGCCGTCGCCCGTCGCGCCGCGCGGCGCGGTCGAAAATTGATAGACGCGCCCCGCGCCGCCGCTGGCGAGGATCGTCGCGCGGCCGACATGCGCGTGGACCTTCCCCGTCTTTTCGTCGAGCGCATAGACGCCCCAGACATGGCCCGACCCCGAATAGCGTAGCTCATGACGTCCGGTGATCAGGTCGATGCACGCCTGTCCCGGCAGCAGCGTGATGTTCGGATGCGCCTCGGCGGTCTTGAGCAGTGCCGCCTGCACCGCCCAGCCCGTCGCATCGTCGACATGCACGATGCGGCGGTGCGAATGGCCGCCCTCGCGCGTCAGGTGCAGCGCCTCGGCTTCCTTGTTGAAGGGCACGCCCATTTCGATCAACCGCTCGATCGCGTGGGGCGCATTTTCAACGACGAACTCGACCGTCTCGCGCCGGTTGAGCCCCGCGCCCGCGATCATCGTATCGTTGATATGATTTTCGAACGTGTCGCCCGCGTCGAGTACCGCCGCGATCCCGCCCTGTGCCCAAGCGGTCGACCCGCCGGTCAGTTCGCCCTTCGCAAGCACGAGAACACGGCATTGCTCCGCAAGCGCGATCGCCGCCGTCAGCCCCGCCGCGCCGGAACCGACGATGATGACGTCGTGGGTCGCGGCCTCAGCCATTCGCCGCGCGCGTCAGATTCAGGAACACATCCTCAAGGTCGGCCTCGCGCGTCGACACGTCGACGATGCCATGCCCCATCGCATTCACCGCCGCGAGCACCTCGCCCGCATTGGTGCGATCCTTGTTGTAGCTGATCGCCAGCCCCCGTTCGCCCTCGCGCTCGACCTTGTCGAAGGCGGCGTGCGACGGCAGCACGCTGACATCGGCATCCAGCGTCACGACGACGATCTTTTCGCGCGCCATGTCGACCAGCTCGCGCGTCGGCTTGTTGGCGATCAGCTTGCCGTGGTTAATGATCGCGATCCGGTCGCACAGCTCCTCGGCTTCTTCCAGATAATGCGTCGTCAGCACCACCGTCACGCCGCGATCGTTGAGGCTTTGCACATATTCCCAAAGCTGCTGCCTCAGTTCGATATCGACCCCCGCGGTGGGTTCGTCGAGCACGATGATCGGCGGCGAATGGACCATCGCCTTGGCCACGAGCAGGCGGCGCTTCATGCCGCCCGACAGCGTGCGCGCATAGGCGTCGCGCTTGTCGCTAAGGTGCACGGCCGCCAGCAATTCGTCCGAAATGCGCTTGTCCTTCGGCACGCCATACAGGCCCGCCTGATTCTCCAGCGTCTCGAACGGCGTGAAAAAGGGATCGAAGACGATTTCCTGCGGCACGATGCCGATCGAATATTTGGCGTTGCGCGGGTCGGCGTCGATGTCGAAGCCCCAGATGCTCGCATGGCCGCTGGTCTTGTTGACCAGCCCCGCGAGGATGTTGATCAGCGTCGACTTGCCAGCGCCGTTCGGGCCGAGCAGTCCGAATATCTGCCCACGCGGCACATCGAAACTGACATTGTCGAGCGCTTGCTTGCCCCCGGCATAGATTTTGGAAACGGCGTCGATGCGGATGGCGGCTTCACTCATGGCGCCTTCCATAGCCGCGCCGGTGCGGGTGCGAAAGGGCCTCGGCGGCAAGCTTTTCTTTACCATAAGCTGTAAGCATATTTTGCGACCTGATCGCTAAGGGGGATGCGTGAGGACCAGACACATCATCGACCCGCGCGCCATGTTGCGCGGCTTCGCAGCTTGCGCGCTGCTGACGGCTCCGGCGATCGGACCGGCGGCGCATGCCCAGGCCACATCGCCGCAATCGACGACGCAGGCACAAGCCGAAGCGATCGTGCTGCGGCCGCTGTCCTTCTTCAAGGTCAACGACCTCGATTTCGGCGACATCATCGCCTCGGGCAGCGCCGGCACCGTGCGGCTTGCCCCCGACGGCACGCGCAGCCGCACCGGCGGCGCGACGCTCGCCGGCAGTTCGGGCGAGCCCGCGCGCTTCGCGGGTCTCGGCAGCTACAATCGCCAGGTCAATATCTCGCTCGGTTCGAACAGCATCTGGATCACCGGCCCCGGCCAGCGGATGCGCGTGCGCGATTTCGAGATCGGCAGCACCCCGACCGCGATCCTCTCCACCTCGCCGACGCGCTTCCGCATCACCTCGGCGCTGGGCAATTATAACTTTCCGGTCGGCGCGACGCTGGAGGTCAATGCCAATCAGGCGCCCGGCGACTACAGCGGCACCTTCACGATCACGCTGAACTATCTGTAAGCGCCGCCCGTTGCGGGCGGAGCGATCGAGACCGATTGCCCCGCCCGCACCTGCTTGCTAAAGGCGCGTCGATGACCCAGCCCGCACCCGCTCCCGAAACGATCCGCACGTCCAAGACCCGTATCGCCTGCGACGGCACGGGCGACGGGCTCGCCAACGCCGCGCTCGGCCACCCGCGCGTCTGGCTGGAGATCGATCCCGACGATGGTTTCGTCGATTGCGGCTATTGCGACCGGCGCTTCGTGCTGATCGGCGGGGTCGCCGACAAAGCTTAAAGTCGGGGCCTGACGCCCGCCTCCGCGCAAAGGTAAAGGCCTGCTTTACCAAATCCGCGCATCCTCCCTTCACGCCCCGCTGGCATAGACTGTGCCGGACAGGAGCAGAATCGTGGGGATTCAACGGACCAACTTCCGGCCGATGGCCTTGTGCCTCGCCGCCGCTGCCACGGCAGCGGCGCTGACGGGGCCGTCCGCATCGGCGACCGAGACGACCGGCACCGCGAATGCGGCGGTGGTGCGGCCGAACACGCTTATCAAGACCGACGACCTTGATTTCGGCACGATCGTCAGCGGCGCGACCGGGGGCACGGTGACGGTCAATCCGGCGACCAATGCGCGCGGCTCGGCGGGCGGCGTCACGCTCGCCGGCAGCGGCGCCCAGCGCGCGGTGTTCCAGGGTACCGGCGGTCTGCTGCTGATCACCGTCAGCGGCAGCAATTCGGCGACGCTGACCCGCGCGGGCGGCGGCGCGCCCGCAATGACCGCCACGCTGACCCGCGCGATGACGACAAGCGGCGGCGGCATCATCCTGCTCGGGTCGAGCGCGACGCTGCTGCCCAGCGGGGTACAGACCTATTATGTCGGCGGCACGCTCAGCGTCCCGGCGAACCAGCCCGCGGGCGATTACAGCGGCACCTTCACGCTGACGGTCAATTATCTCTAGCCGGTCCTAGCGCACCCTGCGCCCCGTCCAGATGACCCGGCCGACGAGCCGGATCGCCGACAGCGGCAGATCGTCCCAGCTTCGATAGTGCGGATTGTCGCTGATGACCGACACGCGCCCCGGCCCCGGCGCGCGGGCGATGCGTTTGACCATCAGCACATCGTCCATCCGCAGCACATAGATGCCGTCGCGCAGCCGGGCGGCCGCATCGCCGCCATCGACCAATATATCGTCGCCATCGCCCAGCGTCGGCGCCATCGAATCGCCTTCGACGCGAATGATGCTCAGCGCGCGCGGGTCGGCGCCCAGATCGCGCAGCCAGCGCGGATCGAAGGCGACCTCGCCTTCCACCGCTTCGCCATCGACGCTCGCGCCCGGCCCCGCCGAAGCGCCGATCGCCAGCTTGGGCACCAGCACCAGGTCGCGGCCGCGCGCGCGCGGCGTCGGCGCGGCGACGCGCAGCGCCGGGCCGCCCAGCAGCGCCTCCGACACGCCCAGATAGGCGGCGATGCGCGCCCGGTCCTGTTCGCCCAGCCGCCGCGGTGATCCGCGCTTGATATATTGCTGGATATAGGCGGGGTTGCGCCCGATGCGCGCCGAAAGCTGGGCATAATCCACCCCCTTTTCGGTCAGCAGCCGGTCGAGCATCCGGCGCGGGTCGTCGTCGATATCGGTCACGGACTGGTCCTTCCTATTTCGTCTCTAGCAATAGGATTTTTCCTAGACAAGTAGGAAAATGCCAATCAAATAGGAACTATCCTATTGAGCGAATCGCAGGCAGGGAGATGATGATGCAGGGCATTTTGCTGGAACGGATCGAGGCTTTTCTGAAAGAGGCCGATATGCCGCCGAGCGTGTTCGGCCGCGCCGCGGTCCACGACCCGCGGCTGGTGAGCGACCTGCGCGGCGGGCGGATCTGTGGCCGCGCGGTGATCTGCCGTGCGGAACATTTCATGAACAAATGGCGTGCCGACTTCCGGGCGGGCCGCGTCACGCCGATCGGCGACCGCCGCGTCGGCACCCGCGCCGGCCGCCGCGTTGGCGACCCCGCCGACAAGGGGCGCCGCGCATGATCCGCTGGTCGCCCACCGCCCCCGCGCGCCCCGCCTGCCCGCACCGCCGCATCGCGCGCCTGCTGACACGCCTGCTGCCGCCGGGAGCGCAGCTCGGCGCATCGACGATGCGCCCCTGGGCCAGCGCCAATTTCGTCGGCGCGCGCCACCTGTTTCCGCTGACGCTCCCCGCCGGAACCGCCCTCACCGACCTTTCGGCGCAGCTCGCCGCCTTCGACTGGCGGCTGGCCGGTCACATCGTCGCCGATGTCGCGGTCGAGCCGCAGCCAGGCGGCCTACAGGTCGAAATATTGAGTGTGGAGGATTAGACGCTAGGTCGCGTGGGGTTCAATGGCCGAGGCGCATCGCCACCGACGCGAGCCACGCTTCCTGCGCGGCCGCGGGCATCGGCCCGCGCGGCGCGCGCACCGCGTCGTTCATCGCGTCGAGATAAGTCAGGACGGCGGCGCGATAGCCGCCCCCGGCCTCCGCCGATTCGAGCTGGCTCGCCAGCGTTTCGACGATCGCGAAGCCATGATCGCGCGCAAGGCAACGAATGTCGTCGACCCCCTGCACGATCTGGGTCAGCGCACAATGCGGCAACGCTTCGGCAAGCGCGCCGATCTGCCCGGAAATCCGGTTTTCGATATCGGTGAAAAAATCGGCCTGGGTACGCATCATCCACCCCCTGTCCATAAAGGGAGGATGCGCGCCTTTGGTTAACGCCGGGTTAGCGGTGGGTGCGGGCGACTTCGCGCTGTTTGCAGCGATACATGTCACGGTCGGCGGCGGCGAGCACGTCCGATTCGCTCATCCCGGTCTGCAGCATCGCGACGCCGAAGCAGGCCGACAGGCGAACCTCCTGCCCGTCATAGTTGGCGGGCTCGGCGCTCAGCACCTCGGCCAGCCGTTCGATCTGCGCGCGGGCGCCCTTTTCGCTCGACTGATCGAGGATCAGCCCGAATTCGTCACCGCCGATCCGCGCCGCGACATCGGTCGACCGGATCGACGCCGACAGGCGGCCCGCGATCTGCATCAGCGCGAAGTCGCCGGCGGCGTGCCCCAGCGTGTCGTTGATCTGCTTGAGCTGATTGACGTCGATGAACACGACCGCCGCGCTTTCGGCATGGCGTTCGAAGCGCGCAAGGCGCTGGTGAATCGCGGTCAGGAAATAGCGGCGATTGAACAGCGGGGTCAGCGTATCGCGTTCGGACACGCGTTCGAGCTCCGCGACCGCGATCTTCAGGATGCGGTTCTCACGGCGCAACGCATCGCGTTCGCGGCGCATTTCGCGCAACTGGTCCTCGATGGAGTCGACGGATACGAAACCGGCCCTTTCGACCGCGATCCGCGCCCCCCCTACGCTATCCATTCCCTATCCCCGATGCGCATCCGGTGGGTCGCCGGCAGGACGCCGGCAGGATGGGCATGGCGGGCAGGTTAGCCACGACTTGATACCAAGACGTAAACGCGGTGCCATTTTGGTGACATTGCCCGCGCGCGGTCGAGTCGCTAGGGGGATGGCAGCGGCGATTCATCGCCAGGGCAGGAGGGACGGAATGGGCGACGGCGCAGCCAGCGCGAAAGCCAGCATCGGCGTAATCATGGGCAGCCAGTCGGACTGGCCGACGATGGCGCATGCGGTCCAGATCCTCGAAGAATTCGGCATCGCGCACGAGGTGCATATCGTCTCGGCGCACCGCACCCCCGACCGGCTCGTCGCCTATGCGAAAGGCGCCGCCGACCGCGGGCTCCAGGCGATCATCGCGGGCGCCGGCGGCGCCGCGCATCTGCCCGGCATGGTCGCGGCGATGACGCGCGTTCCCGTGCTCGGCGTGCCGGTCCAGTCGGCGGCGCTCAGCGGCGTCGACAGCCTCTATTCGATCGTCCAGATGCCTGGCGGCGTCCCCGTCGCGACCTTTGCGATCGGCAAGGCGGGCGCGACCAACGCGGGGCTGTTCGCCGCCGCGCTGCTCGCCAACACCGATGCGGACCTCGCCGCGCGGCTCGACGCGTGGCGCGCGAAACAGACCGACAGCGTCGCGCCGACGCCCGTGCGCGAAGGCTGACCCGCTTTGCTTTCCCCCGGATCGACGATCGGCATCCTGGGCGGCGGCCAACTTGGCCGGATGCTCGCGGTCGCCGCCGCGCAGCTCGGCTACAAGGTTCATGTCTATGCCCCCGACGCCGAAAGCGTCGCGGCCGAAGTCACCGCACACCACACCCAGGCGGCGTGGGACGATGAACCGCGCCTCGCGGGCTTCGCGGCCGCGTGCGATATCGTGACCTTCGAATTCGAAAATGTCCCGGTCGACACGGTGCGTTTCCTGTCGGGCCATGTCGCGGTCCATCCGGGCGGCAAGCCGCTCGAAATCGCGCAGGACCGGCTCACCGAAAAATCCTTCGTCGCCGATCTCGGCGGTCGCACCGCGCCTTTTGCCGCGGTGCCGACGCGCGCGGCACTCGATAGCGCGCTCGCCGCCATCGGCACCCCCGCGATCCTCAAGACCGTGCGCATGGGCTATGACGGCAAGGGACAGGCGCGGATCGCCGCGCCCGCCGACGCCGATGCGGCGTGGGAGGCGATCGGCGGGCAGCCCGCGATCCTCGAAGGTTTCGTCGCCTTCGACCATGAATTTTCGGTGATCATGGTGCGCGGCATCGACGGCGAAACGCGCTACTGGGACAGTTCGGCGAATGTCCACGAAGGCGGCATTCTCGCCGTCTCCAGCCTGCCGCCGCCGTCCATCGTCCTCGATCAGCAACCCGCGGCGCGCGCGATGATGGCGGCGATCGGCGATGCGCTCGACTATGTCGGCGTGCTCACCGGCGAATTTTTCGCCACCGACGCGGGGCCGGTGTTCAACGAGATGGCGCCGCGCGTCCACAACAGCGGCCACTGGACGATCGAGGGCGCGGTGACGAGCCAGTTCGAAAACCATATCCGCGCCGTCGCGGGCCTGCCGCTCGGCGATACGGCGGTGCCGCTGCTGCCGGTGACGATGCACAATCTGATCGGGGCGCAGATCGAAAAGATTCCGGCGCTGCTTGCCGACGGCGCCGCGCACGTGCATCACTACGGCAAGACCGAGGTGCGCGACGGGCGCAAGCTCGGCCACGTCACTTGGGTTGGAGCCTCTCCCCGATGAACCGCCCGGATATCACGCTGGTCCTCGCACGCGCCGCCAATGGCGTGATCGGTGCGGGGGGCAAGATTCCCTGGCACCTGCCCGCCGACCTGCGCCGCTTCAAACAGCTCACCATGGGCCGCCCGATGATCATGGGGCGCAAGACCTTCGACAGCCTGCCCACGGTGCTGGAGGGGCGGCGCCACATCGTCCTCACCCGCGACGCGGGCTGGCAGGAGGAAGGCGCCGAACCCGTCGCCAGCGTCGAGGAAGCGCTGCGCCTTGCCAATGCGCCGCAGGCGATGGTGATCGGCGGCGCCGAAATCTACGATCTGTTCCTGCCGCTCGCGACGCGGATCGAATTGACCGAGGTTGCGATCGAACCCGCGGGCGATGCGACCATCGCCTACCCCGATCCCGCCGACTGGCAGGTCGTGGCGCGCGAGGATCATCCGGCCGACGACGCGGGGCGCCCGGCCTACAGCTTCGTCACCTTCACGCGCAAAGCGGGATGATGGCACACGCAAAGCGGGATGATGGCGCGCGCAAAGCGGGACAATGGGGGAGAATTGACATGCGCCGCTGGCTGATCGGCATCGTTGCACTGCTCGTCGTGGGGGCGGCCGCCTTCTTCCTCCTCGCCCCCGGCATGATCGAGCGCGGGCTCAACAAGGTCGACGGCAAGCCGCTGCCGACGGTCAGCGCGCGCGCCGCCGCGCTGCACAAGACGCTGACGATCGTCGATCTGCACAGCGACAGCCTGCTGTGGGGACGCAATTTCCTGAACCGCGCGACCCGCGGCCATATGGACCTGCCGCGGCTCGAAGAGGGCAATGTCGCGCTCCAGATCCTCTCCAGCACCACCAAATCGCCGAAGGGCCAGAATTACGACGCTAATGGCGACGACAGCGACAATATCACCCCGCTGGTGATCGCACAGCTTCAGCCGGTGCGAACGTGGAACTCGCTGCTCGAACGCTCGCTCTGGCACGCGACGAAGCTGCACCGCGCCGCCGCCGCGTCGGACGGCAAGCTGATGGCGGTCGCGAACCCCGCCGAACTCGACACGCTGCTCGCCGCGCGGCGCACCAAAACCCCGCCGCCCGTCGGCGCGATGCTCAGTGTCGAGGGGCTCCACGATCTCGACGGCAATATCGACAATCTGGACAAGCTCTACGGCTCCGGCGTCCGCATGGCGGGGATCACCCACTTCTTCGACAATATCTTCGCCGGATCGATGCACGGGCTGAAAAAGGGCGGCCTCACCCCGCTCGGCCGCGACCTGATCGGCCGGATGGAAGCGCAGGGGATGATCGTCGACATCGCCCATTGCAGCCACGCCTGCGTCGCCGACATCCTCAAGATGGCGCGCCGGCCGGTCGTCTCCAGCCACGGCGGGGTACAGGCGACGTGCAAGGTCAACCGCAACCTCACCGACGACGAAATCCGTGGGCTGGCCGCGACCGGCGGCGTCATAGGCATCGGCTATTGGGACGCGGCGGTGTGCGACACCTCGCCCGCCAGCGTCGCCAGGGCGATGAAGCATGTCCGCGACCTCGTCGGCATCCAATATGTCGCGCTCGGCAGCGATTATGACGGCGCGACCACGGTCCGCTTCGACACATCGAAGCTGGTTCAGGTGACGCAGGCGCTGCTCGACGCGGGTTTCAGTGACGACGACATCCGCGCCGCGATGGGCGGCAACGCGCTCCGCGTCATCCGCGCGGGGATCGTGCCGCTGACGCCGCCGGCCCGATGACCCGATTTCCAAATCCGTTGGCCCTGAGCGTGTCGAAGGGCCGTCCTTCCTTCTGGCGAGGTTGAAAGAAAGAACAGTGCTTCGACAAGCTCAGCACGAACGGAAGAGAGAGTGGTCATGATCCGCCTCGACGGCCACGAACGCATCGAGGGGGCCCTGCGCGGCGGCGTCATCGCGCTTGGCAATTTCGACGGCTTTCACGCCGGGCACCAGGCGGTGGTCGGCCGCGCGGTGCATCATGCCAAGGACGACGGGCGCCCGGCGATCGTCGCGACCTTCGACCCGCATCCGGTGCGCTTCTTCAAACCCGACGTGCCGCCCTTCCGCCTGACCACGCTCGACCAGCGGCAGCAATTGTTCGGCGCGGCGGGCGCCGACGCGATGCTCGTCCTCCCCTTCGACGCCGCGCTCGCCGCGACGACGGCGGAGGATTTCATCACCGAACTGCTGCTCGAACGCTATGGCGCGGCGGGCGTCGTCACCGGCGCCGATTTCGTCTTCGGCAAGGGCCGTGGCGGCGATGTCGTGACCCTCGCGGATCATGCCCGCCGCCTCGGCTTCTTTACCGAGATGGTCGCGCCGGTCGACGACAGCGCCGAGGTGATCTCGTCGAGCCGCATCCGCGACGCGCTGCGCGCGGGCGACTGCGCGACCGCGGCGCGCCTGCTCACCCGCCCCTTCACGGTGCGCGGAACCGTCCAGCATGGCGACAAGAACGGCCGCCTGCTCGGCTTTCCGACCGCGAACATCGACATGGGCACCTATTTGCGCCCGCGCTACGGCATCTACGCCGTCACCGGCCGCCTGCCCGATAACCGTACCCTCAAGGGCGCCGCGAACCTCGGCATCCGGCCAAGCTTCGATCCGCCCAAGGAATTGCTCGAACCGCATTTCTTCGATTTCGACGGCGACCTCTACGGTCAGGAAATCGACGTCGAGTTCCGCGCCTTCATCCGGCCCGAGGCGAAATATGACGGGATGGACGCGCTGATGGCGCAGATTGCGGCAGATTGTGACGAGGCGAAGCGGCTGCTCGCCGACGTCTGACATGCGCACCATGAACCGGGGTCCGGGTCCAACATGACGACGGGGGAAAGATGACCGACAGCGACGACTGGGCAGCCGGCCTCTCCGGCCCGCCCAAAAAGCCGATGAAGCGCGGTACCAAAATCTTCCTCTGGGCCTTCGCCGCGCTCGTCGCCTGGCTCACCCTGTCGAACGCGACCTGGCTCGCGCCCGATCCCGTCGGCAAGCGCGTCCTGATCGCGCACCGCGGCGTTTCGCAGCTTTTGGACCATCGCGGCGTCACCGACGACAGCTGCACCGCGACGCGCATCTATCCGCCCGAACATGCCTATATCGAAAACAGCCTGCCATCGATGAAGGTCGCGATCGGCCGCGACGCCGGGGCGGTGAAGTTCGACGTCGCGGCGACGAAGGACGGCCGGCTGGCGGTGTTCCACGACTGGACGCTCGACTGCCGCACCGACGGCAAGGGCAATATCCGCGACCGCACGATGGCCGAACTCAAGCGGCTCGACATCGGCTATGGCTATACCGCCGACGGCGGAAAGACCTTCCCCCTGCGCGGCAACGGGGTGGGATTGATGCCCAGCCTCGACGATGTTCTGCGCGACCTCGGCCACGCGTCGCTGATCGTCAACTTCAAGTCGCGCGACCCGCGCGAGGGTGCGCTGGCGCTCGCCGCCTTTGCCCGCGCCGGGATCGATCCGAACCAGCCGCGGTTCGGCTTTTTCGGCAATGCGCGCGTGCTCCGGCCGATCCGCGCCCGCGCGCCGCGCGCCTGGACGCTCGATCCCGATGGCGCCAAGCGCTGCACCGGCGATTATATCAAGTTCGGCTGGTCGGGCTGGTATCCGCCGAGCTGCGTCGGCGGCACGATCATGGTGCCGCTCGATTATCAATGGGCCTATTGGGGCTGGCCCGACCGCCTGCAGGCGCGCGCGGCGGCGCACGGCACCCGCGTCCTGATGACCGGCGCCCGCGGCGACAAACAGGGCGGCATGGGCCTGTGGCGCGTCGACCAGCTCACACGGATCCCGGCCAGCTTTACCGGCTATGTGTGGATCGACGACATCTACAATCTCGGCCCGGCGCTCCGCCCGCGCCAGAAATAGCTCCGTTTCGGGCCTAGTGAACCCCGGCGAAAGCCGGGGCCCAATATACTGTGCGTCATGAAACAGGGCTGGATATACATCCTCACCAATAAACGTAACGGGACGCTCTACATCGGCGTGACCAGCAATCTCGCCCATCGCATCGAACAGCATCGCCAAGGGAGAGTCGCCGGGTTCACACAGAGGTACGGCCTCAAGATGCTCGTCTGGCACCAGCATTTCGACAATCTCCACGACGCCCGCCGGCGCGAGGTTCAAATGAAGGAATGGAACCGCGCGTGGAAGATCGAGCTCATTGAAGCGGCGAATCCTGAATGGCGCGACCTCTCTTTCGAACTTTCGAACTGACCGTCTGGGCCCCGGCTTTCGCCGGGGTTCACAAGACGAGGCCGCAAATCTGTGAACCCCGGCGAAAGCCGGGGCCCAGACGCCCTTCGAATCGTCCCGGACATGGCGCGATCAACTTAAACGTGACTAGCCCGCCTCACTTGCGCTAAGCGCCGCGACCATGACCGACAGCACCTCCGCCCCCGATCAGCGCGATTACCGCGACACCGTCTTCCTGCCCAAGACCGACTTTCCGATGAAGGCCGGCCTGCCGCAGAAGGAGCCGCTGATTCTGGCGAAATGGATCGAGGGCAATCTGGAAGGACAGATTCGCGAAAGCCGCAAGGGCCGCGACCAGTTCATCCTCCACGACGGTCCGCCCTATGCCAATGGCGACATGCACATCGGCCATGCGCTCAACCATATCCTCAAGGACATGGTCGTCCGTACCCAGACGCTGAAGGGCAAGGACGCGCCTTATGTGCCCGGCTGGGATTGCCACGGGCTGCCGATCGAGTGGAAGGTCGAGGAGCAGTATCGCAAGAAAAAGCTCAACAAGGACGAGGTTCCGGTCGAGGAATTCCGCGCCGAATGCCGCGCCTATGCGCAGCATTGGGTCGACACCCAGCGCGAGCAGCTGAAACGCCTCGGCATCGGCGGCGACTGGGACCATCCGTACCTCACGATGGATTATGAGGCCGAGGCCACCATCGTGCGCGAACTGCTCAAATTCGCCGCCAACGACATGCTCTATCGCGGCGCCAAGCCGGTGATGTGGTCGCCGGTCGAAAAGACCGCACTCGCCGAGGCCGAGGTCGAATATGAGGACATCGTCTCGACCCAGATCGATGTCGCGTTCGAGATCGTCGAGAGCCCGATCCCGGACCTCGTTGGCGCAAAAGCGGTCATCTGGACGACGACGCCGTGGACGATCCCGGTCAATCAGGCTTTGGCCTATGGCCCGGATATCGATTATGCGTTGATCGAAACTCGGGCCGGCTTTCTGCTAATTGCAGAACAGTTGCTCGACTCATTCGATAGCCGTCACGGCAAGCGTTTTCCTGATTTAAGCGATAACGAAGTTGAGGTGCTTGGCCTCGACGCGATCCTCTGGCGTGGCAAAGGCTCCGACCTCGCCGGCACCCTCGCCCGCCACCCGATGCATGCGCTCGGCGGCTTCTTCGCGCGTCCGCGTCCCTTCCTCGCGGGCGATTTCGTCACCACCGACAGCGGCACCGGGCTCGTCCATATGTCGCCCGACCATGGCGAGGATGATTTCGACCTGTGCAAGGCGAACGGCATCGACCCCGTGTTCGCGGTCGAGGGCGACGGCAAATATCGCGAAGACTGGGGCTGGCTCGGCGGTCAGGGATCGGTGATCAACCCGAAATTCAACGCCCCCGACGGCCCGATCTGCACCGACCTTCGCGAGGCCGGCGCGCTGCTCGCCGCCAGCGCCGACTACAAGCACAGCTACCCGCACAGCTGGCGCTCCAAGGCGAAGGTCATCTATCGCTGCACCCCGCAATGGTTCGTGCCGATGGACAAGGTCATGACGCATATCGAGCCCAAGACGCGCGGCGAACGAGGCTGGGAAAGCGAAGGCGGCGCGATCAACCCCGCCGAAGAGGGCCTGTGCGACGCCCCGACCTTGCGGCAGGCCGCAATGCAGGCGATCGACGACACCCGCTTCGTCCCCGCCAAGGGCCGCAACCGCATCGGATCGATGGTCGAGGGGCGCCCCGACTGGGTGCTCAGCCGCCAGCGCGCGTGGGGCGTGCCGATCACGCTGTTCGTCGGCCGCAAGACCGGCCAATATCTGAACGACCCGCTCGTCAACGACCGCATCGTCGCGGCGGTGAAGGCAGGCGGGGTCGACGCGTGGAGCGACGCGCGCGCGCAGGAATATCTTGGGCCGGACTATGACGCCGCCGATTACGAACGCATCACCGACATTCTCGACGTCTGGTTCGATTCGGGCTGCACCCATGCCTTCGTCCTCGAAAGTGGCCGCTGGCCCGCGCTCGTCCGCCACGACGGCGGCACCCACAGCGCCGACCTCTATCTCGAAGGCAGCGACCAGCATCGCGGCTGGTTCCAGTCGTCGCTGCTCGAAAGCTGCGGCACGCGCGGGCAGGCACCGTATAAGGCTGTCCTCACGCACGGCTTCACGATGGACGCCAAGGGCTTCAAAATGTCGAAGTCGCTGGGCAACACCATCAGCCCCATCGACCTGATGCGCGACTATGGCGCCGACATCCTCCGCCTGTGGGCGCTCAGCGTCGACTTCACCGAGGATCACCGCATCGGCAAGGAAATCCTCGCCGGGGTCGCCGACCAGTATCGCAAGCTGCGCAATACCTTCCGCTACCTGCTCGGCGCGCTCGACGGGTTCAGCGACGAAGAACGCATCGCCGATGTCGCGGCGATGCCCGAACTCGAACGCTATATGCTCTCGCTGCTCGCCGACCTCGACGCGAAGCTGCGCCAAGCGGTCGATGATTTCGACTATAACGCCTACACGCGCCTGCTCGCCGATTTCTGCAACGAGGATCTGTCGGCCTTTTATTTCGACATCCGCAAGGACGTCCTCTACTGCGACCTCGGCCCCGCCGCGCCGCTCGGCACCGACACCCGCCGCGCCTATCGCAGCGTGCTCGACGTGCTGTTCCACGCCCTCGTCCGCTACGCCGCGCCGGTGCTGGTGTTCACCAGCGAAGAAGTGTGGGGCACGCGCTATCCCGAAGCGGGCAGCGTGCATTTGCTGGAGTGGCCGGATCTCGATCAACTCGTGTGTCCCCGCGAAGGCGGGGATCCAGAACTGGCATCGGCCGACTCCGCACTGTGTTCCCGCCTTCGCGGGAAAACACAACTGGTCGAAAAATGGTCTGCTATCCGCAGCACCCGCGCGCTCGTCACCGAACGTATCGAACCGTTGCGCCGCGAAAAGACCATCCGCTCCAGCCTTGAAGCCGAAGTATGGCTCCCGAACGAAGCCGGCGACGTCGATTATGAGGAAATCTTCATCACCTCGACCGTCCATCAAGGCGACTGGGACGTGAAGCGCACCGAAAACCACAAATGCGGCCGCTGCTGGCGCCATCTGCCCGAAGTGACCGCCGACGGCGCCTTGTGCAATCGGTGCGAGACGGTATTGGACGCGCAATGAGCACGCGTTCTCCCCACCTGCGCTTCGGCCTGATCGTTGCCGCGGTCGCCTTTTGCCTCGATCAGCTCGTCAAATGGGTGGTGGTCGTGCCGCTGTCGCTCGAAACCCAGCCCTATGGGCAGATCGAGCTGCTGCCGGTGTTCAACCTGACCTGGGCGGAAAACTGCGGCATTTCGCTGTCGATGTTCGCCAAGTGCAACGATACGACGCGCTGGACGCTCGTCGCGGTGACCGCCATCGTCGCGGCGGCGGTCGCGCTATGGATGACGCGCGAAAAGGCGCGGGGCGACGTCATCGCGCTCGCGATGATCCTCGGCGGCGCGCTCGGCAATATCATCGATCGCGTGCGTTTCGGCTATGTCGTCGATTTCGCCGATCTGCATTTCGGGGCCTTCCGCCCCTTCATGATCTTCAACGTCGCCGACGCCTGCATCACGCTCGGCGTGCTTTTGCTGGTTGCGCGCGCGCTGCTCTTCGGCGAAAAGACCCCAGCGGCCGCCGATCAGGCGGCGAAAGAGTAAACGGGGCGCATAGGGAGTCTATTTGAAGTGAACCGGACCAAAGCCATCCTTGCCGCCTCGATCGTCGCGATGACGCTGTCGGCCTGCGGATCGAACAGCCTGTTCAGCCGCCAGCGCCCCGACGAAATGGCGGTGTCGCGGCAGGCGCCGCTCGTCGTGCCGCCCGATTTCTCGCTGACCCCGCCCGCCCCCGGCGCGGCGCGCCCCGGCAACGAAACCACCGCCGAACAGACGCTGCGCGCGCTCTTCGGCGGCGAATCGCCGCGCAGCCCGGCCGAAGACGCGATCATCGGCAGCGCCGACGGCGCGCGCGCCGACCCCGGTATCCGCAGCCAGGTCGGCAGCCCCGATACGCAGGTCGTCGACAAGGGCCTCGTCACCCGCGACATCATCGCCGCGCCGCAGGGCGACGGCCGCGAAGCCAGCGCGTCGATCCCCGGCGCCTGATTCTGCGCACAAGCAATGATCGAAACGGCCCGGCATCCCCGGGCCGTTTTCATATCCCCACGAAAATCAGCGAAATCGCGACAAAGGCGATCAGCGCCTCGACCATCGCGCGTGAGGCATGGAGCGCAGCGCGCAGCCGGCCGATCCGCAGATGCTGCGCAAACCACAATATCTGCAAGCTGCCGAACCACAGCAAGGCCGCGAGGAGCAGCGCGAGGCCCCACAGCGGGCTGCCGCCGGGCGCCAGTTGCATCAGCATTCCGCTGGTCGAAACCATCAGCGCAAAAGGCGCGGTCACATAACATTGGCTATAGAAGGGGGCCTTCAACGACCCACGGTCCAGCTTGACGGCACGCGCGCGCACCAGCCGCGCCGCCATGATCAAAGGAAAGAGGCTGAAAAAGGCGACGCGCAGCAGGATGAAGGTCGAATCGTCGTCGACCAGCCTGCCCAGCCCGGCCTGGCGCATCACAATCTCGTTCTGCCCCACGACCGACAGTTCGACCGCGTGGCAGAGCACCAGCGTCAGGAGCAGGAACAGCGGCGGCGACAGCGTGTCGGTATATTGCTGGTCCTCGGCGTCGCCCTGCTCGGCGTCCGAATAGTCCATCATCTTGAGCGGCCGCGTGAGCGCGCGCCACAGCGTGACCGGATAGAAGATCAGCCACGACATGATTTCGTACAGCAGTTCGTCGAGCGACTGGATCAGTTTCAGGAAATCCATCGACGCTCCCTTTCCTGCGGATCAGCTCGACGCGCGCGCGTTCGCCACCCGACGCTCAACCTCTTCTTCGAATGCCGTGCGCGGTCGCATCCGGTCGAGCGCGTCAAAAATCGCATCCGCGCGACGATCATATTGATATTTCACGATATAAATATCGCCCGCCGATCGTTGCAATTCGCCCCCGACGCGCAGCAGAAAGCTTCGCATCGGACGGGTCGTCGGATATTTTTCAGGCTTGTGCAGGAACAGCCCCACGAACTGCCCCATGTCGCTAGCGCGCCGGATCGAACGATGCGCGATCACCTGATCCGACCATTCGCGCACCATGATTCCCTTGGCATCGATGCGGATCTGGACGCGCCGGTCGAACAGGCGGCGGACGATAATCGCGGCGACAAAGCCGAAAAAGGCGATTCCGGCGACCGCAGCACCCGCGACCAGCCATGAACCAGAAACAAGCCCGGCATTTGCCATCAGCAGCGCCGCCGCAACAAAAGCCAAAGCGCCGACCAGCGCCAGCAGCAGCCGCGGAATCGAATAATATGCTTCGAAGACCTCGTCAGAGGCCGCCGCGCCGCTCAAGCCCGTGCGCCCGCTTCCTCGACCCCCGCGCTATTGTGACGCAGCGCTTTCAGCACGCAATCGACGATCTGCGGCGCATTCAGCCCCGCGGCGTCATATTGCGCCTGCGGCGAATCCTGGTCCTGGAACAGGTCGGGCAGCCGCATCGTGCGCAGCTTCAGCCCCGCGTCGATCAGCCCCGCGTCGCTCGCCAGCGTCAGCACATGCGCGCCCAGCCCGCCGATCGCGCCCTCCTCGATCGTCACGCAGACCTCGTGGCTCGCCAGTGTCTTGCGGATCAGTTCCTCGTCGAGCGGCTTGGCGAAGCGCAGGTCGATCACGCTCGTCGACAGGCCGCGCGCTTCCAACGTGTCGGCGGCCTTCAGCGCCTCGGCGAGCCGCGTGCCGAGCGAGAAGATCGCGACCGTCTTGCCGGCGCGCACGACGCGGCCCTTGCCGATCTCCAGCTTCTCGGGCTTGTCGGGCAGCGGCACGCCGGTGCCATTGCCGCGCGGATAGCGAAAGGCGATCGGGCCGTCGTCATATTCGGCAGCGGTATAGGTCATATGGACCAGTTCGGCCTCGTCGGCTGCCGCCATCACCACCATGTTCGGCAAGGTCGCCAGATAGGTGACGTCGAACGATCCCGCGTGGGTCGATCCGTCGGCGCCGACCAGCCCGGCACGGTCGATCGCAAAGCGCACTGGCAGATTCTGGATCGCGACGTCGTGGACGACCTGATCATAGGCGCGCTGGAGGAAGGTCGAGTAAATCGCCGCGAACGGCCGCATCCCCTGCGCCGCGAGCCCCGCCGCGAACGTCACCGCATGCTGCTCGGCGATGCCGACGTCGAAACTCCGGTCGGGATGCGCCTTGGCGAATTTGTCGACCCCGGTGCCCGACGGCATCGCCGCGGTGATCGCGACGATGCGCGGATCGCTGTCGGCGAGCTTGGCCAGCGTTTCGCCGAACACATTCTGGTACGCGGGCGGGCCCGGCGGCGCCTTCGCCTGTTCGCCGGTGATGACGTCAAATTTCTGGACGCCATGATATTTGTCGGCCGCCGCCTCGGCGGGGGCATAGCCCTTGCCCTTCATCGTCACCGCGTGGATCAGCACCGGGCCATGGTCGCTGTCGCGAACATTCTCGAGCACCGGGATCAGATGATCGAGATTATGGCCGTCGATCGGCCCGACATAATAAAAGCCCAGTTCCTCGAACAGCGTTCCGCCCATCGCCATGCCGCGCGCAAACTCGTCGGTCTTCCTCGCCGCCTTGTGCAGCGGCTGGGGCAGCTTGCGGGCGAAGCGCCGCGCGATCTCGCGCAGCTCGACGAACGGCCGCGACGACACCAGCCGCGCCAGATAGGCCGACAGGCCGCCGACCGGCGGCGCGATCGACATGTCATTGTCGTTCAGGATGACGATCAGCCGGTTGCCCGCCTGCTTGGCATTGTTCATCGCCTCATAGGCCATGCCCGCCGACATCGACCCGTCGCCGATCACCGCGATCGCGCGGCCGGGTTCGTTCTTCAGCTTGTTCGCGACGGCAAAACCCAGCGCGGCGCTGATCGAGGTTGACGAATGGGCGGCGCCGAACGGGTCATATTCGCTCTCGCTGCGCTTGGTGAAGCCCGACAGCCCGCCACCCTGGCGCAGCGTGCGAATGCGGTCGCGGCGACCGGTGATGATCTTGTGCGGATAGCATTGGTGGCCGACGTCCCACACGATCTTGTCGCGCGGCGTGTCGAAGACATAATGCAGCGCGGTGGTCAGTTCGACGACGCCCAGCCCCGATCCCAGATGGCCGCCCGTGGTTCCCACGGCGGAAATGGTTTCGGCGCGCAGTTCGTCGGCGAACTGGCGAAGCTGTTCGGGCTTGAGCTTGCGGAGGTCGGCGGGGACATCCACCGTGTCGAGCAGCGGCGTATGCGGACGGTCGGTCATCGGCCCGTCATAATGGTAAGCGCCGATAGTGTCGAACGAAAAGGCGCTATTCGCCCTCGTCCTCGGCTCGCTTGGCCGCACCGATCTGCGCATAAAGTCCGCGCACCATCAGGTCGGTGAACACCAGCATTACGCCGATCATCCCGATCAGCAGCGCCACCGCCGCGACCGGAAACGGCCCCAGGCTCTCGATCAGCCCGCGCCGCATCGCAAGCGCCAGCAGCACCGCCGCCGCCATCAGCGCATAGCCGGCCAGGCGCGGGGCGCGGCTCATCGGCGCGCAGTCGGACAGGGACGATCGGTCATCGCCCTATCCTAGCGCGCCGCCGCGGGCGCGTCACCCCAGCCCCGCCGCGCGCATCCGGCGCCGCATCGCCTCTATCAGCAAGCGGACCGCGGGCAGGCCGGCGCGCGACTGTTCGAAAACCAGATGGACGGGCAAGGGCGGCGGCTGTTCGGCGTTGAGCAGCGCCATCAGGCGTCCGGCATCGACGCCGTCCATCACCTGATAGCTCAGCAGATTCGCGATACCGATCCCCGCTTCGGCGGCCGCCATCGCCGCATCGACGGTGTTCACCACCAGCCGCGGGCGCGGCTCGACCCGCCAGCGACGTTCGGCAAAATTCCACTCGCCCGCCGCGCGCGGTCCGGTCGATACGATCAGATCATGGCCGGCGAGCGCGTCGATCGTCGCGGGGGCGCCCCGCCGCGCCAGATAGCCGGGGCTCGCGACCAGCATCTGCCGCACCGCGCCGATGCGGACCGCCTTCAGGCTCGAATCGGCGAGCGGCCCGATGCGCAGCGCGATGTCGATACCCTCCTCGACGATGCGGACATTGCGGTCGATCAACATCATCCGCACCGCCAGCGCATCGTGCCGGGCGAGCAACTCGCCGACCACGGGCAGGACATGCAGCCGCCCGAACATCACCGGCGCGGTCAGATAGAGTTGGCCGCGCGGTTCCGCCTCGCCGCCGCGCAGCGCCCGCTCGGCCCCCGCAAGATCGGCCAGGATGCGCCGCGCCTGCCCCAGAAAGACCGCGCCCTCGTCGGTCAGCGCGACCGCGCGCGTCGAGCGGTGGAACAGGCTCGTGCCGAGCCGCGCCTCGATCGCGGCAATGCCCCGCGTCACCGCGGGCGGCGAACTGCCGATCTTGCGCGCGGCGGCAGCGAATCCGCCTTCGCTCGCCACCGCCACGAACATCTCGAGAGTCAGCAGCCGATCCATCGATTATTCCACATTTTGAAATAGAGATGTCCATCAATCGCTGATTATCGCGTCTGCGGCAACACGATAGATGGGGTTTGCGAGCGAGGGAGGCCCCCAACCCCCGATCCCGGCGCCCCGCTCGCGCCCTCTTGCCTGAAGGTCACCTGCATGGCGCAACATTATCTCCGCACTTTGTTCACCGACGCGGCGCGGCGCCTGCAGGCCCAGCACGGATCGCGCGCCAGCTACGCACGGATGGAGGCCGACAGTGACGGCAGCGACATGCTGACCGCCCGCGAACTCGACTTCATTGCCGACCGCGACAGCTTCTATCTGGGCAGCATAACCGCCGACGGCTGGCCCTATATCCAGCACCGCGGCGGCCCGCCCGGCTTTCTGCGCCCGCTCGGCGGCAATCGCCTCGGCTTCGCCGATTTTACCGGCAACCGCCAATATATCAGCACCGCCAATCTCGCCGGAAATCCGCGCGTGTCGCTGTTCCTGATGGACTATCCCAATCGCCGCCGGCTCAAGCTGATCGGCCAGGGGCGGATCGTCGACATCGCCGAAGATCCGGCGCTCGTCACCTCGCTGATGCCCGACGGCTACCGCGCAACGCCCGAGCGTGGCTTCGTGATCGATGTGGCGGGTTTCGACTGGAATTGCCCCCAGCACATAACGCCGCGCTTCACCGAAACCGAAATCTCCGCCGCCGTCCGACCGATGGCTGCCGAACTCAACCAGCTGCGCGCCGAGCTTGCCGCCCTGCGCGCGGCCCAATCCAGGAAGGAAGACCAATGACCAACAAATTGACGACCGGCGCGCACCATATCGGCCTCGCCGTTCCCGACCTCGAGGCCGCCCGCGATTTCTTCACCGAAGCGCTGGGCTTCGCGGTCGTCGGCGAACGCCCCTCCTACCCCGCGATCTTCGTGTCGGACGGCACCACGCTGCTGACGCTGTGGCGGGTCGAGGATCCCGCCACTGCGACGCATTTCGACCGGCGCAAGAATATCGGCCTCCATCATCTGGCACTGGGCGTCGCCGATCACGCGGCGCTGGGACAAGTGTTCGCCCGCGTGGAGGCGCATCCGGGCGTCCGTATCGAATTTCCGCCGCAGCCGATCGCCGAGGGCGCCCAGCCGCATCATTTCGTTTGCTTCATGCCCGGCGGCCTCCGTATCGAATTCGCCACCCCCTTCTGATCCCCACCGACGGAGCCGCCGATGCCCTATGTCCATATCCGCATCACCCGCGAAGGCGCGTCCGCCGAGGCGAAGCGCGAGCTGATCGCCGGCGTCACCGACCTGCTCCAGCGCGTGCTGGGCAAGAATCCGGCGACGACCGTTGTGACGATCGACGAGGTCGATATGGACAATTGGGGTATCGGCGGGCTTCCCGTCGGCGAATTTCGCGCCGCGCAGGCGCAACAGGAGACACAGCGATGACCAGCGGCAACGCCCCCACCTTTGCCTCGATCATGTTCCTTACCGGAGTAGGCATCCCGATCCTCGCCGCGCTCAACGGCGGGCTCGGCGGGCGGCTCGGCAGCCCGATGGCGGCATCGGTGATTCTGTTCGGGCTGGCGCTGCTCGTCGCGCTGACCGGCGCGGTTGCGACCGGCGCGCTCGGCGACATCCGCTTTTCCGCCGACATTCCCTTTCATTTCTATTTTGGCGGACTGTTCGTCGCCTTCTACGTGATCTCCGTGACCTTCATCGCGCCGCGCTTCGGGGTCGGCAATGCGATCTTCTTCGTGCTGGTGGGACAGCTGACGAGCGCCGCGATCATCGATCATTTCGGCCTGTTCGGCGCCCAGCGCTTTCCGGTCGACACCGCGCGGCTCGCCGGGATCGCGCTGATGGTCGCGGGGGTCTGGCTGGCGCGCCGCACCGGCTGACCGCGCGTCGGCACGGGCGCTTTTGATCCACATCAAAGCGGACTGGCGCGACTCATGCTCGATAGTATAGGGTAATCACCCTAACTAGAGAAAATGGGAGCGGACAAGCCATGACGACCACGACGGCGCCCGCCGCGGCGCGCGAAGCCACCACTGCCAAGGATGCCAACCATGTCGACGTGCTGATCGTCGGCGCGGGGATTTCGGGCATCGGTTCGGCCTATCATCTCCAGCATCAATGCCCCGGTAAGAGCTATGCGATCCTCGAGATGAAGGACACGTTCGGCGGCACCTGGGAAACGCACAAATATCCCGGCGTCCGCTCCGATTCGGATCTCTACACCTTCGGCTACCGCTTCAAACCCTGGGTCGGCGCGCCGATCGCCAGCGCCGAAGAAATCCTGAAATATATGGGCGAGGTGATCGAGGAAAACGGCATCGGCGACCATATCCATTACGGCCACCGCATCACCGCCTGCCGCTGGTCGAGCGAGACGAACCGCTGGACGGTCGAGGCGGTGCGCAAGGCCGATGGCGCCGCCGTCGTCTTCACCGCCAATTTCCTGTGGATGTGCCAGGGCTATTACGACCATGAAAAGCCCTATATCCCCGATTGGCCGGGCCTTTCGGACTACAAGGGCCAGTTCGTCCACGCCCAGCTCTGGGATCCCGCGACCGACTATGCGGGCAAGCGTATCCTCGTCATCGGATCGGGCGCGACCGCCGCGACGATCGTCCCCGCCTTCGCTGAAAAGGCGGCGCATGTGACGATGCTTCAGCGCTCGCCGACCTATTTCTTCTGCTCGGAGAACAAGAACGAACTTGCCGACCGGCTGCGCGAGGTCGGGATCGACGAGCCCACCGTCCACCGCGTCGTGCGCGCGCAAATCATGCACGATCAGGATCTGATGACGCGCCGCTGCCAGACCGAACCCGATCAGGTGTTCGAAGAGCTGAAAGAGCTGATCCGCGCCTTTTCGGGCGATCCCAACTTTGCGTTCGAACCGCATTTCACCCCGAAATACCGCCCGTGGCAGCAGCGGCTCGCCTTTTGCCCCGAAGGCGACATCTTCCGCGCCGCGACGGCGGGCAAGCTGACCGTCGTCACCGACACGATCGACCGCTTCACCGAAACGGGCGTCCGCACCGCGGAAGGAACCGAGATCGAGGCCGATATCATCGTCGCCGCAACGGGCTTCAACCTCTCGGTCATGGGCGGCATCCCCTTCGAGGTCGACGGCAAGCCCGTCGACTGGGCCGACACTGTCACCTATCGCGGCATGATGATGACCGGCGTTCCCAACATGGCGTGGGTGATGGGCTATTTCCGCGCGAGCTGGACGCTGCGCGTCGACATGATGGGCGATTTCGTCTGCAATCTGCTCAACCACATGGACGACATCGGCGCAAAGAAGGTCGAGGTCGTGCTGCGCCCGCAGGACGAGGGGATGGCGATCCTGCCGTGGATCGAAGCGGACAATTTCAATCCCGGCTATCTGATGCGCGGGCTCGATGCGATGCCGCGGCGCGGCGACAAGCCCGAATGGCGGCACAATCAGGATTACTGGGCCGAAAAGGACGCGTTCCCGCTCATCGACCTGCGCAGCGACGAATTCCGCTACGCCTGATCGCGATCCGGCGGATGGCTATTCGGCCATCCGCCGCTTGTGGTGGCGGGTGCGCCGCACGATCACGACGACGAACAGCGTCCAGCTGAGCAGCAGCGCCGCCCAGCCCCAATATTGCGTCGGCAGCGGGCCGAGCATCCACGGACCGCCCATCCGCGGCCCCATCAGCAGCGCGAGCGCGAGCAGGCTCGCGGCAAAGCCGACGCGCCGCATCCCGCGCCCGACGCCGAGCAGTTCGCGGCGATAGGCGGCGCGCGCCTCGGGATCGTCCAGATCGGGTCGCATCGGCATCCTCCTACATCCCGCGCCGAATGAGGTAGGTGTTGATTTCGCCGGGCGAATGGCCGGCGCGGCATCCTCCCGGACGTTCGAAGACGCACGCCCCCCCATCGGACGCGCAGCGCGTCGCGCGGAAATCGGGCGGCAATTGCGCGGCATAGCCTTTCTTGACCAGCGCGAAATTGAACAGCGCCGCGTCGAGGCGCGGATCGCGGGGAGTCTGCAACAGCATCGGCACCCGTCGCTGCAACCGCGCATATCCGTGCGCCCGCGAAAAGGGATATCCGATCACCGCAATCCCGCACAGACCGGGCCGCGCGCGCGCCAGATCGAATGCCTCGCCGGCAAAGGGCGTCACCGTCGCCCGTCCGTAATGATAGAGCGTCGGGGTCGTCTGCGCCGCCGCCGCGACCCACACCACCGTCACGATCGCGACCGGAAACAGCGTGCCGCGTCCCGTGCGCCGCCGGATCCAGTCGATCGCATCGCCGGTCCCGACCCCCGCGAGCAGAATCATCGCCGAAACCGACAGGATGATGAAGCGATATTCCTTGTGCCCGATCGCTGAATGGAGCGCGATATTGGCGATCGCGAGCACCAGCAGCAAGGGATAGCGCCGCGCGCCGATCGCGATGACCAGCAGCAGCGGCAGCGTCCAGAAGCCCCACAGCTTGGCCATATCGATCAGATATTGGAACGGTCCCGACACGCCGTAGCGCGCCGAGACATTGTCGACGATATTGCGTTCGACATTGTGCACCATCCATTCGAACGGCCAATGCCCCCCCGCAATATCGCTGACGCCGCCGATGGCGAGGCCGATCAGGCCGCCCGCGACCAGCGGCCACAGGCTTTGCCATCCGGTGCGCCAGACATATAGCAGCAGCACCAGCGCCAGCGCAGGCGCGACATGCGGACGAAAGACCACCGCCAGCCCGACTGCCGCCGCGATCGCCACCAGTTGCCGCGCACTCCGTTCGGGCGAAAGCAGCGCGATCGCGGGCGCCGCCAGCAAAGCCGCCATCTGTTCGGTCAGCGGATGCGGCGCGAAAATGACCAGATCGGGCCAGCATGCGGCGATCAGCCCCGCCACCCAGAAGTGCATCCGCGATACGCGCGCGCCCATCCAGCCCGCCGCGGCAACGATCGACAGCGACAATATCGCCATCATCGTTCGCGGCAGCCAGATTGTAAGGCTGCCGTCGGGTGCGATCCATTCGGCCAGCCGCATCGGCAGCGCGAGCAAGGCGGGATACAGGTCGCCGCGCATCCCGTCGCGATATTCCCAGGTCACGACCGAATAGCCGTGGAGCAGGCGAAAGGCGCCTTCGAGATATTGGAAGACCTCGTCGGGATGCAGCACGCTTTCCTGCCACGCCGCGACGAGCCGCAGCACGAGCGCCAGCAGCAGCAACGCCATCCAGTCGCGCCGCGGCACGGCCGATGCGGCCGCTCCGCCATCGGGCATCTCCCTTGCCTTCATTCCGATATCATCCAACGGGGCAATGGGCACAGGCGGCCCCCGCACCCCGACCGGAAAGCCGCGACGCCCCTAGCCTCATTCGGCCGCGACGGGAAGATGCGCGACGATGGCGCGCAGCGCGGCGACATGCGCCTCGAGCGCGCGGTGCCCGGCGCGGGTCAGCGACGCCCATGTCCGCTGGCGTCCGCCGAGCGGCGCCTTGCGCAAATCGACATAGCCTTCGTCGACCAGCGCGGCGAGATGCTTGGACAGCACCGAATCGCTCACCTGAACCAGCTCGCGCAGCTTGGCGAACTCCATCTCGCTGACCTTGGCGAGTAGCGCGGCGATCTGCAGCCGCGCCGGCGCATGCAGCGCCATGTCGATCCCGTCCATGGCTCAGGCTGTGCCCTTCAGCAGTTCGCGGCGATAGATGCGGCTCCAGGCGATGCTCGCGGCGACGGCGACGCCAAAGGCGATGGCGGCGATGCCCAGCTTCGTGCCCAGCGCCAGTCCGGCTTCGCGGGCGTGGATTTCGCCGAACATCGCCGCCAGCATCGCGCCGAGCAGCGCCAGCGTAACCGGCAGGGTTCGGCCCTTGCGATAACCGTTGATGAACAGACCGTAACGCCGCCGGTCGTCGGCGACGAGCAGCACCACCGCCAGCATCGCAACCGCGAACAGCGGCGCCATGATCGCGATATCGAAACCCTGGCCCAGCACGAGCAGCGCCATGACCGCGCCGAAGGCTGCGTGGCGCCACGGCGGGCAATAGGTCGCCTTCAGTGCAAGGTCGCGCTGGACGTCGTCGATGCTGTCGAGCGCGGCGCGGGCTTCGATCGGGTTCATATCTCTTGCTCCTCGGTTCCGATGCAGAAACGACAGGTGTCGCCGCATCATTTTCCAACTCGGAAAGCGATACGCCAGACTTTCCGATTCGGCAAGTTATAATTTTCCAGTCTGGAAAGTCATTCGGCGACGATCCGCACCGGCATGTGGACGAACCCGTGGAGGAAGGGGCTCGCCAGCCGCTCGGGCGCGCCTTGGGGTTCGATGCGGATGCCACGCGCCACGATTTCCTCGATCAGCGTACAAAGCTGGATTTCGGCCAGCCGCGCGCCCACGCAGCGGTGGATGCCGTGACCGAAGGCGACGTGGCGCCGCGCATTGTCGCGGCCTACGTCGAAAAGGTCAGCTTGCGGAAACACGCTCTCGTCGCGGTTCGCCGAAATATACCAGAGGATCACCTTTTCACCTCGGCGGATCGCCTGTCCGCCCAGTTCGGTGTCGGCCATGCAGGTCCGCCGCATGTGCGTGACCGGCGATTGCCAGCGGATGATCTCCTGCGCCGCATTGGGGATCAGCGCGGGGTCGGCGCGCAGCCGATCGAGCTCGCCGGGAAAACGGTGCAGCGCCTCGACCAGCCCGCTCATCGAATTGCGCGTCGTGTCATTGCCCCCGACGATCAGCAGCGCGATATTGGCGAGCCGCTCCATCGGGTTGAGGCTGCCCATCGCCTCGCTGTGGACCATACGCGACAACAGGTCGTCGCTCGGCGGCAGCGCCTTGCGCGCTTCGAGCTCGCGGTCGAAGCGCGCCAGCATCGCGCCCATTTCGGCCATCCACTGCGCGCGATACTCCTCGCTCGCCGTCTCGGGCGAGACATTGCCGCCATAGTCGGACCAGCGTTTGAGGTCGTGGCGTTCCTCCCACGGAAAATCGAACAGGATGCACAGCATCCCGATCGTCAGCGGCACCGACACGCTCTCGACCCAATCGAACGTCTCGCCGACCGGCAGCGCGTCGAACAACTCGCGCGTCCGCTGCTTCACCGTCTTTTCGCGCTCCGCCATCTGGCTCGGGTTGAAGGCGGGGGCGATCACCTTGCGCTGTGCGGTATGGACCGGCGGATCGGCGGCGATGAAATTGGGCAGGTTCGATTCGGGGGGCGGATCGGCGATGACGATATTGCCATTCTCCCACGACGAGGAAAATGTCGCCGGATCAAGCTCGACCGCCTGCACCAGCGCGTGCGTCGCGACCGACCAATAGCCGCCATAGGGGCTGTCGGGACACCAGCTCACCGGCATCTCGGCGCGTAGCCGCTCAAAAGGCTCGCGCCAGCGATCCTCGACATAGAGCGCGATGTCGCTGACATCGACCGGCGTGATCGCCCGCGCTTCGTCCATCACCGACGCCATATCGCTCTCCCGCTATCGTTGCTTTGCGGGCCAGTGTAGCGGGGCCGGGCCGCGCCGCAAGCCGCGACGTGCGGGGAAAAAGGCCATGCGCCGCGCGACCCGCGGCGACGCATGGCGCGGCTTCACTTCTTGGGCGCGGGTGCCGGTGCAGTCTTTGCGGCCATCCTGCGATGCGCCGCCTTGCGATGCGCCGCAGCGTGGCGCCGGGCGGCGGCGTGCTTGCGCGCTGCCTGATGCTTGTGCGCCGCATGGTGCCTGACCGCGACCGCATGGCCTTCGCGCTGCATGCAATTGTCGGTCACCGTCTTCGAGCAATAGGGGGTCGCATCCTGCGCGACCGCCGCGGTTCCCGACAGCGCGAGCAGCGCGGCGGCGCCAAGCGTGGCGAGTTTGATCCTCAACATGACAGGCCTTCCTTTCATCCCGATGGGAAGGCGAAGATGGCACGCCCATCATGGCGCCCCTGCGTCCGCAACATTACAAAGGCGCAATGCGGACGGGAGGGCAGCATCGGCGAGCCGGGAGCGACGGACTTCGCCGCAGCGCCCGTCTGGTCTGCGGCGTCTATTTTCCGGTCGAAGCCGCTGCGAACTCGTGGACGAAAACGCCCGGCGTGCGGCTGTCGAATGCCGCCTGGAGCACACAGCTGGACGCCTTCAGCTGGGCGCACAAACGCTTCGCGGCCTCCCTAGCGCGGCGCGGCGTCGTTTCGACCGTCGCATTGTCGAAATTGCCGTTGTAGCGGAAGGTCTGGATAATCCCGTTGCCCGACAGCGCGACCATCTCGCATGTGCGGCCGGGATTGGCATCGCTGCACGCCTTGACCGCCGTGTCGACCGCGACCTTGCTGTCGCGATAGCCGGTCGCAAGGTAAAGCTTTCCGTCATAGCCCTCATTGCCGTGCACCCATGCCCCGGCGCCATATATCTTGCGCGCCTCGGCGCCCGGACGATATTGTCGCCGCGACGAATTGAAGGTCATATATATTTCGCACGGCAGCAGCTGCTGCGCGCTGCAATCCGCCAGCACCTTGTCCCGTTCTGAACGGTCCTTGTCCAGCCACGCGTTGTAGAAATAGCCGACGCGGTCGCGGATGATCACCATCGACGAATTCCACCATTCGCCCGTCGTGGTGCAGCCGCCGCCCATCACGGCATTGCATGCGGCCCGCGCCTCACGCTCGGCGGCCCCGGCATCGCTGTAACCGCCCTCGAACCAGACGTCGGCTGCGTCGGGATGCCAGGCGACCGCGGCATAGTCGCGGACCGGGGCCTGCGGTGCCGCAGGTTCGTCGTCATAGCCTCCGTCATCGTCGCGCACGCACAAGGGGACCGGGGCGACACCGTCGCCGCCGGGCGTCATGCCGACCATCCGTTCGCCGGGCCCCGGCCCGGGGCAAGGATAGGCCTGCGCGCGCGCCGACGGGGCAGCAGACAGCGCGGCCCATGCGACCAGCACGGCGAACAGGGGCCACCATCGGCGCGGCGGATTGACGGGATGCATGGCGAACCTCGCTTTCAGGATGGGCGTCAGCCGGGACGGCGAGTCTAGAGTCCATCGGGGGAAGCGACAGCGAGGGCCGGGTACCGGTACATCGGATACCGCGATGGACAGCCGCGCCGCGCGCGCCTATGGTGGCTTCGTCCCCGGGGAGCCTGCCGTGCAATCGCAGGTTGAGAGCGGAATAGACCGCGACCCGTCGAACCTGATCCCGGTAATACGGGCGGAGGGAGGGCGCGCGCTGGATCGTCACCGGACCGCTTGCACCCCCTTCTCGTCCGTCAGGAAGGAAGGAGAGCGTGCCATGCCCGATGCTGCCATCCCCGCCGCCTCTTATACCGCGCAGGCGCCCGCCTGGTCGGCGCTGATCCTCGGCCTGTTCCTGCTCGCGGCCGCGATCGACGAGCTGCGCCGCCCCGGCCAGTGGCACCGGATGATCGAGGAGATCGAAGGCTCTCCCGCGCTCCAGATGCTCACCGGGCTGTTCGAGATCATCTTCGGCACGCTGCTCTACCTCGCCAATCGCGGCCCCGACGGCTGGCCTGCGGGCGATCCGCTCGCGCTCGTCCTCACCATCCTCGGCGGCCTCGCGGTGATCGAGGCGCTGGCGGTCACCGCCTTTGCCGATCTCTACGTCCGTTTCTGGATGCGCAAGCTGGGGACGCGTACGCGCCCGCTCGCCGTCCTCGCGCTCCTCCTCGGCCTCGGCTTCACCGCCGCGGGCCTCCTCCGTCTTGTCTGAACCCCACCCCAAGGAAAGCTGAACCCCATGGCCGACATCGATTCCCGCATTGAAGCCGCCGACCGCATCGGCGTCACCACCGGACCTATTCGCGGCAGCCGCAAGGTGCACATCGCCAGCCCGACGGGCAGCGGCATCCGCGTCGCGATGCGCGAGATCGATCTCGACCCCCATTCGGGCGAGCCCAGCGTCCGCGTCTATGACACGTCGGGCCCCTACACCGATCCCAATGCGAACATCGACATCGCGCAGGGCCTCCCCGAGCTGCGCGCGGCGTGGATCCGCGCCCGCGGCGATGTCGAGGAAGTGACCCAGCGCGAGGTGCGGCCCGAAGATAACGGCCAGCTCGGTCCCGACCGGTCGGGCGGCGTCCCCGCCTTCCCCAACGTCCGCAAGACCGTCCTACGCGCGAAGCCCGGCGCGAACGTCAGCCAGATGCACTATGCTCGCCGCGGCATCATCACGCCCGAGATGGAATATGTCGCCACCCGCGAAAATCTCGGCCGCGAACGCCTGAGCGAATATATCCGCGACGGGCAGGACTGGGGCGCCAGCATCCCCGATTATGTCACCCCCGAATTCGTCCGCGACGAGGTTGCGCGCGGCCGCGCGATCATCCCCAACAACATCAACCACCCCGAAAGCGAGCCGATGGCGATCGGCCGCAATTTCCTGGTCAAGATCAACGCCAATATCGGCAACAGCGCGGTCGCATCCGACGTCGCGAGCGAGGTCGACAAGATGGTCTGGTCGATCCGCTGGGGCGCCGACACCGTCATGGACCTGTCGACCGGGCGCAACATCCACGACACGCGCGAATGGATCATCCGCAACTCCCCCGTCCCGATCGGCACCGTCCCCATCTATCAGGCGCTCGAAAAGGTCGGCGGCATCGCCGAGGAGCTGACGTGGGAAATCTTCCGCGACACGCTGATCGAACAGGCCGAGCAGGGCGTCGACTACTTCACCATCCACGCCGGCGTCCGCCTGCCCTACGTCCCGCTCGCCGCGAAGCGCGTCACCGGCATCGTCAGCCGCGGCGGCAGCATCATGGCGAAATGGTGCCTCGCGCATCACCGCGAGAGCTTCCTCTACGAACGCTTCGACGAGATTACCGAGATCATGAAGGCCTATGACATCGCCTATTCCTTGGGCGACGGCCTCCGCCCCGGCAGCATCGCCGACGCCAATGACGAGGCGCAGTTCGCCGAGCTCTACACGCTGGGCGAGCTCACCAAGCGCGCCTGGGATCAGGATGTGCAGGTGATGATCGAGGGGCCGGGGCACGTGCCCATGCACAAGATCAAGGAGAATATGGACAAGCAGCTCGAAGCGTGCGGCGAGGCGCCCTTCTACACATTGGGGCCGCTCACCACCGACATCGCGCCGGGTTACGACCATATCACCAGCGGCATCGGCGCCGCGATGATCGGCTGGTACGGCACCGCGATGCTCTGTTACGTCACCCCCAAGGAGCATCTCGGCCTCCCCGACCGCGACGATGTGAAGGTCGGCGTCGTCACCTACAAGCTCGCCGCCCACGCCGCCGACCTGGCCAAGGGCCACCCCGCCGCCAAGGTCCGCGACGACGCGCTATCGAAAGCGCGCTTCGAATTCCGCTGGCGCGACCAGTTCAACCTGTCGCTCGACCCCGACACGGCCGAGCAATATCACGACCAGACGCTCCCGGCCGAGGGCGCCAAGTCGGCGCATTTCTGCAGCATGTGCGGGCCGAAATTCTGTTCGATGAAGATCAGCCAAGAAGTCCGCGACTTCGCGAAGCTGCAAAATCAGGACAGCGCCGCCTTCATCGCCGCCGAAGAGGCCGAAAAGGGCATGGCGAAAATGAGCGAGGTTTATGAGGAAACCGGGCGCGAGCTGTATATGGGCGCTGGTGGTCGGGAGCATGATTGACGGGAAGAACGTCCCGACATTCTGGCAGTAGCATTTTTGGCAATTGATCTTCAAAATGCCCTTAGACAAGGCACAGGGAGATAGTGGCCGTGAGTCGGGAAAAGATCCAGAGCATTGCTCTCGAAAGAAAAATACCTTTTCTGGTCCATTTCACCAGAGCTGAAAATATCCCGTCAATTATGACACACGGCTTGCTGCCGATTAGTGAAGCGAAGAAAAAAGGACTAAATCCAGCAATAAACGATACCGAACGACTGGATGGGCGACTGAATGGAACTTCGCTTTCCGTAGCGTTTCCAAACGGTTCGATGTTCTACCGCCTAAGAAAAGAGAATCCAGACGTCGACTGGGTAATACTTGCCCTCTCGCCAAGCATACTGTGGTCGAAAGATGTTCTCTTCTGTCGTCACAATGCTGCGGATGTTCGCGTAAGCCGGGTCGCCTCGGAGGTGCTGCGTAATCCAGCGTCATTTGAGGGCATGTTTGAAGCGATTGATGGACATGAAAGCCGCAAAGACCAGGCTCTAAAGGCGTTCGATCCCACCGATGTCCAAGGCGAGGTGTTGGTCATGGAAGCCATCGAACCAGAGTTCATTCTAGGCGCGCTATTCAACACAACCGCGGCAAAGGAAGCAAGCGAGGCACATTTTGGTCGAAGGAAATTGATCGTGCATGGAGGGCAAAAGGGCTTGTTTGCCAATCGAACATATTACCGAAAGTTCGGCGGCGGCTGATGGCAAAACGGCCTATCTTTGTACCACTACACGATGGAAAGCGTTTTGTACTTGAGCGGTACGTCGACTTCGAATGGCATGCTGGATTCGCAAAATCGCAAAAACAGAAGAGTATTCGTGCCCTCCATGAGATGGCTAGGCGCGAGTACGATGTGCAGAATCCATTGGAGATATCTTCAAAATCGGAAGACTCACTTGGCGTTGCCCTTTCATCATTTAATCTGAAATTCTCTACTAAAAAGGGCAGAACACTTACTGTTGAGGCCGCATTTCAAGGCAGCAAAGTTTTTTCAAACGGTGGGCCGTATACGGACATTTTTGAAAAAAGCCCTATCGAGGCGAAGCGCGACGAACGCTTAAAGAATAGTGGAAATTTGATAAAGTTCTCTTTTTTTGGAGAGGACTGGGGGCTGGAACCAAAAACGGCATTTTACGATTGGCTATATATAAATGCGCTTCTCAAAAATAGAAATCTTATCGTAGATCTGGTAAAACGAGACGGGTTTTCGGACATAGAATTCAATCCGGAGAGATCTATAAATTGTCAAGCTAGGTCTGCGGCATTGTTTTGTGCTCTTTACCACACGGATAGATTAGAGGACGCCATTGCCAGCAGAGAAAATTTCCTAAGCCTGTACGCTGGCCGCGTTTCCGATCCTCATAATCCGGGTCCGATTCGATATTTGATATAGATCATGATGTCCGCGCGGGCGCAAACTAGCTCGACTCTCGTAACGCTCTATCATTATGAGATATAATGACAAACATGGAAGGCCATTGGAACAAATCAGAAACTCTTGGCACTCTCATGGGGAGTGTGCTAATTGGCATAGCTGGAGGTTCCCATGCCGATGGATAGAATTTCCCTTATGCGATGCATTGAACTCTTCCAGTTTCCGCTGGAGCGGAGGTTGCGAAAAATAAAGCAAGACGCCCGCAAGTCTCTTCTCAAAGAACTGCCTCGCGATAAGGATGAAGGGGGAGGAGATTTCTATTCGGAATTCTGGGCAGATGCCAAAGCGAAAGCCGCCAACGATGACTTTGACCTTTTTGGCTCTACCCACGAAAGGATTTTGAAGAACAAATCAAAGCGGAGGCTCTACCCCATTCTGTTGCAGGGATTTGTAAGGGGTTGGGATGCAATCCGGGAAAAATTGGAAATCCGGGGCAAGATCAGCGTTATCAGAGGCATAACGGCGGAAATCGAGGGATCATCAGAAGCCGACTCAGTGATTATCAAAAACACACTGACCATTCGGACCGAGGACAAGCGGCTTCACATAATCTACCCGTACTTCTCAAAAGACGAAGCACTGGGCGTCCGACATGCGGGCATGGCAATCGCGGCAATGCAAGACGGGTTTGAGAAAACAAATCCAGATAATATCGTTATCATTGATGTCCTCCGAGGAACGGTTTTCTTTGACAAGGAGGCAGACCTTCCGCCGGGAGGGGCGTCGGCTCTTATCGAAAAATATTACGCTGTGATGCGCGAATGGAGAACGCAGCGTCGCCTCCTTTCTAGAGGCTGGTAGCGGCGTAAAGCTATGCCATTCGGCCTAGCCACACATCATGCGCGCCCGAAACCCCCTCTATATCATGGCCAAGCCGCCGCCGGAGGTTCAGGCGCAGATCGCCGCGCTGCCGCGCAACGATCCTTCGCGCGGCCCGGACCTCCTCCATGTCACGCTCGTCTCGCTCTACGACCTGCACCATGTGCCGCCCGAGTGGCTTCCCGCGACCATCGCTGCGCTCGACAGCTTCGCCGCGGCGCCCTTTCCGCTCCGCTTCGACCGGATCGAAAACCGCAAGGCGGTGACGCTGCGCACGCGCGATCCGCTGGCCGAGGCGCGGGCGTTCCAGAAGGCGCTGGTCAATCATCTGCTGCGCGAAAAGGCGCCGATCATGGACGGCACCACCCCCGAACCGCATATCACGATCAACTATCGCGGCGACCGGCTGAATGCCCAGAAAATCCCGCCGATCCGCTGGACGGTGGACGAGATCATGCTGACCGAAAGCATCGTCGGCAAGACCACCCATGTCGAACATGGCCGCTGGCGGCTGCGTGGGGACGCGGGCTGAGCGATTGCGTCCATCCCCTTTCGAAAATCCGCCCTGCCGCGCAGCGATGGCGGACACGCCGTCACCCGAAGTAGCGACGAAACCAGCCCCGCTTTCGGGGAACGACCGGCGACTGGCCGGAAATGCGCAGCAGATATTGGCCCAGGATCGCCGCTTGCTGTTTGGTCATCAATATCCGGAACAGGTCGGGATCGTGCGCCTTTGCCGCTTCCGAAGATTGCACGCTTTCCAGCCGGAGCATGATGCGGTCGCCCGCGTCATGATGGTCCCAGCCGACCAGTGCCCCGAAACTCTCCATCATCCCGCCTCTCCCCCCACCCTCTTCGCGCGGCCGGTGCCGCCGGCGCGATAGGGGCTTTTACCAGAGCGGCGGCAAAATGTCGTGCAATGGCCGAAAAAGCCGCCAGTCCGCGGCCCCCGCAAAAACCCCTTTCCTACATTGCCCCGCCATGGTTCATCCTGTTCGATGACCCAATCCAAACCCCATGCTCGCCCCGCGCCGCCGCGTGATCCGGCCTTGCAAGGCCCGGCGCCGCAAAGCCTGATCGCCGCGTTGTCCGCCTTCACCCCCGCGCAGCTTCAGCGCCGGCGCAGCAGCGGCTGGACCCCCGACCGCCAGCGCAAGTTTATCGAGTCGCTCGCCGCAACGGCCTGCGTGACCGAAGCGGCGGCGAGCGTCGGGCTATCGGCGACGTCGGCCTATAACCTCCGCCGCCGCCCCGATGCCCATGCGTTCCGCCATGCGTGGGATGCCGCGATCGATTGCGGGATGCGGCGGCTGGTCGACGCCGCGCTGGCGCGCGCGGTCCACGGCGTGCCCGTCCCCATATTCTACCAGGGCGAACAGGTGGGCGAGCGGCGCGAATATCCCGAACGGCTCGCGATGTTCCTGATGCGCGCGCACGACCCCCGTCGTTTTGCCGCCGCCGGTTCGGGCGACGCGGGCCGCGGCGCCGCGCCCGCCGATGGCGATCCCGCCGAAGCCCGGCTGACCGATGCGCTCGCGCGGATCGGCGCGCCCACCGACGGCCCGCCGCCCGCCCCGCCGCTGCGCCTGCCCGGCCCCGCTGCCGACGATGGCGATGGCGATGGCGATGGCGATGTCGATGGCGACGGCGACGGCGCGGAACCAAGTGACTGATTTCATGGGCCCAGAGGTGACAAGTTTGACAAGTTAAGGCAAAGCGAGACAGATGACTGACACCGCTCCCACCGGCCCCGAACCCACAGGCCCCGATGCCGGTGCCACCTTCTATCACGGCACCCGCGCCGACCTGGCCGTCGGCGACCTGCTCGCCGCGGGTTGGACCAGCAATTACGACACCGACAAACCGCTCTCGTGGATCTATTTCTCCGCCGCGCTCGAATCGGCGATCTGGGGGTGCGAGCTTGCCGCGGGTGACGGGCGCGAGCGCATCTATATCGTCGCGCCGACCGGCGACTGGTTCGACGATCCCAATCTCACCGACAAGAAATTTCCCGGCAACCCGACGCGCAGCTACCGCAGCCGCGCGCCGCTGCGCATCGTCGGCGAAGTCGATAGCTGGACCCCGCACCCGCCCGAAGTGCTCGCCGCGATGAAGGACGGCCTCGCCCGGCTGAAGGCCGAGGGGAAGGATGTGATCATCGACTGACCTGGCGGGCGGGGCCGCGGCGCCGCCGGGATCAGCTGCCCTGGCGCTCGTCCTTGTAGAAGGGCCGGTCGCCGGCGATCGTCACCCGCTCCATCCGGCGCACCGCGGGGAAATAGTCGGACGCCGCATAATGCTGGCCGGCGCGATTGTCCCAAAAGGCGATCGATCCCGCCTCCCAGCGAAAGCGGCACTGATATTCGGGGATGGCCGCCTGCGCATAGAGATGCGCCAGCAGCCAATCGCTCTCCTTCTCGCTCAGCCCCTCGATATGGCTGGTGAAGGCGGTGTTGACATAGAGCGCCTGCTCGCCGGTTTCGGGGTGGGTGCGCACGACCGGGTGGCGCTGCGGCGGATATTGGTCGTGCAGTTCCTCCGGTCGCTTGCCCAGCCGGCGGGCAAAGACGCGCGCGATGTCGTGGACCGCGGTCAGGCCGCGGCACCATTCCTGCATCGCCGGCGACAGGCCGCGAAAGGCGGCGCCCATGTCGGCGAACAGCGTGTCGCCGCCGACCGGGGGAACCTCGACCGCGCGCAGGATCGACCCCAGCGACGGTTCGGCGCGCCAGGTGACGTCCGAATGCCACGCATTCTCCTGCCCCTTCGAATCGGGGCCGTGGGCGATGTGCAGCACTTCGGGATCGGGCTGGTCCTTCGGCGTCGCAGGGTGGATTTCCAGCGTCCCGAAGCGGCGGGCAAAGGCGATATGCTGCCGGACGGTGATGAACTGGTCGCGAAAGAAGATCACCTTGTGCGCCAGCAGCGCGGCGCGGATTTCGGCGATCGTCTCGTCATCCTGCTCGGCCGACAGGTCGATCCCGCCGATCTCGGCCCCGATCGACGGGGTCATCGGCATGACTTTCAGGCGGGCAAAACTGCGCGGCGACGCGGCGACGTTCATGGCATCTCTCTCCAACCGTTCCTGTTTTCGGCGGCGAATAGGCGCCTTCGCCGCCGCCGAGTCAAGGCAGGCGCTCCGGCCCGCGACGGAACCACAGGCGGCGTTCGCGGGTCTTGTAGGGCGGAAGACCTGCACTCCACCCGGCCGCTCCCCCGGCCTTTCCCCCCGACAGGTCAGGAGAGACGATATGAAAAAAGCAACGATGCTCACCCTCGCCCCCATCGCCGCGGCGACCGCGCTTGCGGGCTGCGCCTCGACCGGCAGCTATGGCTATGACGACGGCGGCTACGGCTATTACGACAACAGCTATCACGACCGCTACGGCCGCTACGACTGGAACAATCCCGATCCGCGCTACGGCGGCTACTACGCCGACAATTATTACCGCAACGACCGCCGCTACCGCGAACGCCGCATGTCCGACGGCGATCGCATCTATCGCGGCCGCGACGGCAAATATTATTGCCGCCGCTCCGACGGCACCACCGGGCTGATCGTCGGCGGCATCGCGGGCGGTGTCCTCGGCAACGTCATCGCGCCGGGCGATTCGAAGACGTTGGGCACGGTGATCGGTGCCATCGGCGGCGCGGTCGCGGGCAATGCGATCGACCGCGGCAGCAAGAAGGACGACGTGCGCTGCCGCTAAGCGTCTCCGCCGGGCCGGCCTGTGCCGGCCCGGCGCACCGCCTCAATTCTCGAGCGTGTGTTCGAGCGTGATCTCGCAGTTCAAAACTTTAGAGATCGGGCAATTGGCCTTGGCATCGGCGGCGATAGCCGCAAAACGGTCCGCCTCGATCCCCGGCACCCGCGCCGTCAGCGTCAGTGCCGATTTGGTCACCGTGAAGCCGTCACCATCCTTGTCGAGCGTCACATCGGCCTTGGTATCGATCTGTCCATCGCTGAACCCTGCCCGTGCCAGTGCGAAGGACAGCGCCATGGTAAAGCAGGACGCATGCGCCGCCGCGATCAGCTCTTCGGGATTGGTGCCGGGTCCGTCCTCGAAACGCGATGCAAAGCCATAGGGCTGTGCATCAAGCGCGCCGCGCGCCGTCCAGATATGCCCCTTGCCGTCCTTGCCGAACCCTTCGTACCGCGCCGAACCGCTGTTGACCGTCATCGCTTTGCTCCTTCTGATGGCTCTCTCTTTGCAGGAAGCCCGCAGCGCCGCGATGGTTCCGGATCAGCGGGCAACACCGGCCTTGTCGAGTTCGCTGCCCAGTCGGCCGGTCAGCCACAGCGCCCACATGCGAAAATCGGCGGCGAGGCTCCACAAGGGGTAGGTAAAGGTTGCCGGTCGATTCTTCTCGACCCCGAAATGCGCCGCCCAGGCAAAGGCATAACCCGCAACGGGAAGCGCGGCGCACAGCCACCAGCGCCCGGTCGCAAGCGCGGCTACCGCCAGCAGCACGACGAGCGACGTACCCACATAGTGGAGCGCCCGCGTGTGCGGCTTGCTATGCTCGCGCAGGTAGAAGGGCCAGAATTCGGCAAAACTGCGGTAGGTGTGCGCCATCGCAGCAGGATGCGCACGGTCGCGGCGCGGGTCAAGCCCGGCATCGCCTCTACCCCGTGCGGCTCAACCGGACGAGTGCAGCGTCGAGCGCCTGCAGAAATTGCGACCGGTCGGCCTTTGAAAAGGGCGGCGGCCCGCCGATCCCCGCGCCCATGCCGGCGCGGAGGTCGGCCATGATCGCGCGTGTCGCGATGGCCGGTCCGATCGAGGCTGTAGTGAAGGGCTTGCCATTCGGCGCCAACACGGTCGCCCCCGCCTTGAGTGCGCGGTCGGCGAGCAAGATATCGGCCGTGACGACGATGCTGCGCGCATCGGCCGCCGCCGCGATCCAGTCGTCGGCAGCATCGAAACCGTCGGACACGGTTATCCGCTCGATCAGCGGGTGGTCGGGGACACGCAGACGGCTGTTGCTGACGACCTTCACCGGGACCTCGTGGCGCCAGGCGACGCGGTAGATTTCGTCCTTCACCGGGCAGGCGTCGGCGTCGACCAGGATCGTCGGCATCCCGCTCATCCGGCAATCCCGTCCCACAACAGCTTCGCGCCCAGCAAGACCATCAACCCGTAGATGATCACATAGAAGCGCGCGCCGTCGATCCGCTTCAGCCAGCGCACCGTCAGCAGCGTCGCGACGATCGCCAGCGGCATCAGGAGCAGGGCCGCAACGATCACCTCGTGCGGGAAGGCGCCGAGCGCCAGATAGGCGGGAACCTTCATCCAGTTGACGATCGCGAACAGGATGGCGCTGGTCCCGATGAAGCTGAGGTGCGGCAGCTTGCGCGGCGTCACCCACATCTGGAACGGCGGACCTCCGGCATGTGCGATCTGGCTGGTGAACCCCATCAGCCCGCCGAACAGCGTCCCCACCCAGCCCGGCGAGCGCGACGCCGCGACGATGCGTCCGCCGCGCTCCACCCACAGGCGATAGAGACCGAAGGCGAGCGTGATCGCACCGAGCGCCGCCATCAACTGCGCCTCATCGACGCGGTCGGCATAATAATATCCGGCCGCAACGCCCGCCGCCGCACCGGGGAGCATCCAGCCGATGACCCAGCCGTCCCACGTCTTGCGAAACGACCACACGCTGATGACGTCCTGCACGATCAGGATCGGCAGCAACAAAGCCGCCGCGGTGGCCGGCGGCAGCACCAGTGCCGCCAGCGGCGTCGCGAGCGCGCCGACCCCGGCCAGCCCGCCCTTCGCCATGCCGAGCAGGATGACCGCGACGATCAGCACCGCGAGCGTCAGCGGATCGGCGAGGATGCTCATGCGGCCGACGGGTCGACCGGGTCGGGCAGCCGCCAGTCGATCGCCCCGCGCCCGTGCGCCTCCAGAAAGGCATTCGCCTGGCTGAACGGCCGCGACCCGAAAAAGCCGTTATGCGCCGACAAGGGCGACGGGTGCGGCGCGCGCAGGATCAGGTGCGGGCCGTCGGCGCCCAGTCCCGGCACGTTCGCCGCCTTGCGCTGCGCATGGCTGCCCCACAGGATGAAGACCTTGGGCGCGGGGTCGGCAGCGACCGCAGCGACTGCGGCGTCGGTGAACTTCTCCCACCCCTTGCCCTGATGCGATGCCGCCTGCCCGCTTTCGACCGTCAGCACATTGTTGAGCAGCAACACGCCTTGTTCGGCCCAATGCTTCAGATATCCGTGCCGCGCCGGCGGGATGCCGAGGTCGCTCGCCATTTCCTTGTAGATGTTGACGAGGCTGGGCGGCGTGCGAACGCCCGGCTGGACCGAAAAGCACAGCCCGTGCGCCTGTCCCGGCCCATGATAGGGATCCTGCCCAAGGATGACGACGCGGACGTCCTGCGGCGGCGTCGCATCAAGCGCGGCGAACCAGTCGCGGGGGCGGGGAAAGATTGTCTTCCCCTTCGCCCGCTGTTCGCCCAGAAAGGCCCTGAGCTGCGCCATATAGGGCTGGTCGAACTCGCCGCCGATGCGCGCGAGCCAGTCGGGATGCAATTTGACATCGGCCATGCGGGCGCTTGACCAGAGCCGCGCCGCCTTGTCCAGCGCCCATTCCGTCGCTAGGCGGTCTGCAACGGGCAAGGCGCCGGAGGAGTGGGCGAATGACGCAGGAACAGGATGGCGCGATCGGCGATGCCTTGACATTGCTCGAGGCCGTGGTGCGCTCCCGCCTCGCCGCGGGCGACGCCGGAACCTCCTACGTCGCCAGCCTCGCCGCCAAGGGGCGCGGAAAGATTGCGCAGAAGCTTGGCGAAGAAGCGACCGAAACGGTGATCGCGGCACTGACCGAAGATGATGCGGCGCTGACCGGCGAGGCCGCCGACCTCGTCTTTCACCTGACCGTCCTGCTGGCCGAGCGCGGCATCGGCTGGGATGCGGTTGCCGCCGAACTCGCCCGCCGCCACGGCATTTCGGGCCACGCCGAAAAGGCCGCGCGCGCGCCATAGCTGTAAGCCCCAAACGGTACGAGCCCAGGAGTCCCCATGCCCATCGACGCCACCCTGCCCTATGACGAGAATAATATCTTCGCGCGCATCCTGCGCGGCGACCTGCCGTCGAAACCCGTCTATGAAGACGAATTCGCCTTCGCCTTTCACGACATCAATCCGCAGGCGCCGCTCCACATCCTCGTGATCCCCAAGGGCGCCTATGTCAGTTGGGACGATTTCTCGGCGCGCGCCAGCGACACCGAAATCGCGGGCTTCATCCGCGCCGTCGGCAAAGTTGCGCGCGACCAGCAGCTCGTCGAACCCGGCTACCGCCTGCTCGCCAACATCGGCGGCCATGGCGGGCAGGAAGTGCCGCATCTCCACGTCCATATTTTCGGCGGCCAGTGGCTCGGCCCGATGCTCGCGCGCTGAGTTTTCCCATGCTGCTGTGACCCATGTCACAGCGGCGCGCCGCCCTCCGGCTAGGCGGGACCGGTACGCGGGGCATGCTGGACAGTTGCACCTGTTTCCAGCAGGATAATGACGGGTCCAGACGGGGAGACGACTCGATGATGACGGGATGGCGTGGGCCGGCGAACCGGCTGGCCGGCAAGATGCGATTCGCGCTCATCGTGCCCGTCGCGGTCGCGCTTGCGGCCGCTGGCGGCGACACCGTCCCGCAGGTCACGCTCGCTACGCCGGGCAGCGCCGGAAACGGCGACGGCACGATCAGCCGCTTCACCCTGCGCTTTTCCGAAGATATGGTCCCGCTGGGCGATCCGCGCGCCAAGGCACCCGCGACGAACGACTGCAAAGTGCCGTCGACCGGACGCTGGGTCGATACGCGCACCTGGGTTCTGGAATTTGCCAAATCGCTTCCCGGCGGCGTTAGCTGCCATGTCGAACTGCGGTCCGACCTGCGCACCGCGCGCGGCGTCAGCGTCGTCGGCAACGACCGGTTCGAGATCGACACCGGCGGTCCGTCGGCGCGCGCCGTCCTGTCGGGCGACCGCTATGACGGGATCGAGGAAGACCAGATATTCCTCGTCGCCACCAACGTCGCGGCCGATCGCGCCTCGGTGGGCCGCTATGGCTATTGCGCCGTCGATGGCATCGGAGAGAAGATTCCGCTCGACGTGTTGCCGCGCGAAACGACCACCGAAATCCTGACCGGCGTCGGCGACGGCGACTGGCGGCGACAGCAGTTCAGCTACGATGCCGGCCTGCCGCTGCGGCTGCCCGCAGCAGGCGCCGATCGCGAAGCGATGCTCGACCGGATCGTCCCGGTCAAATGCCGCCGTCCGCTGCCGCCCGGCCGCGAAATGGCGCTCGTCTGGGACGCCCGCATCACGCAGCTTGGTGCGCCGAGCCGAACCGCCGGCCGCGATCAGCGCTTCGACTATGATGTGCGCCCCGCCTTCACCGCCAAGATGGCATGCAGCCGCGTCAATCCGCAAGCCGGCTGCAACCCGATCAAGGATGTCGTGCTGAGCTTCGCCGCCCCGGTCGCACGCGCGGCCGCGCTCGCCGCGACGCTGAAGACCTCTGACTGCAAACAGCTGACGCCCAAAGCGAGCGACGACGACAAGAACGATGCCTGGCTGACGCAGGTGCGCTTTGCGGGGCCGCTGCCACAGAATGTCGACGCGACGATCGTGCTGCCCGCCGACATTCGCGATCAGAGCGGCCGTGCGCTGCAGAATCAGTCGAACTTTCCTCTGAAATTCCACATCGACCGCGCCCCGCCGCTGGTCAAGTTCGCGGCCGATTTCGGCATATTGGAGGCGAGCGAAGGCGGCGTCCTGTCGGTTACCGTGCGCGGCGTGGAAGCCTCGCTGGTCCAGCGCGGGCTCAAGATGCCCGCCGCGACCCTGCGCGTCGGCGATGACGACGCCGCGGTCGCGCGCTGGCTGAAGCGGGTCGAGGATGCCGGCAAGACCGACTTTCGTGATGAGAAGAACGCGAAGGGCGAGGATATCAGCGTCAATTATACCGGCACGACGTCGGTATTCGATGGCGCGCCCGCAGCCGGCGAGCGGCGCGACCTGCAACTGACCCCGCCGGGTGGTGGCAAGGAGTTCGAGGTCGTCGGTATCCCGCTCGCCGAAAAGGGCTTTCACGTCGTCGAAATCGCCAGCCCCGAACTCGGCGCCGCACTGCTAGGGCGCAAGGCGACCCGCTATGTCGCAACCGCTGCGCTCGTCACCAATATGGCAGTGCATTTCAAATGGGGCCGCGAATCCTCGCTCGCCTGGGTGACCGCGCTCGACACCGGCTTGCCCGTGGGCGGCGCCGATGTCCGGATCACCGACAGCTGCACCGGGCGCCTGCTCGCGCGCGGCACCGCCGACAAGGCCGGCCGGCTCGCCTTCCCCACCGGCCTGCCCGAGCCCGAAACCTATTCGAGCTGCGAAGAGGATGCCGACCCCGCGAACAGCGAAGGCCATGCGTTGATGGTGTCCGCGCGATCGGGCGACGATTACAGCTTCACGCTGACCGATTGGGGTGACGGCATCCGTCCCTATGATTTCGACCTGCCCTATGGCTGGTCCGAACGCGACGATCTGTTGCACACCCTGTTCGACCGCTCGCTGGTCAAGGCGGGCGAAACGGTGAACATGAAGCATGTTCTGCGCCGGCAGGTCGGCCAGGGCTTCGCCATCCCCGCGGCGATGACGGGCAAGCTGCGCCTCGTCCATCGCGGTTCGGACACCGAATTCGACATGCCTTTCGCGATCGACGCCAACGGCAGCGGCGAAAATGTCTGGAATGTGCCCGCATCGGCGCCGATGGGCGATTACGACCTCGTCTTCGTCACCAAGGACAAGAAGGGCGAGGAAAAGACGATCTGGTCGTCCGAATCGATCCGCGTCGACGAATATCGCCTGCCGACGATGAAGGCCGCTATCACCGGCCCCAAGGCCGCGTCGGTACGGCCGACGCAGGTGCCGCTGTCGCTGTTCGTCGGCTATTTGTCGGGCGGCCCGGCGGCCAATCTGCCGATCGAGATCCGCACCGATTTCACCCCGCGCTGGTCACCGCCCGAAGACTATCGCGACTGGGATTTCGACGGCAAGCCGGTGAAGGAGGGCATCGTCCAGCTCGACGACAGCGGGGACGAACCCGAACCCGACATGCCGCTCGCCCGCTCGACGCCGCTCATGCTCGATGCCAACGGCAGCGCGCAGACCAGCATCACCGTCGATCAGCCGATCGTCGAACCGACGCAGATGGCGGTCGAGATGGACTATGAGGATGCCAATGGCGAAACGCTGACCAGCCGCCGCGGCATCATGCTCTACCCCTCGGCGGTGCGCCTCGGGCTCAAGACCGACGGCTGGCTGATGCGCGACAACGACCTGCGGCTCAAATTCATCGCGCTCGATCTCGACGGCAAGCCGATCGCAGGGCAGCGCATCCAGGTGGCGCTCTACAATCGCGAGATACTGACCGCGCGGCGGCGCCTGATCGGCGGCTTCTATGCCTATGACAACCAGATGCGCACGACCCGGCTCGGCACCAGTTGCACCGCAACGACCGACAAGCTCGGTCGGGCAAGCTGTGCGATGGCGCCCGGCGTGTCGGGCGAGGTGACGGTGGTCGCAACCACGGTCGATGCCGATGGCAACGAAGCGCGCGCGGTCCGCTCGGTCTGGCTCGCGGGCGATGACGATTGGTGGTTCGGCGGCGACAATGGCGACCGCATGGACGTGATCGCCGAGAAGCCGCGCTATGCCGCTGGCGACACGGCGGTCTTCCAGGTCCGCATGCCCTTCCGCGAGGCCACTGGTCTCGTCACCGTCGAACGCGAAGGCGTGCTGTCGAGCTTCGTCGTGCCGCTGAAGGGCACCGACCCGGTGGTGAAGGTCAAGCTTCCCGCGACCTATGCACCCGACGTCTATGTTTCGGTGATGGCGGTGCGCGGCCGCGTAACCGGCGGCGAAAGCTGGTTCCGCAAGATGAAGCGCGCCGTCGGCTTCAAGATCGAGAATAGTGAAGGCGCGCCGCCGACCGCGCTCGTCGATCTCGCCAAGCCGAGCTACCGCCTCGGCATCGCGCGGATCAAGGTCGGCTGGGAAGGGCATCAGCTCGGCGTCAAGGTCAAGGCGGACAAGGAGAAATATGCGATCCGCGAAAATGCCAAGGTCGCGATCGAGGTGCGTACCCCGAACGGCAAACCCGCGGCGGGCGCCGACGTCGCCTTTGCCGCGGTCGACGAAGCGCTGCTCCAGCTTTCACCGAACAAGAGCTGGGAACTCCTCGATGCGATGATGGGCGAACGCCCGCTCGACGTGCTCACCTCGACCGCGCAGATGCAGGTCGTCGGCAAGCGCCACTATGGCCGCAAGGCGCTGGCGCCCGGCGGCGGCGGGGGCGGCGACCTCAGCGGCCTGACGCGCGAGGATTTCCGCCCCGTGCTGCTGTGGAAGGGCCATGTCGCGCTCGACAGCAAGGGCCGCGCCGTCGTCGACGTACCGCTTTCTGACAATCTTTCGGCCTTCCGCCTCGTCGCCATCGCGACCGACGGCGCCCAATATTTCGGCACCGGCGAAACGAGCGTCCGCACCGTTCAGGATCTGGGGGTCTTTGCCGGCCTGCCCGACCTTGTCCGCACCGGCGATACCTATGATGCGCGGTTCACGCTGCGCAACGGCACCGATCAATCGATGGAGGTGGTCGCCAATGCCACGCTGTCGCCAGCAATTGCGACCGCGCCGCCGCTCACCGTCACGATCCCGGCGGGCGGTGCGGTGCCGATCAGCTGGTCGATGACCGCGCCCGCCCAGCCCGGCGCGCTGCAATGGACGGTCGAAGCGGTGTCGAAAAATGGCAAGCAGCGCGACCGGCTCGTCTTCGACCAGCAGGTCGAACCCGCGGTGCCGATCGAAACCTGGGCCGCCAGCCTTGTTCGCGTCGGCCCGACCAGCAGCCTGCCGATCGGCGTGCCCGCGGGCGCGCTGCCCGGCGGCTATGTCGATGTCGCCCTGGCGGGAACGCTCGCACCGCCGCTCGCCGGAGTGCGCGATTATATGGCGATCTATCCCTATAATTGCTTCGAACAATCGACCTCGCGTGCGATCGCGCTCGGCGACCTCGGCCGCTGGCAGGCGCTGGCAGGCGCCCTGCCCACCTATCTCGATAAGGATGGGCTGCTGCGCTATTGGCCGAACGACCGGCTCGACGGTTCGGCCGAGCTTACCGCCTATGTCATGGCGGTGACCGCGGCGAATGGCTTTGCGATCCCCGAAGAGCCCAAGGCACGGATGATCAAGGCGCTGCAGGCGGTCGTTGAAGGACGGCTGACGCGCCGCGGCTACGGTCCCTATGATCTGCGCCCGGTCCGCATCGCCGCGCTGGCCGCGCTGGCCCGCAACAATGCCTCGAGCGCGCAGCTCGTCGCCGCGATCGACGTCAAGCCCGTCGATATGGCGACCGGTACGCTTGCCGACTGGCTCGTCGCGATCGAACGGACGCCGGGGGTCCGCGGCGCCGCCGCGCTGCGTACCGCCGCCGAAGCCGAACTGCGCAAGCGGCTCGTCTATGAAGGCACGCGGCTCGACCTCGTCGACGATGCGAAGGCGCCCTGGTGGATGATGACCAGCGGCGATGAAATGGCGATCAAGGCGCTCGAAGCCGTGCTCGGCCGCAAGGGCTGGGAAGAGGATGCGGGCAAGATGATGGTCGGTGTCGCACAGCGCCAGCGGCGCGGCCATTGGGATACGACGCCTGCCAATGCCTGGGGCGCCATTGCGGTGCGCCGCTTCGCCGAGCTCTATCCGGCAAGCGCAATCACCGGCGTGACCCGTATCGCGCTCGGCGGCGGCAGTGCGGCGCAGAGCTGGCCGCTTCCCGCCGACGCCGCGCCGCTCAGCTTGCCGCTGGTCAGCGGGACGATGAGCCTGAAGCAGGAAGGCACCGGCAATCCGTGGGCGACGGTCAGCGTGCGTGCGGCCGTCCCGCTCAAGGAGCCGCTCGACGCCGGCTACCGGATCAAGCGGTCGGTCAGCATCGTCAAGGCGGCGAACAAGGACCGGCTGGCCCGCGGCGACGTGATCAAGGTACGGATCGAAATCGTCGCAAGTGCGGGCCGCACCTGGGTCGTCGTCAACGATCCGGTCCCGCCCGGCGCGACGATCGTCGGCAATCTGGGCGGACAGTCCGAGATGCTCGGTGCCCAGGCGACGGGGTCGAACTGGCAGCCGAGCTATGTCGAGCGGGGCCGCGACAGCTGGCGCGGCTATTATGGCTGGATGCCCGCCGGCACCCATGCGGTGGAATATGTCCTGCGCCTCAACGGCTCGGGCCGCTTCACCCTGCCCCCAACGCGCGTCGAGGCGATGTATTCGCCCGCAATCCGCGGCCAATGGCCGAACGGTACGATGACGGTCGCGGCCGCGGCGCAGTGATGGGTCTGCGGCCCAACATGTTCCTCCCTGTCGCGCAGCGATGGGGCGGTGGCAGCGCGCAGCGCTGACGGAGGGGCTTTTGACGCACCCTTGCGGCCCCTCCACCATCCTTCGGATGGTCCCCCTCCCCATGCCCTTGGCACGGGGAGGATTTTTCAGGCGTTTCGATCGATGACGACAACCCCGAGCCGCCGCTGGTTCGATATGCTGGCGTGGGTGGCGCTCGCCGCGCTCGTCCTCGCCACCGCCGCGCATCTGGTCACGCGCCCGCCAGCGATGCCAGACTATGATGCGGTGCGCGCTGCATGGAAGCCGAGCGAAGCATGGCTTTACGACCGTGAGGGGCGATTGCTCGACAGCGAACGCGTCAATTTCGAGCGCCGCCGCCTTGCCTGGGTACCGCTGAAGGACATCAGCCCGGCGGTGCGCGACACGGTGATCGCGGCGGAGGACAAACGCTTCTGGTCGCATGGCGGGGTCGACTGGCTGGCGATGGCGAGTGCCGTACGCGCCCGCTGGACCGGCGGACGCTCGCGTGGGGCCTCGACGTTGCCGATGCAGCTTGCCGCCTTTCTGGCGCCCGAACTCGCGCAGCCCGGCCAGCGCGACTGGCTCGCCAAGCTGCGCCAGATGCGCGCGGGACAGGAACTCGCGGCGCATTGGACGCACGACCAGATGCTCGAAGCTTATCTGAACCTCGTCCCGCTGCGCGGCGAAATTCAGGGCATCGGTGCTGGTGCCGAAAATCTGTTCGGCAAGCGTCCGGCCGACATGAGCGGCACCGACGCCGCGTTGCTCGCGGGTCTGCTGCCCAATCCGGCGGCAAGCCCCGACGCGCTCGGTGCACGCGCCTGCCGCATCGCGCATGCCGCCGATTGCGGCGCGATCCGCGCCGCGGCAGGCGTGCTGACCTCGGGCGAGCGCGCCGCGCGCTACGACCCGGCGCTCGCGCCGCACCTCGCGGTGCGCCTGCTCGATAAACCCGGCAAGCGCGTCACCTCGACCATCGACCGCGACGTCCAGACCGCCGCGACCGTCGCGATGCGCCGCCAACTCGCCGGGCTCGGTCCCGATCGCGTCCGCGACGGCGCGGTCGTCGTCCTCGACAATGCCACCGGCGAGGTGCTCGCCTATGTCGGCGGCGTCGGCCTTAAGTCCACCGCGGCGCAGGTCGACGGCGCCAACGCGCGGCGGCAGGCGGGCTCGACCCTGAAGCCGCATCTCTATGCGCAGGTGATCGAGCATGGCTGGCTGACCGCCGCGTCGATCCTCGACGACAGCCCGGTTCAGCTCGACACCGCCTCGGGCCTCTATGTTCCCAAAAATTACGACCACAGCTTCAAGGGGCCGGTCAGCGTGCGCAGCGCGCTCGCCTCGTCGCTCAACGTCCCCGCCGTGCGCACGCTGGTCATCGACGATGTGCAGGAATTTCGCGACCGGCTCTGGGCGCTCGGCTATCACGGGCTGGTCGAGGACGGCGAATATTATGGCTTCAGCCTTGCCCTCGGCTCGGCGGAAGTCAGCCTTGTCGAACAGGCGAACGCCTTTCGCACCCTTGCCAATCTCGGCCGCTGGTCGCCCGTCCACTTTATCATGGGCGAACCGCGCGGCGAGGAACGCCAGATCGTCAACCCCGGTGCCGCCTTCATCGTCGGCGACATATTGGCCGACGCGTCGGCGCGCACCGATGCCTTCGGCGCCGACAGCGCGCTGCGCCTTCCCTTCTGGGCCGCGGCAAAGACCGGCACGTCGAAGGGGATGCGCGACAATTGGTGTATCGGCTTTTCGGATCGCTACACGGTGGCCGTCTGGGTCGGCAATCTCGAGGGCGATTCGATGCGCGCGGTGTCGGGCACGTCGGGCGCGGCGCCGGTCTGGCGCGACGTGATGCTCGCGCTCCACGCGGGCCGGCCGGGCAAACCGCTGGCGATGCCGAGCAATGTGGAGGCGCGGCGCATCAGCCTTCCCGGCACGCGCGAACCGCCGCGACGCGAATATTTTCTGCGCGGCACCGCGCAAAGCGAAATGGCGGCCGCCCCGGCCGCCGCGCGCCGCCCGCGCATCACCAGCCCGGTCAGCGGCAGCGTCTATGCGCTCGATCCCGATATTCCGATCGACCGGCAGCGCATGGCGGTGATCGTCAGCGGCGACGTCGCCGGTTACCGCCTGCTGCTCGACAAGGCGGTGCTCGGCGACGCCGATGCGGGCCAACAGCTTTTGCCGCGCCCCGGAAGCCATATCCTGACCCTCGTCGATCCCGGCGGACGGATGATCGACCGCGTCCGATTCACGGTGCGATAAGGCGGACTGTCACACCTCTGAAATTAAGTTGCGCTGCCGCGAGGAGCGGTTAGTCTGCCCCGCCAGGAGACGGGCCCGTCCGGGGCCCCAAAGGGGATATTTGCATGATATTTGGTCGCGTCAAACCGCTCGACGCCATCTTGGCCACGGCCGAGAAAAAGTCGCTGCACCGAACGCTCGGTGCCTTTCAGCTCACGATGCTCGGCATCGGCGCCATCATCGGGACGGGGATATTCGTCCTGACCGCAGAGGCGGCGCAGAAGGCCGGCCCCGGCATGATGTGGAGCTTCGTGATTGCGGGGCTGGTCTGCGTTGTGGCGGCGCTCTGCTATTCCGAACTCGCATCAATGGTGCCGGTTTCGGGTAGTGCCTACACCTACACTTATGCTGTCATGGGCGAATTGCTTGCCTGGACGGTCGGCTGGGCGCTGATCCTCGAATATGCGGTAGCCGCATCAGCCGTGTCCGTCGGTTGGTCGGGCTATTTCGTGGGGCTCTTATCCAATGCCGGCATAGAATTGCCCATGTCGCTGACAGTCGGCCCCTATGCCGGCGGGATCGTCAACCTCCCGGCGCTGGTTATCGCACTGCTCGTGACGTGGCTGCTGATGATCGGCACGACCGAAAGCGCGCGTGTCAACGCCGTCCTTGTCATCATCAAGGTAACGGCCCTCACGATGTTCATCATTCTCACTCTGCCGATGATGCAGGGGAAGAACTTCGAACCCTTCCTGCCCAATGGCTGGTTCGGTCAGGCTTCCGGGCTTGGCGCCGTGGGCGCAGCCGCTTCGATCTTCTTTGCCTATGTGGGCTTCGACGCCGTTTCGACCGCAGCCGAAGAAACAAAAAACCCGCAGCGCAATGTACCGATCGGCCTGATCGCTTCGCTTGCTATCTGTACGGTGTTCTATCTTGCGGTGGCAGCGGGCGCGATCGGCACCGTTGGCGCTCAGCCGGTTTCGGGCGTCGGAGGCGAAATTCTCGCTCCTGGGTCGAGCGAACTTGCCGCGCGCTGCGCATCGCTCGCCGCCGCCGGCTCCGAACCGCTTGTCTGCTCGCGCGAAGCTCTGGCTCATGTTCTGCGTGAGATCGGCCACCCGGCGCTGGGCAATGCCATCGGCCTCGCCGCTTTCCTTGCGCTGCCATCGGTCATTCTGATCATGCTGTTCGGGCAGACCCGGATCTTCTTCGTGATGGCACGCGACGGCCTTCTGCCTGAAAAGCTCGCCACTATTCACCCCAAGTGGAAAACCCCGCACGTCGTCACGATGATCACGGGGGTTGCCGTCGCCTTCTTCGCCGCCTTCCTGCCCGTCGGCAAGCTTGCCGATATTTCGAACTCCGGCACGTTGTTCGCCTTTTTCATGGTCGCCATCGCGGTCCTGATTCTGCGCGTAAAGGAACCCAACCGGCATCGGCCGTTCCGCACGCCTCTCGTGTGGATCGTGTCGCCGCTCGCCATTTTCGGCACGCTCGGTCTCTACATGAACCTGCCGTTCGACGCGAAGATGGTGCTCCCGGTCTGGGGTGGCGTCGGCTTGGTACTCTATTTCCTCTATGGCTATCGTCGCAGCCACGTCGGCCGCGGGATCGTCGAGGTGCATGAGGACGACGCCGATGCGCCGCCGCCGCCGGTGCCCCCGGCGCCGTCGTTCGACTGACGCGGCATCGACAGGCTAACGGGAAAGGGGGCTTCGGCCCCCTTTCTTTTGCCCGACTTAATAGGGGCTTTTCGGCGCGGTCCCCGGACGCGTGAACAGCTTGCCGCGCTCGGCCCAGAAGACCAGCGCCAGCCCGGCGATGCCCGACACCAGAAAGGCATAGGCAAGCGGCAGGGTCGTACCGTTATAAAGCTGCCCGATCAGCGCGCCCATCACCGCGGCCAAGAGCGTCTTGCAGAAGCTCTGATAGGAGGAGGCGACGCCGGCCATATGGCCGAAATCCTCCATCGCGATCGATCCGAAATTGCTGCCGATGAAGCCGATCAGACCCACGTTGACCATCATCAGCGCGGTGAACATCCACAGCGTCTCGGCGCCGCTCAGCGCAACGACGATCTGCACCGTCGCGGTCGCCATGAAGGCAAAGACCGCGCTCTGCGACACGCGCCGCGCGCCGAAGCGCTCGACAATCGCCGCATTCGAGAAATTGGCGATCGCGATACCGGCGGCAACGCAGGCAAAGACGAGCGGAAACCAACTTTGCGCGCCGAACACCTCGGCGATGATCTGCTCGCTGCTGTTGAGATAGCCATAAAGCGCGCCCTGCATCATCGCCGACGCGATCATATAGCCCGCCGCCCGGCGGTGCCGCGTCACCGTCGCCCAGCCCGCGATCATCGTGCGCGCATCGAGCGGCCGGATATCGTCCGGATCGAGCGTTTCGGGCAGGCGGCGCAGCCAGAGCAGCATCACGACGCCCATCACCGCCAGCACGATAAAAATCGCGCGCCAGTTCGCGACCGCCGTGATGCCGGCGCCCATCGTCGGCGCGATCGCGGGGACGATCATGAACACCAGAAAGATCATCGACAGCCGCTTCGCCATCGCGTCGCCCGAAAAGAGGTCGCGAATGACCGCGACGACGATCACGCCGAGCGCTGCGCTGATCATGCCGTGCCCGAAGCGCAGCGCGAGCAGCAGCGGGAAGCTGTTCGCCAGCCCGCAGCCGATCGAAAAGGCGACATAGGCGAACAGGGCGGGCACAAGCACACCCTTGCGGCCGAAGCGATCGGACAGCGGCCCGTAGAACAGCGAACCGATGCCGATGCCGAGCAAATAGGTCGAAATCACATATTGCCGGTCGTTCGCGACCGCGACCCCCAGCCCCTCGCCAATCGCGGGGAGCGCGGGCAGCATCGAATCGATGGCGAGCGCATTGAGCGCCATGACCATCGCCATCATGAACACCATTTCCCGGTCGCCGGGCATGCGGGACCGCGGGGCGGATTCGGTCATTTTGTGCATTGCGAAAGGCCTATGCGCCTCCGACACGGTTTTGGATAGCCCCGCGCCGCCGAAAAGCTATGCAATGCAGCAACATCGGCGCAGTCGGCGGTCTATGACGCCCCATCTGCCCACAAAAAAAGGGCCGCTCCAACAGAGCGGCCCCTCTCATTTCCGATATCCGGACGATCAGGCCTGACGGGTGCCCGTCATCGCCATCGAACCGAACGGGCCGGCCTTGATCGTGCCGGTCAGCGTGTCGCCGTCGATCGTCGCTTCGCATTCGAGCGTCATCGGCATCGGCACCTTCATGTTCATCGTCCACGTCAGCTTGTTGCCGTCGACCTTGCCATTCTCGACATCGAGCGAGCCCATCGCGCCGGCATTCTGGCCGGTGAAGCTGTCGCCATTGCTGTTCACGGTGAAAACCGACTTCTGGTCGCCCATCGGCGACTTGGTAACGCAGTCATAATTGCCATCGACCTGAGACATCGAAACTCTCCTACTGAAACTAATGTTAGTTAGCGGGCTTCGCTGTTTCCACGGGCAGGCCCAATCCGTCAAGCTGCGGTTTCACCACCGCGGCATCGCCGACGACAACATAGACGAGGTCGCCGGTGCTCAGCTCCTTGCGGGCTGCGGCATCAAGCTCCTCGGCCGTCATCGCCTCATATTTCGCCGGCAGCGTTTCATAATAATTGTCGGGCCGGTGATATTTGGCAATCGCACGCAAGCCGCCGAGCACGTCGCCCGATGTCTCGAAGCTGCCCGGCAGTTCGCGTACGCTGCCGTTCGTCGTGCGTTCCAGCTCTTCGGCGGTTACGCCCTTGTCGCCGATGAACGCGGTCAATTCCTTCTGGAATTCACGGATCGAGTCGCCGGTGCGGTCGGCCTGCACCGGCGCCACCGCCACCCAGGTCACGCGGTCGGCTTCGCCCGAAACGCGCGAGCGCACGCCATAGGACCAGCCCTTGGTCTCGCGCAGGTTCATGTTGAAGCGCGAAAGGAAGCTGCCGCCGAAAATATCGTTCGCCTGGCGCAGAACCTCTAGATCGTCGCCGCCTTTCACGTCGAGCACCTTGCCCGCGATGATGATCGACTGCGGCGACTTGGGCCGATCGACGAGCAGGATGCGCGGCTGCGGCTTGGGAATCGCGATCTCGAAATGCTTTTCGGGCTTCGCGGTCTTCGGCGCCTTCCAGTCGCCGAAAGCTGCGTCGAGCTGCTTCGTGACGTCTTTCAGTGTCGTGTCACCGACGACGAAGATGCGGGCATTGTCGGGGCGAATCCACGTCTGATGGAATGCCGCGAGCTGGTCGCGCGTCGCGGCTTTGACGGCCGCTTCGTTGCCGAGGCCCGACGGCGGGATGCCATAGGGATGATCGGCGCCGTAAAGCACCGGCATCAGTACGCGGCTGGCGATCGCATTGGGATTGTTGAGTTCGGCGTTCAGGCGGTTGAGCTGCTGCGCGCGCACCCGCTCCAGTTCCTTGCCGTCAAAGGCCGGGTTACGGATATAATCGGCGAGCAGGCCCAGCGACGCGCTGAGGTTCGGCTTGAGCGCGAACAGGCTGAACACCGTTTCGTCGGCGTTCGCCGAGCCGTCGATCTGGGCGCCGAGGCGTTCCTTTGCTTCGGCGAAGGCGATCGAATCCTTGCTCGTCGTGCCTTCGTCCATCAGGCTGAGCATCAACGACTGGGTGCCGAGCGCATTATGCGGATCGGCGGCATAGCCGGCATCGAAGCTCACCGCGACCTGCACCGTTGGCACCGCGGTCCGGCGCGCGAAGACGACTTCCATTCCGTTCTTCAGCTTGGCGCGTTCGATCGCCGGAAATTCGAGCGCCTTGAGGTCCGTCACCGCAGGAAGCTGCGAACGATCGGCGATCGAGGTCGCCGTCCCGACACCCGTGTCGGGGCCGACATCGCCCAGCGCCGCATTCCAGTAACGGTCGGGCGATACCGCCGCCACCGGCTTGCCGTCGGTGAAGGCGCCGCCGCGATTTTCACCGCCTTCGGTGCGCTCGCCGGGCGAGTAGGTCAGCGAGAAGGCCGGACGCGACATCCATTTGTCGGCCACCGCCTTCGCCTGCTCGGGGGTCACCTTGGCCAGCCGGTCGAGCTCGGTCTTGTAATAGGCGGGATCGTTCGAATAGAGCGCGCCCTCTGCCAGCGTCACCGCCTTGCCGCCGAAGCCGCCGACCGATTCCAGCCCCGAAATCGTGCCGCCGAGATAGCTGGCCGCGGCGCGCTGCAATTCGTCCGCAGTCGGGCCGGTCGCCAGGAAATCGGCGATCTGTGCGTCGAGCTTTTCGCCGACGACCTTCGGATCGACGCCCGGCTTCACGTCGGCCTGCACGATCAGGAAGCCCGCATCCTCCAGCGTTTGTGCGAACGCCGCGACGCTGACCGCGACCGGGTCCTTGCGGACGAGCGCATTGTCGAGCCGCGACGACGACAGCCCGCCGAGCACCGCGGTCGCCATTTGCAGCGGCACCGATTCGGGGTCGTTGAGGCCGGGGATCGCCCACATGCGATAGATGCGCGTGGTCGGGATGAGATCCTTGACCTCCTTGGCGAGCGGCGCGGGGAGCGTCGGAACTGCGGTTTGCGGTGCCTTCACTTCGGGGCCGCGCGGAATGTCGCCGAACCATTCGGCGACCTTGGTCTTTGCAGTGGCAAGGTCGATGTCGCCCGCCAGCACGAGCACGGCATTGTTCGGGCCGTAATTGTCGCTGAACCACTTCTTCACATCGGCAAGGCTCGCCGTGTTGAGGTCGGCCATCGAACCGATAGTGCTGTGATGATAGGGGTGCCCCTTCGGGAAGAGGTTTTCGAAGATTTCGTACCGCAGCAGGCCATAGGGATTATTGTCGCCCTGGCGTTTTTCGTTCTGGACGACGCCGCGCTGGTTATCGAGCTTTTCCTGCGTCACCGCGCCGAGCAGATGGCCCATGCGGTCGCTTTCGAGGAACAGCGCGCGGTCGAGCGCGCCGGTCGGCACCGTTTCGAAATAGTTGGTGCGGTCGGTATTGGTCGTGCCGTTGAAATCGGTCGCGCCGACCTGTTGCAGCGGTTCGAAGAAGTCGCCCGGCGAATTTTCCGAACCGTTGAACATCAGATGTTCGAACAGATGCGCAAAACCCGTCTTGCCCGCGGGTTCGTGCTTCGATCCGACGCGATACCAGACCGACACCGCGACGACCGGCGCCTTGTGATCTTCGTGCACGATCACGCGCAGTCCGTTGTCGAGCGTGAAGCTCTGGTACGGAATATCGACCGCCTTCACCAGTTCGGAAATCGGCGCGGGCTGCGCCTCCTTGGCTTTGGCAAGGGCGGGGCCGGCCGCGACGAGCGACGTCGATACGGCCAGGGCGACGGCAAAGCGATGGAAGCGGGTCATGGATATCCTCTTGAAACCGGGGGCACGAAACGCGCCGGTGACGAGCATGCCGGACGGCACTGTATCAACGGTTTAGGACAGCTCTGCTGCGCTTTCAAGGCCGATAGAATCGCGCTCCGCTCGCGCGAAGCGCCGCCGGATCGAAAAGCACCGGCTTCAACCGATGCGCGACGAACAGAGGCGCCTGGTCGTTGTAATGCGGACTTTCCGGTCGCGTCGTCGCGGCACCGAAGGGCTGCACCGATTCCGAATGGACGCGTCCCGCCTTGTCCCACGTAACGAACATGATGAAGCTATCGCCGTGCCGCACCTTCAGCCGGCCGTCGGGTTCGACGTCCCACAGGGTCGAAGCGCGCACCGTATCGTTGCCGCCGTCGAGCGGCAGGTCGACCCGGTGGACGCCTTCGCCATGGCGCAGCCGCAGCACGGTCCCCAGCGCGGGGTCGAGCGTCCCGAAATATGTCTGAAGATGCGCAGCGCTGTCGCGCAACACCGTCATCGGATCGGGGTCGGCCTTGCGCTGATAGTGGCTGCCATTCGCAGGACGCAGCACGAGCAGCGCGAGCGCATCGCCCTGCCCTTTGCCGTCCAGGTTCCAGTCCCACGCGCGCAGAAGATCTTGCGCCGCCGCGATCTGCGTATCGCCCTTGGCATCGAGAGCGAGCAGCCGGTCGATCCAGACCTTGGCATAGCCGCTCTTCGCATAGGCGGTGTCATATTTGATCGTCTTCAGCCGCGCGGCGTCGATCGGTCCTGGCGCCCCGAACAGGTCGATCAGGCGCACCGCGCGATTGGTCATGTCGTCCTCGATCCCCATCAGCGGCGAAAAGGCGGCCGGATCGAGTTCGCTGCCCGGCCCCGCCGCGACCCACGGCGTGTTATTGGCGTTCATCACAAAACCCGAGCGCGGATTGACCAGCGCTGGCACCCGTTCGAACGGCAGCGACTTCGTCCAAACGTCGGCCGATGTGTCCCCGGGCAGCACCCCGCGCCAGTTGAAACCCGCCGGGCGGTCAGGGAACATCGCGTTGTAGAACAGGCCGATATTGCCCTTGGCATCGGCATAGATGAAGTTGGTCGCCGGAACCCCCTGCCCCGCCATCGCCGCGCGCCATTCGGCGAAATCCTTCGCCTTGTTCAGCCGGTAATATTGGGTGACCATCGCCGACTGGTCCATGCCGGCATAGCGAATGGCAAAGGCACCCTTGGCATTCTTGATCACCGGGCCCTGGACCGAGCGCCACACCGTCTGCGGCACCGGCAGCACGAAGGGACCATATTTGACGCGCAGCCACACGCGCCGCTTTTCCAGCGGCAGCCATTTGCCGTCGAAGCGATATTTCTCGCCGCTGTCGTCGAGCACCAGCTTGTACACGTCGATCAGGTCGGGCCGGTTCACCGTGTTGGTCCAGCCCAGATATTTATTGTGGCCAAGGAAGGGGTAAGGCGAACCGGGAAAGTTGGCGCCCGCGAAATCCCACCCTTCGCCCGAATGGACGACCAGTTCGTACCAGGCGACCCCGCCGGTCCACGGCTGATGCGAATTGGAAACGAGCCGCGTCGCGCCGTCGGGGGCCCGGCCCGGCGCCACCGCCATGCCGTTCGACCCATTATGGTCGGGATCGCGGCCGACCGGCGTCAGCTCGCGCGGGACGAGCTTGCCGGCGGCATCGAGCGCCGGACCGCCTTCGCGGAACAGCGGCTTGCCTTCGGTCAGACGCCCCAGCACCGAATCGAGCCCGAAGAAGAAGGGCGAGCGCAGCACGAAACCGGCGACCACATCCTCGCCGGTCACCGGGAACAGCCCCGACAGGCGCACCTCGTCGGGGTGCTTGTCGGCATAATGGTTGAGCCCCGCAGCATAGGCGGTGAACAGCGCGCGCACGTCGGCGGGCAGGCGCGGCCAGTCGCGTGCCGCGGTCTTGCGGATATCCAGCAGTTCCGCGACATAATCGATCTTGGCGCCATCGGCACCGAGCAGCGCGCCGGTGCGCCCGCGCGTCATCGCGATCACCTCTTGCAGCGTCGCAAAATCATCCTCCGAATGGGCGTAGGCGACGCCATAGGCGACGTCGGCATCGGTCTTGCCGAAGATATGCGGCACCCCGAACTTGTCGCGCGCGATCTGCACATCGGTCGGCCGGAACGCCGGTGCGGGCGAAGCCTCGGCGGTCAACGGGTCCCACGCCGCAAGACCCACCGCCACCGCGACGAGCAGGAGGACGAGGCCAAGGAAAAATTTACGCATCCGCTTTCCCGCTCCATATACTATGGCGACTGGGCGACCTCATGGCGGAAAATTTGCGGCGCGAAAAGCCATGCTCTTGTGTTGCAAATGGGCAACACTATCTCTGGTGACGAGAAAGGGGCTTATCCACATGAACCTCGAAAAATTTACCGATCGCGCCAAGGGCTTTTTGCAGGCGGCGCAGACGATCGCGATCCGCATGAATCATCAGCGGATCAGTCCCGAGCATATCGCCAAGGCGCTGCTCGAAGACAATGAAGGCATGGCCGCGGGCCTGATCCAGCGCGCGGGCGGCGATGTGCCGCGCGCAGTCGCCGGCATCGACGCGCTGCTCGCCAAGGTTCCCGCCGTGTCGGGATCGGGCGCGCAGGCGACGCCGGGGCTCGACAATGACGCGGTGCGCCTGCTCGATCAGGCCGAACAGGTCGCGACCAAGGCGGGCGACGGCTATGTCACCGTCGAACGGCTGCTGCTCGCGATGGTGCTCGCCTCCTCGACTCCGGTCGGAAAGGCGTTTGCCGACGCGGGCGTGAAGGCCGACGCGCTCAACGCTGTCATCAACGAACTGCGCCGCGGCCGCACCGCCGACAGCGCGGGCGCCGAAGACAGTTTCGAAGCGCTCAAGAAATATGCGCGCGACCTCACCGAAGTCGCGCGGTCGGGCAAGCTCGACCCCGTGATCGGCCGCGACGAGGAAATCCGCCGCACCGTGCAGATCCTCGCGCGCCGCACCAAGAACAACCCCGTGCTGATCGGCGAACCCGGCGTCGGCAAAACCGCCATCGCCGAGGGCCTGGCGCTGCGCATCGCCAATGGCGACGTGCCCGACAGCCTGAAGGACCGCCGCCTCCTCGCGCTCGACATGGGCGCGCTGATCGCGGGTGCCAAATATCGCGGCGAATTCGAGGAGCGGCTCAAAGGCGTGCTCGACGAGGTGAAGTCCGCCGAGGGCGAGATCATCCTGTTCATCGACGAGATGCACACGCTCGTCGGGGCGGGCAAGGGCGACGGCGCGATGGACGCGTCCAACCTCTTGAAGCCGGCGCTCGCGCGCGGCGAACTTCACTGCATCGGCGCGACGACGCTCGACGAATATCGCAAATATGTCGAGAAGGATCCCGCGCTTCAGCGGCGCTTCCAGCCGGTCTTCGTGGGTGAACCGACGGTCGAGGATTCGATCTCTATCCTGCGCGGGCTCAAGGAAAAATACGAGCTACACCACGGCGTGCGCATCACCGACGGCGCGATCGTCGCCGCAGCGACGCTGTCGAACCGCTATATCTCCGACCGCTTCCTGCCCGACAAGGCGATCGACCTGATGGACGAGGCGGCGAGCCGCATCCGCATGGAGGTCGAATCGAAGCCCGAGGAGATCGAAAATCTCGACCGCCGCATCATCCAGATGAAGATCGAGGAAGCGGCGCTGACCAAGGAGACCGATGCGGCATCGAAAGACCGGCTCGCCGCGTTGCAGGCCGAACTTGCCAATCTCGAACAGCAGTCGGCCGAACTGACGCAGAAATGGCAGGCCGAAAAGGACAAGATCCACGCCGAGGCGAAGATCAAGGAAGAACTCGACGCCGCACGCTCGGCGCTCGAACAGGCGCAGCGTGCGGGCGACCTCGGCCGCGCAGGCGAGCTCAGCTACGGCACGATCCCCGCGCTCGAAAAGCGGCTCGAGGAGGCAGAGGCCGCCGCGGGCAATGCGATGCTGCGCGAGGAAGTCACCGCCGACGATATCGCCGCGGTGGTCAGCCGCTGGACCGGCATCCCGGTCGACCGGATGATGGAAGGCGAGCGCGAGAAATTGCTCGGGATGGAAGAGACGCTCGGCAAGCGCGTCATCGGCCAGGACGAAGCCGTGCACGCCGTCTCGACCGCGGTCCGCCGCGCCCGCGCGGGGCTACAGGATCCGAACCGGCCCTTGGGCTCGTTCCTCTTCCTCGGCCCCACGGGAGTCGGCAAGACCGAACTCACCAAGGCGCTCGCACGGTTCCTGTTCGACGACGACAATGCGATGGTCCGCATCGACATGTCCGAATTCATGGAAAAGCACGCCGTGTCGCGCCTGATCGGCGCGCCTCCGGGCTATGTCGGCTATGAGGAAGGCGGGGTGCTGACCGAGGCCGTGCGCCGCCGTCCCTATCAGGTGGTCCTCTTCGACGAGGTCGAAAAGGCGCATGGCGACGTGTTCAACATCCTCTTGCAGGTGCTCGACGACGGGCGGCTGACCGATGGGCAGGGGCGCACGGTCGACTTCACCAACACGCTGATCATCCTGACCTCGAACCTCGGCAGCCAGGCGATCGCGGCGCTCCCCGACGATGCGCCGGTCGAACAGGCCGAACCTGCGGTCATGGAAGTGGTGCGCGCGCATTTCCGGCCCGAGTTCCTGAACCGGCTCGACGAGATCGTGCTGTTCCACCGCCTCGCGCAGCAGCATATGGGCGGCATCGTCGACATTCAGGTCGCACGCGTCCAGAAACTTCTCGCCGACCGCAAGGTCACGCTCGACCTCACCGACGCCGCGCGCGCGTGGCTAGGCCGGGTCGGCTACGACCCCGTCTACGGCGCGCGGCCGCTGAAGCGCGCGGTGCAGAAATATCTGCAGGATCCGCTCGCCGACCTGATCTTGAAGGGCGAGGTCAAGGACGGATCGACGGTCAAAGTGGACGAAGGCGACGGCGGCCTTGTCCTCACGCCGGCATAAGTCGGGTCGACCCAGCGACCTGCGAATCGATCAATTGCTGTGGTTGACGGGCGCGCGCGTCATCGCTTCGGCGGTGTCGCGCGCGTCCTGATTACCCTGCGCCCACAATTGCTTCCATTCCTCATTGGTGTGGCAAACTCGCGCCTTTTTTACCCAAGATCCGATTTCCTCAATCTTGCGGCACTTGATGTAATAGGGATGGGTCGATGCCATACCCTGGTTGAACGCCTTGATTTCGGCGTTGGTCATCGTCGAAGCCGGGCGATCGGGAGGTTTGCGGTCGGTGTACGCATCAGCCGCCCCCGGCGCGGATGCGACTGCCATCATTATCGCAACGGTGGTCGTGAAAATCGGCATTGTACCAACCCCTGTCCCGGCGCAGCGCGCTATTTTGGCTTGATCTCGGTCATCAGGCTATCCTTCGGCTCGACCGAATTGCTCCAACCTCGGGCAAGCATTTCCATCGAATCGCGTGCATCCTGATTGCCCCGATCGGTAATCACCCGCCACTGCGCATTCGTATTGCAGATGCGGTTCTTTTTCACCAGAGATCCGGGTTCAGCGATGCGCCTACATCGGATATACTCCGGATCATTTGCTGAGCGGCCCTCATTATATGCGTCAATCTCGGCACCACTCATGTCCGAAGGTGCTCGCGCAAGATTGGTCGGTTCGCTGGCGCTGGCCGCACTTGCCGCACTTAATGCTGCAACCAAAGTAATCCATCCTCGCATCGCCATTTCTCCCACAATAACGGCTCGTATGGGCACTAGCGTCAGTTGGAGGTGCTGCCCTTGCTTGTCATAGCTTCGGCCGTATCGCGCGCATCCTGGTTGCCGCGCGCAATCACGTCCTTCCATTCGGCATTGGTGTGACAAACGCGGTTCTTCTTGACCAGCGAACCGAGCTCCAACGTCTTGCGGCACTTGATGTAATAAGGATGCGTCTGCGCCAAGCCCTTGTTATAGGCTTCGATTTCCGTCGGAGTCATCAACGACGGCTTCTTCGGGGGCGGCGCACGGTCGGCCAATTCCTCGGCCGCAGCTGGCGCCGCTAGCAGGCCTGCCGCCACTGCCCAAGTCATGATCCTAAACATCCAAAAATCTCCTCGGCCCTTCAAATTTAGGCATTTATCCCCAGACCATATGATGCACGTCTCTCATTCCCAAGCGAAATGTGTTCCTCCACCGCTATAGCTCATCTCGGTACGGCATAGCCTGACGAATCGGCCGATGCGAAATATCGCACCAGCAAGTCACGCTCGGCCAGACTGAGATGCGGGTTCCATACGTCGAAGATCAGCACAGCGCGCAGTTCATCACTATCGTTCCAAGCCTCGTGCTCGATGGTGTCGTCAAAGGCGAAGGCGCGGCCCTCCTCCCAACTGCGCGTCTCACCTCCCACCCGAAAGCCGCATCCAGGCGGCACGATCAGCGGCAGATGGACAATTGCACGTGTGTTGGTGACGCCTGTGTGGGGCGGGATGCGTGTGCGCGGCTTGAGCATCGAGAAAAAAGCGCTCGGCGCTCGGCCCGGGATACGAGCGCCGGGAACGGCTGCTAGCGCGGCAGCGGTTGCCGGACAGCGGTCGAGCACCACTTGGTTCGCGGCGCCATATTCCCACAAGAAGCAGGCGCCCCAGTCAAGTCGATTGTCGAGGGGGGTCCAGATCGAATCGGGGGTTCCGGCATCCATTCGCACGTAAGGACGCAACGCATCTCCCGGGTCGTCGAGCAGTGAGAGTAGTTCGCTCCGAATGGCGTCGGTATGTGCCTCAATTTCAGTGAACCAAGGAAAATGCCGCCGATCAAAAAATTCATCGGCGGGCAAAAATGGGTAATAGATGCCCGCACATTCGTTTCGATAGATTCTGCGCCGGCCAAGAGTGCTTTCGACGAATGCCTTTCCACGCCGCGTGTCGGTTTCATCGAGTATATCACCCATTGAAGCCATAGCGCCGGAGGCCGCCGCAAACATTGTGTCGGTCGCCTGCGCCACGAAGGCTTGTCCGTGCGCCAGGAGCGGCACGAGCGGATCGGGCACAGGATCGAGTTGCGCCGCAAGCGCGAGCGCCGCGCTCCACGCTTCCAGCGCCGCACCGCGCTCCGCTCGTGATTCATGTCGTTCGGCCTTGCGGATCCATGCGATCAGATCGCGGCGGTCAATCGCTAGAGCCGCTGCAAGTGCATCAAGTTCACGCTCTTCCTCTCCCAGCGCCCGCCATGCCGACGCGAGGTTTCTCTGGAGCGCACCGGACCGAGGATCGGAGGCGATCGCCCGGCCGAAGTGCGCCGCCGCCGCCGCCGGATCGTTGGCCTGCAAAGCCGCAATACCAAGACGATTGGCTTCCACGGCGGGCGCGGGCGGTTGTGTACTGGCCATGACCGATGCTTGCCATCGACTGCAGCAATCGGCAAGGTCGAACGATGTTGCATCCCGCTTCTACCGCCGCCTTACGTGATCCCGAATGGCTCGCGCATCGGTACGATTCCAATCACGACGCGTTTCATTTCCGCCGCGTGCCGCGCGGCCTCCGCCGGGAGGTCCCCTTTCTTACAGACATGCATTTGGGCGAGGAAGCAGCACCGCTCGTCCTGTCCCGCACTGCGTCTCGTCAGAGCGTAGAGCCGGCGCCCGTTCATTTCCTCTTTCATTCGGCCTATTGTGCCTCCACCATGCTGGTCCAGGCGATTGACCAGCCGGGCATTGCGTCCGGATTGTCCGAACCCGTGCTGCTCAATGACATGGTCGGGTGGCGGCGGCGCGGCGCCGCGCCGCGCGATCACGCGCGGGTTATGGACGATGCGCTCGCGATGCTCGCACGGCCCTTGACCGCTGGTGAAGCCGTAATCATCAAGCCTTCCAACATTTTCAATCCGCTCGCGCGCGGCGCGCTAACCCTGCGTCCGGGGGCACACGCCATTCTGCTATATGCGCCGCTGCGCGTCTTTCTTCTGTCGGTCGCGCGGAAGGGTTTATGGTGCCGGCTGTGGTGCAGGGAATTGTTTGAAGGCTATCTGGCAGACGACTTCCTGCAATTCGGTTTCGATGCGCGCGACTATTTCCGCCAGTCCGACCTACAAATTGCCGCCATGGGGTGGCTTGCCCAGCAGCGGGCTTTCGCGACCCTCATAGCTTGGGCGCCCGGCCGGATCGCTTCACTCGACAGCGAGGCACTGACCCGCGACCCCGTTCGGGCGGTTGCCGGGGCAATGGACCATTATGGCCTTACCGCTGACCGAGAGGTCTTGGCAGATCATCCAGCGCTGGCACGCAATAGCAAGTCGGGGGCGCCGTTTGCGGCCGGTGAGCGTCAGCGCGATCTCGCTGCCGCCGAAGCGGCGTACGGAGACGAAATCAATCAAGTCCTCGGATGGGCAGAAGCTGTCGCCGATCAGGCCGGTATCCCGCTAGTCCTCCCAGGGACGCTACCTATACACTGATGCACTACTGCGATCGGGCACCAGTAGTTGGGTTAACCATGCCGTCATAGGCACAGCTTGCGGAGAAGGTTGCGCGCCAGGCCCGAGGCACGGTCTTGGCGGCCGCCCTAAATAAGGTCGGCGGAAGCTGCCGCTCCTTATGGCTCTGACTGTTAAAGAAAAAGGGGCGAGCATTGCTGCCCGCCCCCAATTTCCTTCCAAGCAGAGAGTTCTTTAGAACTTAAGCTTGGCCGAGATCGCATAGCGGCGACCCAGCGCGTCGTAAGTCGACGGGAAGGTGTTGCCGCTGTTGTAGGTCGTCGAACCGATGGTGTTGCCAACGATCGGCGGCTTCTTGTCGAGCAGATTCTGGACCGTCATGGTGATGACCAGATTGTCGCTGACGTTGAAGCGGGTGGCGAGATCGAAATAATGTGCCGCCTTGATGTGACGGAACTTCGGATCGACCACGCAGCCACCATCGTCGGTCGTCGTCGGGTTCGGACAGTCGCCCGGAGCCGCCTGTGCTGCAGCGATGTCCGCCGCGAGCTGCGCCGGCTCGAAGTCGACCGAGTCCATCCAGCGCCACAGCAGCGAGACATCGACCTTGTCGAAGCCCAGCGTAAAGCGCTGCGAGAACTGGAATTCCGGCTGAATCGAACCCGTGAACGAGCAGTTCACGCTGTAGTAACCGACGCATTCGCGGTTGAGCGAAGTCGGATCGGCTACGTTGGCGTTATACTTCGAGCTGTGCGTCCAGTTGCCGACGAACGACCAGCTGAGGTTCGCGAAGCCGACATCGGTGTTGTAGTTCATCAACAGGTCGACACCGTCGGTGAACAGACGGCCGAGGTTGTTGGTCAGACCGAACAGGCCGGGGGTCGTCGACGGGTCACCGTCAAGGCCGCCGGTGATCGGGTTACGACGGATCGAGGTACAAGCCGGATCGGTTGCGCTCGAAGCCGACAGACCATCGAAGCAAGCGTTGATGATATCGCCCGGCAGCGGCGTGCCAAGCACGTCGTTGACCTTGATGTTGTAATAGTCGACCGACATGTTGAAGCGCGGCAGGAAGTCCGGCTGCCAGACAAGGCCCAGCGTCCAGGTATCTGCCTTTTCAGGCTTCAGGTTCAGGTTACCGCCCACCGTGATGTTGGCCTGCGCCGCCGTCGGGTTAGTGATCGAACCGATCGTACCGGCAGGAGCACCCTGCGCGATACAGACCGCGCGCAGATTGGCGTCGGCCACCGGAGCGCCACCGGCGCAGGGGTCGATGCCGAGGTTGGTCAGACCAACCGTCTGCGGCGTGAACAGTTCGCCGATGTTCGGAGCGCGAACCGCGCGGCTGTAATTACCGCGAAGTTTCAGACCCGCACCCGGTTCCCAGCTGCCGCCAGCCTTCCACGTGGTAGCATTGTATCCACCAGCGCCGCGGATGCTGTAATCCGAATAGCGGATGCCCGCTTCGAGGGTCAGGCTCTCGAAGAAAGGCTTGTCCTCGATCAGCGGGGCCACAATTTCGGCATAGGCTTCATAGACATCGTAAGCGCCGTCGATGTCGGGAGCCGCACCGCCAGCGCCACCGAGTTCACCCGCCGTCTTGGCGAGGAGATCCGAAGACTGCTGCGCGGTGTATTTGCGATATTCGCCACCGATCGCGAAGCCGATCGGCTGGACCGCACCCGGCGACGAGAAGCCAAGATCACCCGAAATGATGCCGCGGACCTGCGCAAGCGAAGTGCGGTTCGTCGAGGTGCTCTTTTCCGAGAGGTACCGCGCGGCTTCCGGCGTGATCGACCCTTCGGGGCCGAACAGATTGACCGGAACGCAATCAGCATTGCCGCTCTGACAGGTCACACCATCATCGGACAGCGACGCTTCGCGGAAACGCGACTGCAGCGTGTAGCCGTTGATGCTCTGGATATTTTCCGACTCGCCATAGGCGCCCTCGAGGCTCCAATCGAGCGTGTCGGTGATGCCGCCGCGCGCACCGACGCGATAATCGAAGAAGGTCGTCTGATAGTTGCTGATACGCGGGCCCACTTCGGGCGTACGACGGTTCAGCGTGACGGTGACTTCGCGGTAGTTGGGATCGCTCCGGCCAGTAGCCGTAGCTGCCGCTGCGCACTCGGCCGGCGTAAAGCGCGGCGTATAAGCAGCTTGGCCCGAAATCGGATCCCCGTTTGCATCGACGCCATTGACCACCGGAGCGACGTTGAACGCACAGAACTGGTTGCGCAGCGCCGCAGGCAGATTCGGGTTGTTCAGATTGATCGCAACCGAGCCACCGAACGAACCCGACGGTGCAATGATCGTCGACACGGTGTTCTTCGAGAACATGCCCCGGGTGTACACTTCCACCGCATCGGACACTTCATAATTGGCCTGGCCATAGATGTTGAAGCGCTCGAACGGCGTCTGGAAGATGTTGAACGGGTTGAAGTTGTAGGTTTGGAACGTGCCGACCGCCTGGCCAGCACCATTGACCTGACGAACGCCGCCGTTGGCAGCACCGCCGGGCGTCAGAGCGAGAACCGGCAGCGTCGCCGGGTTCGTTGCGCTGACGGGCTGGGTCGGGTCAAAGTTCGGATTCGGCACGGTGCCCGTCTGCGTATACTGCGCGAGGACGTTCGGTACGCCGCCGGTAAGCGGACGCGTGCCCGAGAAGCGCGAGGGGACAGACGTACCCGAACCGATGAACGTGTCCGAATAGCTGTCGAGCGTGTTGTCCGAGAAACCGCGCGCACCCTGATAGACAGGGTCGGCCTGCTGATAGCCGATGCTCAGCACCGCATTACCGCGGCCATCGTCGAAGTTCGCACCGATCGTCGCGTCAACACGGAAGATGTTGCCGTCGCCCTTTTCAGTGATCTGTTCCGACGCGGTCATTTCAAAGCCGGCAAAATCGCGCTTGGTGACGAAGTTGACGACGCCGGTGATGGCATCTGCGCCATAGGTGGTCACCGCCGCACCGGTCAGCGCGTCGACGCGTTCGATCAGGGCAAGCGGAATGTTGTTGAGGTCGACACGGCCGTTCACGTCCGACGGCGCAACGCGGTTGCCGTTGAGCAGGACGATGTTACGGGTCGAGCCGAGACCGCGAAGATCGACGTAGGACGCACCGCCGTTGCCGTTGTTCACCGCCGAACCGATATTCGGAACGACGCCGGGCAATTCGCGAAGAACTTCCTCAGCGACGTTCGACTGCTTCAGTTCGATCGCGTCCGAAGTGGTGACGTTGACGGGCGTCGACTGTTCGAGGTTGGGGTTGCGGATCAGGGTGCCGGTAACGACGATCTCCGAACCCGGCGCAGCGGCGCCTTCCTCGGCGTCCTGCGCAAAGGCAGGAACCGAAGCAAGGGCAACGCCGATAACGATCGGCGCAGCGCCAAGCTTCAGCTTGGAATAGTGGGTTTTCTTCACAGTGCAGTCCCTTGCTACTGGTGGTGGTTATACCCGGGCCCCTATTTTCGCAGCGCAAAGCCGCCGAACAGACACCCCGATAGCGTGCGGGATGATCGCTCATTCATGGTGAGTAAAGGGAATTCCCCCCGAGGGACGCGGTTTCACAAGCGATTGTGACGAATTTGCAACAACACAAATGAGCGCTCACACACTTCGAATAATCAACGGCCCTAGCGCGTAATTAAATTGCGCCTCCAGCCGAAACGCCTCGATTATCGCGCCATCGGTCCCGCGAGCGTGCCCGGGTCGAGCCGCGCGTCGCGCCATTTGAGCCCCCAATGCATATGCGGCCCTGTTGCCCGTCCCGTCGCGCCCACCGTACCGAGCTGTTGCCCTTGCGTCACACGGTCGCCGGCCTTCACAGCGAGGCGCTGGCAGTGCAGAAAAGCGCTGGTCAGCCCCATGCCGTGGTCGACGATCAGCAAATTGCCCTCCAGCGTGAAGGGCGCATCGGCCGCGAGCACGACGACCCCGTCGGCGGGCGCGAAAAAGGGCGTGCCTGCGGGCACGGCGATATCGGTGCCGCTGTGATAGCTGCCCGGCTTGCCCTGATAGACGCGCTGTGAACCGAAAAAGCCCGACAGCCGCCCCGTCGCCGGCCAGCGAAATTGCTGCCGCCAGCCGTCCGATTCGACATGGCTCGCGCGCGCCGCGGCGATTTGCGCCAGTTCGGCGGGGCGGCGGCGTTCGAACTCGGCATCGCTCGATGCACTGCCGCGATAGGGCGCGTTGATATTTTCGATCCGCCAATTCCCCGCCGCAATGCTCAGCGTCCGCGTGACCGTGCGCCCGTCGGAAAGGGTCGCTACCAGTTGCTGGCTCGCCGGCGCATCGCGATCGAAGGCGATCAGGAAAGCGCCATCGCCTGCGACCGGAACGGGTGCGCCGTCGAGCGTCAACGTGCGCGTTCCGCCCGGCACCTGGCCGATCAGCGTCCCGCCCTGGATCATGCTGCCGCGAAAGGCGAAATCGGCGGGACCGGGAAGCGGCTTCGGGACCGGCGGTGCGTTCGGCACCGAAGGCGCCACGGCCGCGGGCGCCGCTGCTGCCTTGGGCGCCGGGGGACTGTCGGCCACGGCGGGTACGCAACCTGCGGCCGCAATGGCCAAGGTCAGCGAAGCAATCGCTCGGGGCGCTGCCCCGCGCGCGATCATGCGCCGCGCGCCGCGTCCAGTGCGGCCTGCACCGAAATCGCCGCGGTCGCATAGGGCTCCTGCCGCGCGACCGACCAATAGCGCAGCTCGTCGAGCCCGATCGGCACCCCGCTTACCGCGCACAGCACATGGTCGCCCGGCGACAGGATACGAAATCCGTTCGGGCCATATTGCAGGCGGGCAAGGCGGTTGCGGCTGGCGATCAACATGGCGGGGTCCATCAAATTATCCAAGATATCGGGGTCAATATAGCGACCTGCGCGATTTCGGCCACCCCTGCGACGCTCAGAACAGCTCGCCCTGTCCCCGCCCCGGCGCGGCGGGAGGCTTACGCGCGGGCTTTGGGGTCGGCGCTGCGGAGGGTGCAGGGGGTGACGGCACATCGCCGTCCGCCACCGTCACCGGCACCTCGCCATCGGCGAAGGCAAGCCGCAGATGGCCCGCGCCCCGCGCGCGCACGGCGCTCGGCACGATCGCCCCCTCGGCATCGCGCACCATCGCATAGCCGCGAGCGAGCAGCGCGCGCGGATCGAGCGAGGTCAGCAGCCGTGCAAGCCCCGCCAGCTTGGCGCGATCGCGGTCCCAGGCGCGCGCCAGCAGCGCCGGACGCAGCGCCGCGCCGCGCGTCGCCAACCGCTCGCCGGCGATCGCAAGCCGGTGGCGCTGGCTGCGATCGAGCCGGTCGGCGGCGTCGTCGAGCCGTTGGCGCTGGGGGGCGTAGAGCGCCTCGCGCTTCGGCAGGTGCCGCGCGAGCGCAGTCAATCGCTCGCCCGCGAGCGTGCGGTGGCGCGTCGCCGCGCCCGTCATCCGGCTGCGCCACGTTGCAAGCTGCGCGATCAGTTCGGCGCGCACCGGCACCGCCATTTCGGCGGCGGCGGTCGGCGTCGGCGCGCGCACGTCGGCGGCGTAATCGGCCAGCGTCACATCGGTCTCATGGCCGACCGCGCTGATCGTCGGGATGCGGCAATCGGCGATCGCGCGCACCACAATCTCTTCGTTGAACGCCCATAAATCCTCGATCGAACCGCCGCCGCGCGCGACGATGACAAGGTCGGGGCGCGGCACCGGTCCGCCGGGCGCGAGCACATCGAAACCGCGCACCGCGTTCGCAACCTGCGCCGCCGCGCCTTCGCCCTGCACCAGCACCGGCCACAGGATCACCCGCGTCGGACAGCGATCGGCGAGGCGATGGAGAATGTCGCGGATCACCGCCCCGGTCGGCGAGGTGACGACGCCGATGACGCGCGGCAGATAGGGTAAGGGCCGCTTGCGTTCGCGGTCGAACAGCCCTTCGGCGCCAAGCCGCGCCTTCAGCTTTTCGAACAACAGCATCAACGCGCCTTCGCCCGCGACCTCCAAGCTTTCGACGACGAGCTGATATTTGGAGCGGCCGGGATAGGTGGTGAGCTTGCCCGTCGCGATCACCTCGATGCCATCTTCGGGCCGGAAGGCAAGGCGCGCCGCCTGCCCCTTCCACATCACCATGTCGATCAGCGCGTTGTCGTCCTTGAGCGCGGCGTAGAAATGCCCCGATGCCGCACGCTTCGCGCCCGACAGCTCTCCGCGTACGCGGACGCGCGCAAAGCCGTCCTCGACCGTCCGCTTGATCGCCGCCGACAATTGCGTGACCGACAGTGCGGGTGCATTGTCGCCCGCCGTCGCCTCGGCTAACAGCCGCGCTTCGGTGCCATCGTCGGACGGAAAAGGGACGCTCATGAATATCCTGCTGGTCGGATCTGGGGGGCGCGAACATGCGCTGAGCTGGCAACTGGCACAATCGCCGAGTTGCGCCAAGCTCTATGCGGCACCCGGAAACCCCGGGATCGAAGTCTATGCCGAATGTGTGCCGATCGCCGCCGACGATGTCGACGGGCTCGTCGCCTTCGTGCGCACCCATGCGATCGATTTCGTCGTCGTCGGCCCCGAAGCACCGCTCGTCGCCGGATTGGGCGACCGGCTGCGCGCGATCGACATTCCGGTCTTCGGCCCGTCCGCCGCGGCCGCGCAGCTCGAAGGATCGAAGGGCTTTACCAAAGATCTGTGTGCGCGCGCCGCGATTCCGACCGCCGGCTATGTGCGCTGCGCCAGCGCCGAAGCCGCACTGGCCGCGCTCGCCGATTTCGCCATCCCCGTCGTCATCAAGGCCGACGGGCTCGCCGCGGGCAAGGGCGTGATCATCGCCGAGACGCGCGCAGAGGCCGAAGCCGCGATCGCCAACATGTTCGCGGGCGCCTTTGGCGGCGCGGGGGCAGAGGTGGTGATCGAGGAATTCATGACCGGCGAGGAGGCAAGCTTCTTCGCGCTGTCCGACGGCACCAATGTCATCGCCTTCGGCAGCGCGCAGGATCACAAGCGCGTCGGCGACGGCGACACCGGCCCCAACACCGGCGGCATGGGCGCCTACAGCCCGGCCCCGGTATTGACCAAAACGCTCGAGGCCGAGGTGATGGACCGCATCATCCGTCCCACCGTCGCCGCGCTCGCTGCCGAAGGCACGCCCTATGTCGGGGTGCTGTTCGCCGGGCTGATGCTGACCGGTGAAGGGCCGAAGCTGATCGAATATAATTGCCGTTTCGGCGATCCCGAATGTCAGGTGCTGATGATGCGTCTGACCGGCGATTTTGCCGCGCTGCTTCATGCCGCCGCAACCGGGCGGCTGGCCGACGTGCCCGCGCCGACCTTTACCGGCGGCTATGCGCTGACCGTCGTGATGGCGGCGAACGGCTATCCGGGCACCCCCGACAAGGGCGGCGCAATCCGCAACATCGCCGCGGCCGAAGCGGGCGGCGTGCGCGTCTTCCATGCCGGGACCGCGCGCGCCGACGGCGCGATCGTCGCCGCGGGGGGACGCGTGCTCAACGTCACCGCGACGGGCAAGAGCGTCACCGAGGCGCAGACGCGCGCCTATGCCGCGGTCGACAAGCTCGATTTCCCGAGCGGCTTCTGCCGCCGCGACATCGGCTGGCGCGAGGTCACCCGCGAGGCGCGCTGAGCGGTGCTGGACGCGCCGTCCACGTCGGCTTAGGCTGACAGTGAAACAGGGAGATCATCATGACGTGGCTTCAGGAAAATTGGATCATCGCGGTCGTCGGACTGGTCGTCGCGGCCGTCCTGCTGTGGTGGCTATTCGGCCGCAAGCGCCCCGAAGAAGCAGCGCCGCCCGCAGCGATGCCGGCCGAGCCGAAAAAGCCGCTCGAAGCGGCGAAGCCCGACATCGTCAAGGCCGAACCAGCGCGCTTCAAACCAAAGGAAGCCGCGCCCGCATCGCCGCCCCCGCCGCCCGCTGCGCCGCCGACAGCCTCCGACATTCCGGCGGAGCCCACCGTCCCGCCTGCCCCCGCGCCCGCTGCGCAAGCGCCCGAGCCCGAACCGGCCGCGCCTCCACCGGTCGCCCCTGCCCCGCCGGCAGAAGCCGCTCCCGCCCCTGCCGCCGCCAAAGCCGACAATCTGCAATTGCTGAAAGGCGTCGGGCCGAAAATGGCGACGCTGCTCGGCGGTCTGGGCGTGACCAGCTTTGCGCAGATCGCCGCCTGGACCGACGCCGATATCGCCGCGATCGATCCGCAACTCGGCGCATTTCAGGGCCGCATCGCCCGCGACAATATCGTCGACCAGGCCGGCTATCTGGCGAAGGGCGACAAGGCGGGGTTCGAGGCGAAATATGGTGCCCTTGGCGGCGAGCTATAAGGCGCAAAGCCGCCCTATAGCTCAGGCCCGGGCAACCGCCCCGGCGTGACCGGCAATCGCGTCGGCCAGCGTATCGACCAATCCCAGCGGCAAATCATGCCCCATGCCGGGGATGGTTAGCAGCCGGGCGCCCGGAATATTGTCTGCGGTATCGCGGCCGCCCGCCAGCGGTACCAGCGGATCGCCCTCGCCATGGATCACCAGCGTCGGCGCGCCGATCGACTTCAGCATCGGCCGCCGGTCGCCATCGGCGACGATCGCCGCCATCTGGCGCGCGACGCCCTGCGGATACCAGCCACGTTCGAAATCGCTGCGCACGCGCCGCTGCAACCGCTCCTCGTCGGGCGGGTAGCCGGGGCTGCCGATCACCTTGGCGGCGCGCACCGAATAGGCGATCAGATCTTCGGGATCGCCGCTCATCGGCCGGCTGGTCAGCACCTGCATCGCTTCCTTTTGCGCGCGTGGCAGGCGGGGATTGCCGGTCGTCGACATCACCGACGTCAGCGACAGCACGCGATCCGGATAGCGCGCGGCGATATGCTGCGAGATCATCCCGCCCATCGACACGCCGACGATATGCGCCCGCGCGATGCCCAGATGGTCGAGCAGCGCCACGCCGTCGGCGGCCATGTCGGCGAGCGTGTAAGCGCTCCGCACCGGCAGGCGCAGCAGCGACTTCACGAACATCCATTTGAGATGGGGGACACCGGCCGCGTCGAAGCGCGTCGACAGGCCGACGTCGCGATTGTCGTACCGGATGGTCCGAAAGCCGCGCGCATTCAGCGCATCGACAAATTCGTCGGGCCACAGCGTCAGCTGTCCGCCCAGCCCCATCACCAGCAGAATCACCGGCGCATCGCGTGGCCCCTTGTCTTCGAAGGTGATGCTGATCCCGTTTACCGCTGCCTGCTCTGTCGTCATGCCGTCGCCGCTCCCCGATGGTCAAACCGCCACTGTGCCGCTGCGCGCGGCGCGGTCAAGAGGGCGCCCGTCGGCGAAAGCGAAACCGGGCCGGCTTCGTCGGAACCGCGCCACGCCGGATGCGCCAGCCGGCGCGCGCGCGCGACAGAAGGACGCGCCGCGCCGCATGCGCGCAAAACGGCAGCGCAAAGATCACCAGCGACAGGCCGATGATCCATCGTCCGGTGTGCGCCGTGTCGTGACACGCGTCCACGCAGTCGGACGCCGCCACCCCGGCGCCGAAATGAATCAGCAATGTCTTCAAGGTCGAAACTGGTCCCCACGACGCGCCTCTCCGCGCGTCACCGGATCCTTTACAGGATCAGCGTTAAGCGAGCGTTGCGGCTCCCACTGCCGCTATTTACCGCGATTCGGGGCGCCCCCTATACGTCGGAAGCGCCAAAGACCAGCGAATTGCTGCGCCGCGCAGGACGAAACCCGACGCGGCCCCCGCGACAGCGGCGACCGAGGTTGCGACGCCGAGCCAGGTCAGGACCAGAAACAGCCCGGAGGCGAGCGCCGCCGCGGTGACATAGATTTCGGGCCGCATGATGATCGACGGCACCCCGGCCAATATATCGCGGATCGTCCCGCCGACGCAGCCGGTGATGACGCCCATCATCAGCGCGGGAACCGGCGCCACGCCCCAGGCGAGGGCCTTGGCCGTCCCGAACACCGCATAAGCGGCGAGCCCGACCGCATCGGCCCATTCCAGAAGCTGCCCCTGCCACCAGCGTTCGGGAGTCACCCACACGACCAGCGCAATCGCGATGCACACCGCGCCGATCGCGCCGTCCTGAACCCAGAAGACCGGCGCGCCGATCAGCAGGTCGCGCACGCTACCCCCGCCGACCCCGGTGACGAGCGCAAAGAAGCTCGCCGTCACCAGCGTCTGGCGCAGGCGCACCGCCATCAACGCGCCCGACAGCGCGAAGACCGCGATGCCGGTCAGATCGAGAAGGCGAACGAGCGTCTGGGTGTCCATGGATCGGCGATGCTTCTTCGTCCCGCAGGCCGGCACCGGTGCCGGCAACCGCTTCGTCATGCGATCATCGGCGGCGCGGCGCAACGGAAATGGGGCGACGTCGCCGCCGCCCCATGCCCTACCCCAGTGGACGGGTAACTCAGATGTGGATCGGCTTTCCGGTCACCGCCATCGCGGCTTCCTTGATTGCCTCGCTGTGCGTCGGGTGCGCGTGACAGGTGTAGGCGATGTCTTCGGACGTCGCGCCGAATTCCATCGCCTGCGCCGCCTGCGCGATCATCGTGCCCGCCGGCACTGCGATGATCCAGACGCCCAGAACGCGGTCGCTCTTGGCATCGGCGATCACCTTCACAAAGCCGTCGGGTTCGTGGTTGGTCTTCGCACGGCTGTTCGCGAGCATCGGGAATTTGCCGACCTTGACGTCGCCCTTTTCCCCACCAGCCTTCTCGACAGCCTGCTCTTCGGTCAGGCCGACGCCGGCGATTTCGGGCCAAGTGTAGACCACCGACGGGATGACGTCGTGGTTCACGATGCCGGTCAGCCCCGCGATATTTTCAGCGCAGGCGATGCCTTCATCCTCGGCCTTGTGCGCGAGCATCGGGCCGGGAACCACGTCGCCGATCGCCCAGATGCCGTCGACGGCGGTGCGGAAATCATGATCGGTCTCGATCTGACCGCGCTGGTTCGTGGTCAGCCCCGCCTTGTCGAGCGCGAGGCCGTCGGTGTTCGGACGGCGACCGATCGAAACGAGGACGACATCGGCTTCGAGCGTTTCGGCGTCGCCTCCCGCGGCGGGCTCGAGCGTCAGCACGGCCTTCTTGCCCTTCACTTCGGCCCCGGTGACCTTGGTCTTCAGCTTGAAATCCATGCCCTGCTTCTTGAAGATCTTGTTCGCTTCCTTGCGAACGTCGCCGTCCATCCCGGGCAGGATCTGGTCGAGAAACTCGACCACGGTGACTTTCGCGCCAAGCCGGCGCCAGACGCTGCCGAGTTCGAGCCCGATCACGCCGCCGCCGATCACGACCATATGACCGGGTACCTTCGCAAGTTCGAGCGCGCCGGTCGAATCGACGATCACGCCCTTGTCGTTGTCGACTTCGACGCCCGGAAGCGGAGTCACCGACGATCCGGTGGCGATGATGATGTTCTTGGCGCGATAGGCCTTGCCCGCAACCTCGACGCTGTCCTTGCCGGTGAACTGCGCATAGCCCTTCAGCCAGTCGACCTTGTTCTTCTTGAACAGGAATTCGATGCCGCCGGTCAGGCCCTTGACCGCATCCTTGCGCTGGCCGTGCATCGCGCCAAGGTCGAGTTCGGGCGCCACCTTGATGCCCATCGCCGCCATCGCGCCGCCCGCCGCCGCCTCGAAATATTCCGACGCGTGCAGCATCGCCTTCGACGGGATGCAGCCGACGTTGAGGCAGGTGCCGCCCAGCGTTTCGCGCCCTTCGGCGCACGCGGTCTTGAGCCCGAGCTGCGCCGCGCGGATCGCCGCCACATAACCGCCGGGACCGGCACCGATGACAAGGACGTCGTAGTCGTAATCAGCCATTTGTTGTTCCTTTACCCCTCGGGGGATGGGGAGAAATCTCTTAGAGGTCGATCAAAAGCCGCGTCGGATCCTCGATCGCTTCCTTGATCGTTTTCAGGAAGGTCACCGCCTCGCGGCCATCGATCAGGCGGTGGTCATAGCTCAGCGCCAGATACATCATCGGACGGATCACGACCTGACCATTGATCGCGACCGGACGATCCTCGATGCGGTGGAGGCCCAGCACGGCCGATTGCGGCGGGTTGATGATCGGGGTCGACATCAGCGAGCCGAACACGCCGCCGTTCGAGATGGTGAAGGTGCCCCCGGTCATATCGTCCATCGTCAGCGTGCCTTCCTTGGCGCGCTTGCCGAAATCGCCGATCGTCTTTTCGATGCCGGCGAAGGACAGGCTTTCGGCGTTGCGGATCACCGGCACGACAAGCCCGCTCGGACCGCTGACCGCGACCGAGATGTCCATATAATTGTTATAGACGATCTCGTCGCCGTCGATACGGCCGTTGACCGCGGGAATGTCCTTGAGCGCAAGGCAGGCGGCCTTGGTAAAGAAGCCCATGAAGCCCAGGCGCACGCCATGCTTCTTTTCAAACAGATCCTTATAGCGGCCGCGCGCCTCGATCACCGCCGTCATGTCGACGTCGTTGAACGTGGTGAGCATCGCCGCCGTATCCTGCGCCGATTTCAGGCGGCGGGCGATCGTCTGCCGCAGGCGGGTCATCTTGACCCGCTCTTCCTGACGGCCCGGCGCACCCGTTGCAGCGGGCGCGGCGGCAGGTGCCGGGGCAGCCGCGGGCGCGGGTGCCACATCGGGAGCGGCTTCGGCGGCCGCGAGCACATCTTCCTTGGTCAGGCGGCCGTCCTTGCCGGTGCCCTTGATCTTGCTCGGATCGAGGCCGTGCTCGAGGACGAGGCGGCGCACCGCGGGCGACAGGGTGACGACGGCATCCTCGCCGCCGGTCGCTGCGGGAGCGGGCGCCGCCGCTTCGGCCTTCGCCGCGGGCGCAGGCGCGGGAGCGGCGGCCTTGCCGTCGCCGGCCTCGATCGTCGCGATCACCGCGCCGACATTGACGGTATCGCCGACGGCGACGACCTGTTGCCCCATCACGCCGGCGACGGGCGACGGCACTTCGACCGCGACCTTGTCGGTTTCGAGGCTGGCAATCGGCTCGTCGAGCGCGACGGCTTCGCCGGGCTGCTTCAGCCACTCGCCGATCGTCGCTTCGGTCACGCTTTCACCCAGCGTCGGGACTTTGACTTCGGTGCTCATTGATGCAGTTCCTTAGGGCTTAAGCTCTGGCTCAGGCTTTATTCTTGTTGCGACGGATTTCGGCGCGGACATTGAGGCCCAGCGCGTCGGCGACGAGCGCCGCCTGTTCGGTCTGGTGGCGGCTCATCAGGCCGGTGGCGGGCGAAGCCGCGGCAGCCCGGCCGGCGTAACGGGCGCGCATGCCCTTGTGGCCAGCGTCGATCAGCGATTCCTCGATCAGCGGCTCGACGAAGAACCAGGCGCCGTTGTTGCGCGGCTCTTCCTGCGCCCAAACGACCTCTTCCAGATTCTTCATCTTCTTCAGGCGGATGGCCAGCGCCTCGCCGGGGAAGGGATAAATCTGTTCGATGCGGATCACCGTCGTGTCGTCGAGCCCGGCGGCGTCGCGCGCCTCCATCAGGTCGTAACCGACCTTGCCCGAACACAGGACGACACGCTTGACCTTCGCATCTTCCGGCGGGGTGCGGTCCGACATGATGCGGCGGAAATGCGCTTCGCCGATGAAGTCCGAGCGCTGCGACACGGCCAGCTTGTGGCGAAGCAGCGACTTGGGCGTCATGATGATGAGCGGCTTGCGGAAGGGGCGCAGCATCTGGCGGCGCAGGACGTGGAAATAGTTCGACGGGGTCGAAATATTGCACACCTGGATGTTGTCGCCGGCGCAAAGCTGAAGGAAGCGTTCGAGACGCGCCGAGCTATGCTCGGGGCCCTGCCCTTCATAGCCGTGCGGCAGCAGCAGCACGAGGCCGTTGGCGCGCAGCCATTTGGCTTCGCCCGCCGCGATGAACTGGTCGATCATGATCTGCGCGCCGTTGGCGAAGTCGCCGAACTGCGCTTCCCACAGCACGAGGCTCTTCGGATCGGCCATCGCATAGCCATATTCGAAGCCGAGCACGCCATATTCGGACAGCGGGCTGTCGAGCACCTCGAACCGGCCGTGCGGCACGGTGGTCAGCGGGATATATTTATGCTCGTCCTTCTGGTCGACCCAGACGGCGTGACGCTGGCTGAACGTGCCGCGGCCCGAATCCTGTCCCGAGAGGCGCACCTGATAGCCTTCGCTGAGCAGCGTGCCGAAGGCGAGGCTTTCGGCGGTTGCCCAATCGAACACCTCGGCATCGTCCTTGTTCGCGAACATCGCGGCGCGAGCGTCGATCACGCGGCGCAGCGTCTTGTGCACCTCCAGATCGTCAGGGATCGTCGTCATCGTGCGGCCGATGGCGTCGAACAGCTTTTCCGATACGCCCGTCGAAATGTTGCGCCGGGCATTTTCGGGGTCGGCGGGCGCGTGCAGCCCCGACCAGCGGCCGGCGAACCAGTCGGCCTTGTTCGACTTGTAGGTCTTCGATGCTTCGAATTCATCTTCGAGCCGCGCGACGAACTCGGCGCGGTGCGCTTCGGCATCGCCAGCCGAAACGACGCCCTCTGCCTCCAGCCGCGTGGCATAGAGGTCCGACACTGGCGGATGCTTGCGGATGATCGCGTACATCAGCGGCTGGGTAAAGCTCGGCTCGTCGCCTTCATTGTGGCCGAAGCGGCGATAGCACCACATGTCGATGACGATGTCGCGCTTGAACTGCTGGCGGAAGTCGATCGCCAGCTTGCACGCGAAGGTCACGGCTTCGGGATCGTCGCCGTTGACGTGCAGGATCGGCGCCATCACGCCCTTTGCCACGTCGGACGGATAGGGCGACGAGCGTGCGAACTGCGGGCTGGTCGTGAAGCCGATCTGGTTGTTGACGATGAAGTGAATGCAGCCGCCAGTATTGTAGCCGCGAATGCCCGAAAAGCCCAGGCATTCCCACACGATCCCCTGCCCCGCAAAGGCGGCGTCGCCGTGGATCAGCACCGGCAGCACCTGGCTATGTTCGGCCAGATCGTCGCGCATCACCTGCTGCGCGCGCACCTTGCCCAGCACGACGGGGTCGACCGCTTCGAGGTGCGACGGGTTCGGGACCAGCGACATATGGACCGACACGCCGTCGAACTCGCGGTCGGTCGACGTGCCGAGGTGATATTTGACGTCGCCCGAACCGCCGACATCCTCGGGGTTCGCGGTGCCGCCCTGAAATTCGTGGAAGATGACCTTGTACGGCTTGGCCAGCACATTGGCGAGGACGTTCAGGCGGCCGCGATGGGCCATGCCATAGACGATTTCCTTCACCCCATATTGGCCGCCATATTTGATGATCGCCTCGAGTGCAGGGATCATCGATTCGCCGCCGTCGAGCCCGAAACGCTTCGTGCCGACATATTTGCGCGCGAGGAATTTCTCCCATTCCTCGGCCTCGATCACCTTGTTGAGGATCGCCTTCTTGCCGTTGGCGGTGAAGTCGATCGACTTGTCGGCGCCTTCCATCCGCTCCTGGAGGAAGCGGCGCTCCTCGACATCGGCGATGTGCATATATTCAAGGCCGACGTGCCCGCAGTAATTGGCCTGCAGGATCGACACCACCTCGCGAATCGTCGCCTTCTCGAGCCCCAGCGTGCCACCGAGGAAAATCGGTCGGTCCTGGTCCGCCCCGATGAAGCCGTGATATTCGGGCGTCAGATCGGCCGGCAATTCGCGGTGGGTCAGGCCCAGCGGATCGAGCGTCGCCGCAAGGTGCCCGCGCACGCGATAGGTGCGGATCAGCATCATCGCGCGGATCGAATCGTCGGCCGCCCGTTCGACCTCGGCGTTCGAGAGCGGGGCCCCCGCCTTCGCCGCGGCCGCCTTGACCGCGACCTGCATCTGCTGCGGGTCGAGCGCGGCGGTCAGATCATCGCTGTCGATCAGCGGCCAGTTCTTCGGCGCCCAGCTCGGGCCGGCCTGGACTTCATCGACGTCGAAGCTTTGTCGTTCGAGGTTCATCTGCGATTCCACGGGGAGGAAGGGATGGGATATTCGGGGAAGGGAAGCCCGCCGGCATCAGGCGCCGGCGGGCCGTCCGATCAGACGCGTGCCTTCAGCACTTCGGCAAGCGTCGTGCCGAGTTCCGACGGGCTGGCCGACACGGTGATGCCGGCGGCTTCCATCGCCGCAATCTTGCTTTCGGCATCGCCCTTGCCGCCCGACACGATGGCGCCGGCGTGGCCCATGCGGCGGCCCGGAGGCGCGGTGCGGCCCGCGATGAAACCGACCATCGGCTTCTTGCGGCCGCGCTTGGCTTCGTCGATCAGGAACTGCGCCGCCTGCTCCTCGGCGTCGCCGCCGATTTCGCCGATCATGATGATCGACTTGGTCGCTTCGTCGGCGAGGAAGAGTTCAAGGACATCGATAAAGTTGGTGCCGTTGACGGGGTCGCCGCCGATGCCGACCGCGGTGGTCTGGCCGAGTCCGGCGTTGGTGGTCTGGAACACCGCCTCATAGGTCAAAGTGCCCGAGCGCGAGACGACGCCGACGCTGCCCTTTTTGAAGATGCTGCCCGGCATGATGCCGATCTTGCATTCGTCGGGGGTCAGCACGCCGGGGCAGTTCGGGCCGATCAGCCGCGACTTCGAACCCGACAGCGCGCGCTTTACCTTAACCATGTCGAGCACCGGAATGCCTTCGGTAATCGCGACGATCAGCTCGATCTCGGCATCGATCGCCTCGAGGATCGAATCGGCCGCGAACGGCGGCGGCACATAGATGACCGACGCGGTCGCGCCGGTCGTTGCCTTCGCTTCGGCGACGGTGTCGAACATCGGCAGGCCGATATGCGTCGTGCCGCCCTTGCCCGGCGTCACGCCGCCGACCATCTGCGTGCCATAGGCAAGCGCCTGTTCGGTGTGGAAGGTGCCGGTGGCACCGGTCATCCCTTGCGTGATGACCTTGGTATTCTTGTCGATGAGGATGCTCATTCGGCTTTCTCCGATTTTGGTAACCACATGATGGTCAAACTATTTTCGCTTCTGCTTAGCAGGGACACAGTTCCGTTCGCCGTATTCCACTCGGTGATCCCGCCAGATGTCGTTGGCTCGCTGCCAATCAAAGTCGTCAACTCCGCGATCACATTTTCTGCCGCTCTTTCTGAGACTTTGGCGAAGTCGAACTGGCAACTCGGCTCGGCAATGGAATTTGGTAATCCGACAATCGCCTCATCGCTCTTTTTCCGAAAAGTATATGAACCAGTCATTTGGCCCATCATGGCTGGTGTCGTATCGGCCCAGCCATCCTTTTTGAGCGCGGCCATCACAGCAGAAGGGTTTTCCAGCAAGGTTTCGCATAACAACGCGGTCGTCAGAAAACGCTGGCTGACATGCTCTTTTGACATTGCCGGACTTGCGATGAGGCAAGCAAGCAGCGCGAAGGAAGAAAGCCGCCTCACGCCAGCGACGGATCCAGAGTCTTGCACGCGTCGAGCAGTTCCTTGACCGCATCGACCGACACCTGCAGGCCCGCCTTGTCGGCATCGTCGAGTTCGATCTCGACGATCTTTTCGACGCCGCCCGCACCGATCATCACCGGCACGCCGACATAGAGGCCGTCGACGCCGTACTGGCCGTCGACATAGGCGGCGCAGGGCAGGATGCGCTTCTGGTCGCCGAGGTAAGCTTCGGCCATCGCGATGCCCGACGCCGCGGGCGCGTAGAACGCCGAACCGGTCCCGAGCAGCGCGACGATTTCGCCGCCGCCGCCGCGGGTGCGCTTGACGATCGCGTCGATCTTGTCCTGGCTCGACAGGCCCATCTTGACGAGGTCGGGAACGGGGATGCCGTTGACCGTCGAATAGCGGACGACGGGAACCATCGTGTCGCCGTGGCCGCCAAGGACGAAGGTGTTCACATCCTTCACCGACACGTCGAATTCGTCGGCGATGAAGTGGCTGAAGCGCGCCGAGTCGAGCACGCCCGCCATGCCGACGACTTTGTTGTGCGGCAGACCCGAGAATTCGCGCAGCGCCCAGACCATTGCGTCGAGCGGGTTGGTGATGCAGATGACGAACGCGTCGGGGGCGTTCGCCTTGATGCCTTCGCCAACGGCCTTCATGACCTTCAAATTGATGCCGAGCAAATCGTCGCGGCTCATGCCCGGCTTGCGGGCGACGCCGGCGGTGACGATGATGACGTCGGCGCCTGCAATGTCGGCATAATCATTCGAGCCGGTGATCTTTGCGTCGAAGCCGGCGATCGGGCCGACCTGCGACAGGTCGAGCGCCTTACCCTGCGGCACGCCTTCGACGACGTCGAACAGGACGACGTCGCCCAGTTCCTTCTGCGCGGCGAGCAGCGCCAGCGTCCCGCCGATATTCCCGGCTCCGATCAAAGCGATCTTCTTGCGTCCCATGGCGCGCGGCACTCCCTTCCTGGCAAAGCCCGGCAGTGATTTCCAGACCGGCGGGGCCACGGGCCAAAGCCGCCTGCCGATCCCAAAGACTCGCGACGCCCTACGCCGATTCCGTCAACGAAACAACCGCGAAAAGGACGAAAAACCGCGTTTTTATGCAAATAGTTCGCAATAGCGTTATTGCAAGATCAGGCCTGATTCAGAACCGAAGCGCGAGCGATCCTAAGCGATTCATACCGGCCGCGTGAACATCGCTTGCGCCGGTCGGCCACAGGCGTAAGACAGGCGGTGGCGATCTTGGGGCGTCGCCAGGCGGGGCCGTGCGCCCTGCGCCTGCAAAAGGATCGACGCCACCATGACCAAGAGAGCTTTTATCCCTGCGCTGTCCTGCGCCATCCTCCTGACCACCGCCGCAACGCCGCCCGCCCATGCCGGCGAAAAGACATGGAATGACGCGGGATCGATCACGCGCGACGCCCTGGTGATCGCCGCGTTCGGGGTTCCGCTTGCCCAGAGTGACTGGGACGGCACGCTGCAAGCCGGCGGCAGCCTCGTCGCTGCCGCGGGCGTGACCGCCGGTCTGAAGCAGGTCTTTCCCGAGCGACGCCCCGACGGCAGCGACAACAAGGGCTTCCCCTCGGGCCATACGTCGGTATCCTTTGCGGCGGCGGCGACGCTGCAGAACCGTTACGGCTGGAAAGTGGGGCTTCCCGCGCAGGCGCTTGCCGCCTTCGTCGGATTGAGCCGGGTCGAAGCCCGAAAACATCATGTCCATGACGTGCTGGTCGGCGCCGCGATCGGCGAGGCATCGGGCTTTCTGATCACGCGCCGCGCGAGCGACCGGGTCCAGGTCTTTCCATGGGCCGATGCCGGGGGCGGGGGCGTCGCGATGACGATGCGCTTCTGAACGATCGGTACGGTGCAGCCACAGCCGCCGCTTAACGCTTCGTTACGCCGATGTTGATAGCGCGGGCGGGTGACGCGCGCGATCATCAGCTTCGATACCGAATTGTCCGCCGGGCTTCATCGCCGCGGCGCGAGCGCGCGCGCCAATTTCGAAAGCTCGGTCCTCGGGCGCTGCCGCGACGGCGATTTCGGCGTCCATTTCCAGATGGACATGCTCGACCGTTTCGGCCTGAAGGGCGTCTATTTCGTCGACCCCATGCCCGCGCTCGTCCACGGCCCCGCAATCATCGATGCGATCGTCGGCCCGATCCTGGCGCGCGGGCATGAAGTGCAACTGCACCTCCACACCGAATGGCTGGAGTTTGCGCGGTTCAATCCGGTCGGGAAACTACGCGGGCGCAATATCGGCGATTTCCCTTTCGCGGCGCAAAAGAAACTGATCGCGCTCGCCCGCGACATATTGACGAGTGCCGGGGCGCCCCGACCGACCGCCTTCCGCGCCGGTAATTTCGGCGCCAACGACGACACGCTGCGCGTCCTCGCCGCGCTGGGCTTCCGCTTCGATAGCAGCTTCAACGCCGCCTGGCAGGGACTGGGATGCGACATCACGCTCGATCCGGCCAATCTGGGCATGCGTGTCCATCATGGCATTTGCGAAGTGCCGGTTAGCGGCCTGCGCGACCGCGCAAGCAGCTTCCGCCCCGCGCAGCTATGCGCCATGTCCGAAGAGGAAATGCGCGACGCGCTCGATCATTCGGCGGCGAGCGGCGCGATCCAGTTTTCGGCCTTCAGCCACAGTTTCGAATTGCTCAGCCGCGACCGTCAGGTTCCGAACGGGCTCGCAATCGCGCGGATGGAGGCGCTGTGCCGGGCAGTCGCCGACGATCCGCGAGTCAGCAGCGGGGGCTTTGCAACCCTGCCCGCGCCGCCGACCCGCCCCGGCCGCATCCCGGCCGCCGCCCCCAAGCCGCTCCGCACGCTGCGGCGCGTCGCAGAGCAGACGGTTGGACATATCGCGCACGAAATCCGCTATGTCCGCGATGTTGTCGCCATGACGATCAACTCGTCGCGGTGGGGCAAGGTGCTATGCGGTGTCATCCTGGCCGTGGCCTAGCGCCAGATATTCGTCGGACTGCATTTCGGCGAGGCGGCTCGCGGTGCGCTCGAACTCGAAGGCGCCATAGCCGGCCACATAGAGCGCATCGGGCTCGGCCGCAGCGCTGGCGAGCAGCTTGACCTTATATTCGTAGAGCGCGTCGATCAGCGTCACGAAGCGCGCGGCCTCGTTGCGGTTCTCGGGCCCCATCCGCGGGATGCCGACGATGATTACCGTGTGAAAATGCCGCGCGACGGCCAGATAGTCCGATGCGCCGCGCGCCTCCGCGCACAGGCGCTTGAACGAAAAGACCGCCACGCCCTTCAGCGCCTTGGGTACATGTAGCGTCCGCCCGCCGCCGACGTCCAGATCGAGCGAGGGCACATGCGCGCGGTCCTCGGGCGGATAATCGGTCAGGCGAAAGAAGGCCGCCGACAGCGCCTCGGTCGCCGCCGCGTCGGCTGGCACGAACCAGCGCTTGCCGTCGCCGAGCCGGTGGCGCCGGTAATCGGTCGGGCCGTTAAGGCCCATCACATCGAGCCGTTCCTCGATCAGTGCGATAAAGGGCAGGAAATGCTCGCGGTTGAGGCCGTCCTTGTAGAGATCCGCGGGCGGACGGTTCGACGTCGCGACCACCGTCACCCCATGCGCGATCAACGCGGTAAACAGGCGCGAGAGGATCATCGCATCGGCGCTATTGTTCACCACCATTTCGTCGAAGGCGAGGCAGCGGACATTTTCGACCAGAGAGGCCGCAACCTGCGGGATCGGATCGCCGCTCTCGCTCTTGCGCACCTCGCGCATCCGCGCGTGGACGTCGAGCATGAAGGCGTGGAAATGGACGCGCCTTTTGCGCTGGATGGCCAGATGGTCGTAAAACAGGTCCATCAGCATCGACTTGCCGCGGCCGACGGCGCCCCACAGATAGACGCCGCGCGGCGCGTCGGGTTTGCGCCCGGCGATCCGCCACAAGATGCTGCCGCGCGGCGGCGCCGCCTGCAGATCGGATTGCAGCGCGGCGAGGCGTGCTGCCGCCGCCCGCTGTTCGGCGTCGGGCTTCAGCTCGCCCGCAGCGACCAGCGCGTCATAGGCGGCAAGCAATCCTGTCACTTGCGGCTTGCCTTGCGGATCGTCCCCGCAAAGCTCAGCACGATATGCTCGTCACCCGGCCCCTGAACGACCAGCCCCCGCAGGAAGATCAGCCGCCCCGTCTCGCGCACTTGCTCGACCACCGCATCGAGCGGTTCGTCGAGACGGCCGCCGCCGACGAACTGCGTCGACAAATCGAGCGTCACCGAATGGCCCGCCTCGAGCGATCCGAACTGGTGCGAAGCGGCGAACAGTGCGATGTCGACCAGCGCCAGCGTTACTGCGCCATGGACATTGTCGCCCAGATTGCTGTGTTTGCGCGTCGGCAGCATCCGCACGCGAGCGCGCGGCCGACCGTCCTCGGTCGGGCTTTCGAGGCGCACCGACAGCGGTTCGATAAAGGCGTTGAACCGGCTCGCGTCCTTGAGGTTCCAGCTGATCCAGCCGCCCTCCAGCGCCTCGGCACTGAAATGATCCGCGCGCTTGGGGTCCTCTATTCCGTCGTTCACACCTGCCGCTCGGCCTCGAGCTTCTTGATCTCGGCGATCGCGCGTGCGGGGCTCAGCCCCTTGGGGCACGCGTTGGCGCAGTTCATGATCGTGTGGCAGCGATAGAGGCGGAACGGATCTTCGAGATCGTCGAGCCGTTCGCCGGTATATTCGTCGCGGCTGTCGGCGAGCCAGCGATAGGCCTGAAGCAGGATCGCGGGCCCAAGGAACTTGTCGCTGTTCCACCAGTAGCTGGGGCAGCTCGTCGAACAGCAGGCGCACAGGATGCACTCGTAAAGGCCGTCGAGCTTCTCGCGCTCTTCAGGCGACTGGAGCCGCTCCTTGCCGCTGGGCGTCGTCGACTTGGTCTTCAGCCACGGCTCGATCGAGGCATATTGCGCATAGAAATGGGTGAAATCGGGGACGAGGTCCTTGATGACCTCCATATGCGGCAGCGGCGTGATCTGGATATCGCCCTTCAGATCCTCGATCGCGGTGGTGCAGGCGAGGCCGTTCTTGCCGTTCATGTTCATCGAACAGCTGCCGCAAATGCCTTCGCGGCACGAACGGCGGAAGGTCAGCGTCGAATCCTGCTCGCTCTTCATCTTGATGAGGGCATCGAGCACCATCGGGCCGCATTTGTCGGTGTCGATCTCGAACGTGTCGAAATGCGGGTTCTGGCCGCTGTCGGGATTGTAGCGATAGACCTTGAATTTTTTGACGTTGCTCGCGCCCTCGGCCTTGTGGACCGTGCCGCCCTTCTGGACGCGGCTGTTCTTGGGCAGACGAAATTCGGCCATATCGCGGGCTCCCTATGCAATCGCGGGCTGCGTAGCCCCATTGAACCGCCGCGACAAGGGGGTGTGCGGCGGCGCACGCGCGAAAGCGGTGGCAGCACGCCCTGCGAGCGGCTAGGCCCGATGGCGATGAGCGACGCCGCCGCCTCCTTTCGCCTTGCCGTCTATGATCTCGACCGCACCGTGCTGCGGACGCCGACGTTCACGCTCTTCCTTCTGTGGGCGGCCGCGCGCAGCGCGCCATGGCGCCTTCTGCTGGCGCCCGTTTTCCTCGGGCTGCTCGCGGGGCATGCGCTCGGCCTCTACAGCCGCGATGCGTTGAAGCCTGCGGCGATCGCATTGATGCTCGGGCGGCGGGTGCCGGCGGAGCGAATGGCGCATCTGGCTGCGGACTTTGCCGCCTGGCGCGTTCCCGCCGACGTTCAACCCGGGGCCAGAGCGGCGATCGCCCGCGACCGCGCCGCCGGCTACCATCTGCTGCTGGCAACCGCGGCCCCCGAATTCTACGCCGCCGCCCTGGCCGAGGCGATGGGCTTCGATGCCTGCATCGCCACCCGGCATCGGCGCGCCGCCGACGGAAGCTGGCTCGCGGCGCTCGACGGCACCAATTGCTATGGGCCGGAAAAGGCGCGCCGCGTCGCCGAATGGCTTGCCGCCGACCCGCAACGCGCCGCGCACCATATGCGCGCCTATTCGGATCATGCGAGCGACGCACCGCTGTTCGCGCTCGCCGACGAAGCCTTTGCGATCGGGCGTGGCGGCCGCATTGCCAAAGCGGCACGCGACAACGGCTGGACGCTGACGGATTTCGGGACGGGCTAGCGCCCCTCGACGAAGGCCTCCAGCGCCGCGGCGCCGCGCGCAACCGACGTCTCGCCCCTCCGGTGGTCCATCGTGTAGGCGAACAACCGATCCTGCTCGGCGCGGTGCAGCGCCGCACTTTCGCGCCAGTGCGGAATCCGCTCGGCAAGCTCAGCGGGGCCGTACAAGACCTCCCCGTTGCGCCAGAATTCATAGCGCTCGGCCACGCCGTCGGCGGGCTTGCCGTTCGGATCGAGAAAATAACAGGCGCCGCGGTGCAGCAGAAACTCGTAAACCTGGCTGCTCACATCGCCGATGTAGACGTCGGCCGCCATCGTGTAGCTCATGTCGAAGAGATTGGGGCCGTCGACGTCGATCAGGATATTGTCGGCGGCGCGGAAGCGGTCGGCGATGTCCGGCCGGAGCTTGGCGGTCCGATATTCGAGCGAATAGTGCAGCCGCTTGCGGAACAGCATCACATGCGGCGCGACGATCAGATTATAGTCGCGATGCGCGAGGAAAAAATCCATCACCGCCTCGCCCATGCCATACCAGGACGACAGGTGCGGATCGAAGTGCGGATTATAGAGAAAGACCGGGCGATCATTGTCGAAGAAGCGCTTGCGCACCGCCGGATCGATCGTGTCGAACTTGGGATAACCGATGACGCGGCACTGGTCGGCGGTGGTGATGCCGTGACGCACCATCTCGTCGACCAGCTTCGGTCCGCTGAGCAGCATGAGGTCGAACTGCGCGAGTTCGGGATGATAGGCGACATTCCGGTCGCCCGACCCGTGCGGCACATAGGCAAAGCGCGGCCCCGCCGCCCCCAATCGGCGCCGGACGCGCAGACAGGTGCGTTCGGTCGATACCACCAGATCGACGCCGCGGAACAGATCGAGATGCCGGTAAAGACGCGCGACGCGCAGCACCGGCGCCACCTTGTTGATCGGCGCCAGCAGCCGCTGCTCCGCCGCCGGCAGGTCGAGCATCCGCCATTCGATACGGTCGTGCGCCGCCGCCGGAATGATCTCTGCCACCTTGTGCCGGATCGCCTCGACGCCGCAGGCGACGACGACCTGAACCGTCGGCGCATGCAGCGCGAGTTCGCCCGCTATGCCTGCGATATGCGCCGCCTGATGCGCCGCATCATGGTTGAACAGGAACAAGATACGCTTCGTCATGACGGCATCCGGCTTTCGCGAAGGATCAGGAAGCTGGCGCCGAACAGCAGCAGCAAGGTCACGGTTTCGGCCAGCACCTTGGACCAAGCGGCGCCGATCGCGCCCATCGTCGGCAGCATCAGATAAATGGCGGCGATCAGCGTGGCGGTGCCCGCCAGCCTGATGCCGATGATCAGGCGCGATCGTCCGGCCGCCATCAGCATCGGTTCGCAGCTGACCGTCGCCATTTGCAGGCAGGCCGCGAGGCCGAGCACGAGCAGGAACGGATAGGCGCCCAGAAACGCCGGGCCCGACATGAGCAGCAGCAGCGGCTTGCCGAGCAGCACGATCGCCGGCGCGAGCAAAAGAAACAGGCCGAGCGCGATCAGCGTCAACCGGACATAGAGCGACGCCACGCCGCGCAGCCCCTGTTTGACGTAGATATTCGTCATCTCGGTGTAACTGGCGAGGCCGATGAAGCCGGCCATGATCGTGATCGACTGGGTCAACTGATGTGCAAGGCGATAGATGCCCGCTTCGGTCGCGCCCGCGAACGAACCGACCAGCAAGACCGGCAGTTGCTGCGCCACCGTATAGGCCATGGTTCCGAAATTGGATGCGACCATCAATTCGGGAAGCCCCTTGTTCTCGCGCCACACGCGCCACCAATGCCGGCCGTCGGGTCGGCCATAAGCGCGGCGGCACGACCGGTTGGCGAGCCACCAGAAGACGAGCGTGCTCGCCATCTCCGAACCCGCCCACACGATCAGGAACATCTCGAGCGACGGGTGCGTGAAAAAGGCGACAACGGCACCCAACGTCTTCAGCGTGGGCACCACCGCTTCGGCGAGGAAGGTTTGCGAAAATTCGGAATGGAGCCGCAATATCCCGCGCGGCACATTGCGGATCGACAGCATGAACAGCACGACATAGGCGAACGCCGTCCAGACGAGTTCGGCCGGCATGCCCAGCAACCCTCGCCCCAGCCAGAGGATCATCGCCGCCGCGCCAATGCCGAGCAGCGCCATCGCCAGATCGACCGCGGTGCAAAAGCGGATGAGGCGCGCCAGGGCCGGATGATCGCCGCTGTGGATATGTTCCTGGCCATATTTGACCAGCACCTGCCAGATGTTGAAATTGAGGATCGCCTGCAGCACCAGCGTCGAACTGAGAATCAGGGCAAAGGAGCCATAGGCAGCCGGCCCCAGGCCGCGCGTGACGATCGCAAGGTAGAAGAGGCTGAGGATTGCGCCATAACCCTTGCCCCCGAGAATCCAGCTCAGGTGGGTCATGATGCGCCGGAAAGGCCCCTGGTCGCCCGTGTCGGCAGCCGGCGCGCCGAGGCGCCGCACCGCCGCAATACCCTTATCGATCCAGGTCCGATAGAAGAGTGGCCGGCGGTCGGCCGGGGGCGGAGCGGGTTCCATGCGCGCGGCCTATATCGCCTTTGGCGTCGTTTTCCATCCATTTGCACAGCCAAATCGACGGAAAACGACTTCCCTTTCGCTCTGCTGATCTAGTAACGCGGGACAGGACAGAGGCGTTCGGGAATGGAAACGGGAGTGCGCGTGGGTCTGTCCGCACAGATCGAAGGGGGGGCCGCAGGCGGTGCGCCTTGCAGCGAGCCCCCGTGGCTGAGCATCCTGATCCCCGTCTATAATGTCGAGCCTTATCTGCGCGATTGCCTGGCGTCGCTGTTGCCGCAGCTCCCGCCGGTTGGGGTGGAGGTGATCCTGCTCGACGACGCTTCGACCGATGGCTCGCTCGGGCTGTGTAGCGAGATCTGCCCGCAGTCGCACCCGCAAGTCCGGCTGATGCGCCATCCCAGCAACGCCGGATTGAGCGCGGCGCGCAATACGATGCTCGACGCGGCGCGGGGCGATTATATCTGGTTCGTCGATTCCGACGATGAAGTCATGCCGGGCGCGATCGCCAGGCTCCGGGCTATTATCGACCGCGATGCGCCCGATCTTGTCCTTTGCGATTACGAGCGCGGCGGCCGGCATCTGAGCAGTTTCGCCGGCCCGTCCGGTCGGCCCAGCGCCGATCGGGAGGCATTGCTGCAAGGCGTTTTTGCGCGGCGGCGGCTGCATAGCTGGAGCAAGATCGCGCGCCGGTCGCTCTGGGGCGACGACCTGCGCTTCCCCGCCGGACGATGCTTCGAAGATATCGCGACGACGCCGTGGCTGCTGCTTCGTGCCCGGACCCATTATCACGCAGCCGAGGCCTGGGTGCGCTATCGCGACCGTCCCGACAGCATCATGGGGGCGCTGCGCCGGTCGCGGGGACGCTTCGACGATTGCCGGAACGACGATCTGGCAATGAGCCTGGCCGGCTTCGACGCAGCGACGCGCGAGGCGCTCCCCGCCATGAGCGACGTCACCCGCCACCATATCGCGCATTTCTGGGCGAAGGAGTTCACCAAAATCTGCTGGCGGCTGCTGTCGAGCAGCGCCTTTCGCATGCCCTGGCGTGACCTGCGCCGCAAGCTCGCCCGCTATCGCGGTATGATGGACGCCGAATCGCCGATCGCTTTTGCGACGCTCGCGCGCCTTTACCGGAGCCGCGGGCGCTTGCCGCGCGCGGTGATACTATCCGCCTGCCTGTGGTTGGCGCAAGCGGACGATGCCGGGTGAACGACGGCGCGGCGGACGACAAAGGGCCGTGGCTCAGCATTCTCATGCCGGTTTTCAACGTCGCGCCCTATCTGGCCGAGACGCTTGCCTCGATCGCCGCGCAGCTTCCCGCGGCGGGCGTGGAACTGCTGCTTCTTGACGATTGGTCGACCGACGGATCGGACGCCATCGGCGCGCGGATCTGCGCAGAGATCGGACCCGCGGCAAGCTTACATCGGCAGGCGGAAAACGGCGGCGTCGCCGCGGCGCGCAATCGCCTGCTCGACTTGGCGAGGGGCGATTATGTCTGGTTTATCGATGCCGACGACCTGCTGCTTCCCGGCGCGATCGCCGCGCTACACGCGATCGTCATGCGCGATGCACCCGATCTGGTCCTTTGCGATTATCGCAAGCGGGGCCGCGACGAGGCGGCTTTCACGGGAACTGCGCGCCGCATCGTGAGCGACCGCGAAGCATTGCTTCATGGCCTGTTCGCTCGCCGCCGGATGCATTTATGGACCAAGATCGCGCGCCGCAACCTATGGCATGATCTGCGCTTTCCGCCCCTCGCCTGCTTTGAGGATATGGCAGTCGTCCCGCATCTGTTCTTGACGGTGCGCAGTCATTATTACGAGCCCGCGCCGTGGATCGACTATCGTGTGCGGGAGGGCAGCCTGACCGGGCTCGCGACCCGCACGGCAGGACATTTCGACACGGCTGGCAATGACGCGCTGACAGCGGTTCTGGCGGACATCATGGCGGCGGTGACGGCCGGTCTGCCCGCCATGCACGATGACATGCGCTACTGCCTCGCCCAATTTTGCGCGAAGGAATATACGAAAATCGGCTGGCGTCTCGTCAGCACGCGCGCCGGCCGGATTCCGTGGCAGGCGCTGCGCCGCGAACTGCGACGCTACCGCGATCTCACCGAGGCAGCGTCGCCGATGCCTTTCGCGGCGCTGCTCCGCACGCACCGACAGCACCGCAAATTCGGGCGCTGGTTCGTTCTGGCCCTGTTTGTGCGCCTGGCCGCATAGGGCCCTGACCCTAGCCGCGCTGGGCCAGAATGCGTTCAATCAGCGTCACGTCCGACGGCTTGTCGGCGTCGATACAGGCTTCGGCGTCGGACATCGGCACCACGCGCGCGGCGAGGCCGAAGCGGCACCCGGCGCGGGCGACGCCGCCCTGGATCGTGAACAGTCGCAGCAAAGCTCCCGCGAGCAGCCACGGTCCGAAGGCGGCAACGATCTTCAGCCCCTTCTTGCGGTCGCGTTCGATCCGTCCCCAAAAGTCGAGCAGCGGCAGCACGCGCTGCCCGCGCAGGCGAAAGAGATTGGCGCCCGACCACCAGCCGCGACGAAATTTGAGCCAGGTGCGCCGCGATTCGGGATAGCGCGCGAGCAGTACGCGCCGCTCGACCATCGCAACCGCGACGTCGCTGCCCGCTGCCCCGGCGAGGAATTCGGCGATCATCGCAGGCGTCAGCAACACATTGTCGGCCGTCGTCACCAGCACCGGTGCGTCGCCTTCGGGCAGGGCGGCGGCGAGCGAGGCACTGATTCCCTGTCCCGAATCGGCAAAGTGCAGGTCGGGCACGGTCGCCAACATGGGCTCGCGCGCCAGTTCGGCGCTGTTCTGCGCGAGCACCCGGATCGCGCCCACCTCGGGCGCGGCACGCAGCGCGGCGATGACATGGACAAGCATCGGCCGTCCGCCGACCGGCAGCAGCGCCTTGGTCGATACGCCGCTGCCGGTCAGCAGCGGGTCGGCACCGGGGCGGCTTCCGGCGAGGACGATGGCGGAAATCGGTCCGGGGATGGGAGCTGTCATTGCGCCGCCGCCGCAGGCGCGACCCGGCGCGCCGTCACGCCGCGCAGAAAGTCGGTGGCCTCGTCGAGCACTGGCCCTTTCGCGCGAAAGGGGGCCGCAAGCGCCATGACGATGCCGGTGTGCCCCATGCCCGGATAGACGCGCAGCGTCGCCGATCCGCCCAGCCGTTCGATCGCGGCGGAAAGGTTCCGGCTGTTGCGCGGGCGCACCGTTTCGTCCTCGTCGCCGCTCGCCAGCCATAGCGGGGGCGCATCGCCGCGCGCATAGTGAATCGGCTGCGTCTTTTCGCGCGGGCGCACCTTGCCCATCGCGCGGTCGGCCATGCCGCCCTTTTCGAACGGCAGGAAATCATAGGGGCCCGCGAGGCCCGCAACGCCGCGGATCACCGACGCGTCGCTCTTGGCCGCGCGCATCCATACCGGATCGAGCGCGAGCATCACCGCATTATAGGCACCCGCCGAATGGCCCATCAGCGCGATACGATCGGGATCGCCGCCCAGTTCGCCGATGTGGCGGTGGGTCCACGCGACAGCCGCCGCGGCGTCCTCCAGAAAGTCGGGCCAATGCGCCTTGGGGACCAGCCGGTAATCGGGGATCACGACAACGAAGCCCTGACTGGCCAGCGCCCGGCCGGCGAAGCCGTAGCTTTGCCGTTCACCGCTGCCCCAGCCGCCGCCATAGAAGAAGACCACGACCGGCAGCCGGTCGCCCGCCTGCGCCTGTTCGGGCACCCAGATATCGAGCGATTGCCGCACGCCGCGGCCATAGGGCTGGTCCGCAAGGAGCAGGCGCGCGCCCTTGCCGCTGCCGAGCAGCTTGTCGGCAAGGTCGAGCGACTTGGCGCCGCCCGCGACGATCGCCCTGGCTCCGCCGCCGAACAGCAGCACGAGCAAGCCGATGAGAAGAAGGAATTTGATCAACCGCCGTTGTTCCCTGACCGTCCGATCCGCCATTGCTTCACCCCGCGACCCGGCCCGTCTCCGCGCCCTACAGATGTCGGCGAGCGCGAACAAGCGCCGTGCGCGTTACCTTTTCGCGCGTCGTGCGTTGGGCGGGCATGACCAGCCCCTATTCGCGCCCCGCCCTGATCTGCAACGACCGGAGCGGCAGCTATGACGAGAGCATCCACCGCCAATTGATTGACGCGTGCGCAGCCGCAGGCGCGCGCGTCGCGGCAAGCTTCGTCCTGCCGAAGGACGATCTGCCCGACGCGGCGGCGCTGCGCGCAAGCGACATCGACCTGCTGATCGTGTGGACCGGCGACGGGACGATCAATGCCGCCGCGACCGGTTGCGAAGGCTGGCACGGCCCGCTGTTGCCGCTGCCCGGTGGCACGCTGAACCTCCTGTCGAAACATTTGCATGGCGACCATCCGGCCCCCGCCATTTTGGAGCGCGCGCTGGTGAGCGGCGGGCGGCGCGCCCCGGTCCCGACCATCCGGTCGGCGGCGCGCGAAGCGTTCATCACAGTCGTCGCGGGGCCGGCGACACGCTGGGCCGAGGTCCGCGAAACGATGCGCAGCCAAGGGCTGATCGAAGCGAGCCGCGAAGCGCCCGACGCGCTCGAGGAAATGCTCAACGCCCCCGGGGTGCAGGTCGCGGGATCGGGCGCCGCCTATCCGGCGATCATCCTGACCCCGACCCGTGACGGCATTACCGCCGACGGCATAGTGGCGGACGCCACGGGCGATGTGCTGCGCCACGGGCTCGCATGGCTCGGCGGCGATTTTCGCGATGGTCCGCACGAGCGCGTCGCGACCGCGGAAACAATCATTCTCGAAAGCGATCGCATCATCGCGCTCGAATATGACGGCGAACTGGCCGAAATCCCCTCGCCCGCCCGCTTTTCGATCGGGCAGAGCGCGCTCGACTTCATCGCGACCGCCTGATGCGCCTGTTCCACATCAGCGACCTGCACTTCGGGCTCGAAGATCGCGACGCGCTCGCCTGGTTCCGCGAATGCGTTCGCCGCGAACAGCCCGACGCGGTGTTGATAACCGGCGATCTGACGATGCGGGCGCGGAGCCGCGAATTCGCCGCCGCCTGCGATTGGATCATGGCGCTCGACCTGCCTGTGACGGTCGAAGTCGGCAACCACGACCTGCCTTATTTCAACCCGGTCGCGCGGTTCCTGCACCCTTATCGCCGGATTCGGCGGATCGAGGCGCTGGTCGAACGCGAGCTCGACTTTCGCAACCTGGCCGTCGTTCCGCTGAAGACCACGGCGCGGGCGCAATGGCGGCTCGACTGGTCGAAAGGCTGGGTGACACGCAAGGCGCTCGCCCGCACACTCGCGGCGATCGATGCCCTGCCGCGCGGGACGCAGGTGCTGGTGACGGCGCACCACCCGCTCGTCGAAGCGGGGACCAAGGGGCGCGCGCTGACCCGCGGCGGCGCGGCGGCACTTGCCGCCCTTGCCGATCGCGGCGTCGCCGCCGTACTGACCGGGCATGTCCATGACGCCTTCGATCTGATCGCCGACACCCCCGCAGGCCCGATCCGCATGATCGGCGCCGGCACCCTGTCGCGCCGGATCCGGTCGACGCCGCCGAGCTTCAACGAATTGCGTATTCGCGGCGGGGAGATTTCGGTCCGCGTCCGCAATCTGGCGCGGGTGCCGACTCCCGACATGCTGATCGACGCCATACCGCCCGACGCGCGGCCGCCACGCGAACCCGGCGAGCCCATTGCACCCGTCGGCGCGGTGCCGCCGACCGATCCGCCCGTCCATTGACGCATCGGGATTGACGCAGTGCCGCGTCCCGTTAGGTTGCACAAAAAAACGGGATGAGGATCATGCTGACAAAAGGCGACGATTATCCGTTGCACCAGACCAGCGAGCCGATTGCGTTCGCCGGGACCGACCGCAACTTCTACGACCGCTATTTCTTCAACGGCTACAGCGCGGACGGCAGCGTCTTTTTCGCCGCCGCGATGGGGTTTTACCCCCAGCTCGGCATCGTCGATGCCAGCTTTTGCGTGATCGCCGAGGGGGTGCAGCATAATCTGCGCGCCAGCCGTCGTTCGGGCGGCGAACGGCTCGACCTGTCGGTCGGCCCCATCGCCATCACCATCGACGAACCGCTGCACAAGGTGACGCTGCGGATCGCCGCAGGCGATGGACCGCTGGCCGCCGAACTGACGTTCACCGGGCGGCATTTTCCGATCGAGGAACCGCGCTTCATCCGCCGCAACGGTACGCGGCTGTTCATGGACTATACGCGGATGACGCAGAACGGCCGCTGGTCGGGATGGCTTTCGATCGACGGCGCGCGCACCGATCTTGGCGCGGGGTGGACGGGTACCCGCGACCGGAGCTGGGGGGTGCGGCCGGTCGGTGCCGCCGAACCGCAACCGCCGCCGGAGGGCAATTTCAACCAGTTCTTCTGGCTGTGGACGCCGTGCAACTTCGAGGCCGCATCGCTCTTCTTCCACAGCAATGACGATGGTGTCGGCGCGCCATGGAACCGGCGCGGCGTGATCAGCGGCGACGACGGGACCGAACGCCATTTCGATGCGCCCGGCTTTGCCATCGACTGGCAGAGAGGGACGCGCCGCATCGCACGAATGACCGCCGATCTCGGCGGCGGCCGCGCGCTGGCCCTGACCCCGGCGGGTCCGGTGTTCGCGATGAGCGGGCTCGGCTACACGCATCCCGTCTGGGGCCACGGGCTCGATCATGGCGCCGAGCTTGCCGTCGCGCATGACCGGCTGACCGAGGCCGAGCGCGGCTGGGGCAATCCGCTGGCGATGCACATCCAGGCTTTCGTGACTGCGGAACTGATCGATGGCGGACGGACCCACCACGGCGTCGGGGTGCTCGAACAATTGTTCGTCGGACCGCACAGCCCGACCGGATTGACCGGCCTGATGGATCCCGCTGCATGAGCTTTCCGACCGCGCCGCAGGCGATGACGGCAGACTGGATCGCCGACAAGCTGGGTCAGCCCAAGGGCGCGCTCAAAGGCTTTAGCGCTGCCGCCATCGGCACCGGGCAGATGTGCGACAGCTTTCGTCTGACGCTCGATTGGGCGGACGGCACCGGGCTGCCCCCAACGATCGTCGCCAAATGCCCGAGCCATGACGAGGCAAGCCGCAATATCGCGGCGCTCACCGCCACCTATGTCAAGGAAGTGAGCTGGTATCGCGAACTGGCAGCGGGCAGCGGCGTCGCGGCACCGCACTGCTACCATGCCGATATTGCGGACAATGACGTCGACTTCATCCTGCTCCTCTCCGACCTCGCGCCGGCGCGGCAGGGCGACCAGCTCGCCGGGCTCAGTCTTGCCGGGCTCGTGCCTTGCATCGACGCCGCGGCAGGGCTGCATGCGCTGTTATGGAACGACGTCCACGCGGATGCGCTGCCATGGCTGAACCGCGACACGAGCCAACTCGTCCGCGCGCTGTTTCCCGCACTCTATGAGGGGTTTCGCGAGCGCTACGCGGGTCGGCTCGACCGCGACGCGCTCGATCTCGGCGCCGGGATCGTCGATCGTCTCGACGCCTATCTGACGCGCACGCCGGCCGCGCGCACGATCGTTCACGGCGACCTGCGCATCGACAATATCCTCTTCGCCCCCGACGGAGCGCGTTGCTGGCTGGTCGACTGGCAGACATTGGGCCGTGGCAGCGGCGCGACCGACATCGCCTATCTGGTGGGGACGAGCATCGCCGATCCGGTTGAACGCGCGGCCGCCGATCGCGCCGCCTTCGACTCCTGGATCTCTGCGCTGCGCGCGCGCGGCGTCGAACCCGACGAAGCGGAATTGTGGGACGATTATCGTGTCGGGGCGCTGAGCGGATATTTCATGGCGGTGTTCGCATCGATGAATGTCGAGCGCACCGAACGCGGCGACGAAATGTTCGCGGTGATGGCCGAGCGCCCCGCGCGGCAGGCGATCGCGCTCGGCAGCCTCGACCTTCTCTAGGTGGCGACGAGGCTGTCGACCACCGCCTCGACGATCGCAGCACAAAAGGCGTCGAGGTCGTCGGGGCAGCGGCTCGTGATGATCCCGCGATCAACGACCACCGCCTCGTCGAGCAGCTTTGCGCCAGCGTTATCGATGTCGGTACGGATCGACTTGTAACCGGTCATCCGACGACCTTCGGCCAGTCCGGCCTCGATCAGAAGCCATGGCGCATGACAGATGGCGGCAATCGGCTTACCCGCTTTGGCGAAGGCGCGGATCAGGTCGATCGCCGCGTCTTCTACGCGCAGCAAATCGGGATTGATCTGCCCGCCCGGGAGCACCAGCGCGTCATAATCTTCGACATCAACGTCCTTGATCAGACGATCGACCGCGACCTTGTTGCCCCAGTCGTCGCCGTCCCAGCCGCGAATGTCGTCCGTCCGCAGCGACGCGATGCTTATGTCGGCGCCTGCGTCCTCAAGCTGCTTCAACGGCACTTCGAGTTCGGATTGTTCGAAACCATCGGTCGCCATGATCAATATCTGGCGGCCGGTGAGCGATGCGGCGTTCGGCATGGGCTTTCTCCTTTGATGCTCTTGCCAAGCCAACGCGCCGCCATCGCCCGATGTTGCAGTCGGCGCTTAGAAAGCACCACGCAAAAAGGGCGGCCCGTCGCCGGACCGCCCCCTTTGCATCGCTGACGTGGGTGGGCGTCAGAAGTGGAAAGTCACCGAACCGCGATAGCTCTGGTTCGACACATCCTTGCGACCGATCGTCGTGTCGGCGCCAATTGAGAGGTCGACATTGCCGGTCGACAGCGTCAGCCCGGCACCGACTTCGGCCCAATCCTTGTCGGTACCCGCCAAACCGAAGATAGCATTGGGACCGAGCCCGCCGACGAAATTCGCTCCGAAGGCCGCCGGCGCATCCTTGAATTCATGCACATAATCGGCGTTCAGATAGGGCTGAACCTTGCTGCCGGCCTTGCCCGACAGGGCGAGCCCGGCGCGCGCCTGCACGCTGTCCACGCTGTCGCGATCATAGACGAGCGCCGGAACGCCGCCCGTTTCCTTATATTTGGAGAAGCCGATATGCGTGGCGCGTAGCGCCGCGCGCGGACCGATTTCCATCGAACCGGCATCGAACATCTTTGCCAGGCTGACCTCGCCCGACACGACAAGCGAACTGTCTTCGCCGGTCAGCGTATAAGGCGTGCCGACCAGATCGGCGATACGTGTGGTCTTCGATCCGAAGGCACCGGCGCTCGCCTGCGCGGCAAGCTCGACACCGCCCGCGAAGCGGGTCTTGCCGTAGAGCGTACCCTGGACCAGCGTGCCCTTCGCCGACTGGCCGGCGACCGCGGTGTTACCCTTGACGTCGGTGTAGCTGAGCGAGAAGCCGACCAGACTGCCGTCGCCGACCGCCTTTTCAACGCCGCCCGCAAGGTAGAAGCCGTCGAATTGATCGCGGCCGGCCGCCGGAACCGCCGTAGCCATCGCACGGCTGTCGCCGTCCAGATAACCGCCGGCAAGGAAGCCGCTCATGTCGTCGGGCAGCTTGCCCTGTTCGACCGCCATCGGCGCCGAATCGCTGCGCACCGCAGCGCCGTCGGCACCCGCCGCTGTCATGTTGAGCGCAGCAAGCTGCATGGGTCGGCCGATATAGGCCAGCGTTCCACCCATGCTGGCTTCATCGAGCCGCTGGAGCCGGTCGCGGGTAAAGCGCGCCATATTGTCGACGGCGACGGTCGCAAGCGAACCGCGCAACGTTTCGGTCCGCGGCGCCCAGCTGTCGAGCGTCGCCTGGATCGTTGCTGCGCTTTGCATGTCGAGCGGGCCGTAAACTCCCGAAAGACCTGCCGCACCGCGCGAATTGTCGAGCAGTTGCGCATAGGCCTGCTGAACGGGCGATGCGCCGCTGACCACATTTTCGTAGAGACCGGCGTCGATCGCCACCGTGACCGACGCGGGACCGTAAGTCAGCGTGGGCGTCAGGATTGCGGAAATATTGGCGACATTGTCGAATGTCCCTGTAATTCCGCCTTCCGCGGTCAGGAAGACATATTCATCGCCCGCCTTGACCGAATAGCCGCTGGCCGGCGAGAAAACCACCGAACCGCCAAGGTCGGCCGTGCCGAGCGACGTGCCGTTCGCGACAACCGACAGCAGATCGGACGTGCCGTCACCCAGATTGACGAACAACTGACTGCCCGATGCAAGCACCAGATTGCCCCCGACGGTCAGCGTCCCGACGGTCGTGGTCGTGCCGGGTGCGATCTGGCCGGTGACGCTGGTCAGATAGGGCGCATTGATCCGCCCCGAACCGAGCAGGCCGCCGCCCATCAGGCTATAGTCGCCGATCGTCGTCAACGTGCCGTCGACCTGATTGAGCCCGGCAAATTGCGTCGTGTTCATCAGCGTGGTGAGCGATGCGCCGCTTGCGATGACCAAACCCGCGTCGGCAGTCCCGATGCTCAGACGGTCGATGGTGATATCGGCGCCCGACAGCGTCGTCGTTCCCGCTGCTGCCAGCGTAACGTCGAAATAGCGCGCCGCGGTGCCCGCGGTGTTGTCGGGGTCCGAATTGTCGGGCACGAAACCGGTCGCGCCCGGCAGTCCGTTGGTCAGCGTGGCAGACGGCAGAACCGTCCCCGTCCCATCGGCCTGCGCTTCGGGTGCAATGCCGTCGATGAACCCGCCGGCGGCCGTGACCTGCCCCTGACCGGCGTTATTGCCAGCCGTCCCGATCGGATCGCCCGTCACCGTTTCGACGCCCGTCGCCGTATCGTAACAGTCGTTAAGGCCCGTCGTCTGATAGCAGATTTGCCCGAAATCCCCTTCGGTCCCGAAAATCTGCTCACCAGGCGTCGTCGGAATGCCGTTAACGGGCTGACCGCCGGACAGGATCATATAGGCGGGATCGAGCGTCGAAACCCAATGATTGGCATCGGTCCACTGTCCGTTTCCGGCCTTCGTCCCGACATAGTGATAGGGATTGTTTTCCGCGATCCAGTCCCAATAGAGGTAGAGCGGCTGATAAAAGCTGACGGCGCCGTAGCTATAGGGCGCCTGGCCGTTGAAGAAGCGCGAATAGCCGCCCGACAGCACGCCAATCACCAACTGCTTCGAAAAATTCTGCAGAATCAGCGGCCCGCCCGAATCGCCGGGAGCGGTGATGCCTTCGGTCGGCGTGCCGTCCTCTGCGGTGCGCGCATTGTCGCGGAACGCGTTGAAATCGAACACACTCGCACCCGAAAAGCCGCGGCGCGGATCGTCGAAGTCGAGGAAATAGAGATTCTGGGTCAGCCCATTGGGGGCTCCGCCGAACAGAAAACCCTCGAAGGTTTCGAGGTCGGTCAGCGCGCCGAGGATGTTTTCGGCGGCGCGGCGACGGAAATCGGAACCGCCCGTCTGGCCGGTTTCGCCTGTTCCGACGCTGCCATATCCGTAGATGCCGACATTGTATCCGGTGCCGTCTGCGGTGACATCGGTCGGGGGCAGCGGCGAGAAGAGCAGCGCCCAAGTGGGAACATCGGCCGCCGGGGTGTCGAGCGTAGCGAGCGCGACGTCGCCATAGAGGAAGCTCTGCGCATCCGGCTCGAGCGAATAGGGATTATAGGCGACATGGTTGACGTTATAGAAGGATTGTGCGGTGTTCGTTTCATACTGCCCCGTGCCGTCGGCACCGCCGAACAGCCAACGGATCAATTCATCTGTCTCCCCCGGCGCGTTGGCACGCAGGTTGTTCTCGAAGCCGAACCCGATCGGAATCCCGCCCGTCGCCGCGCCATAGTCGGCACCGGGCGCCTCATTGACGCAGTGCGCCGCAAAAATCACCGTGCGCGGATTGATCAGGGTGCCGGTGCACAAGCCGACGAAGCCACCGCCCTGATCGATGATCATCTGGCCGATCCCCGTCACATTGTTCGGATCACGCGCACTCACCGTCGTTCCGGGGTTGGCGATCAGAATTTCGGGTTCGGGCGACACCTTGACGGTATAGGCGCCCGCCTGGGTGATGTTCAGACCGTCGTCTTGCGGTTCGGGCGCCACGGCGTCGAGAAAGCCGGCACCGGCCACCGGAGCCGCGCTCGCTTCGACCTGCGCCGAAGCAGGTGCCGCCTGAAAAATCCCGGCAGCGCACACGGACGCGAGAAGAACACCGCGGCGCGCACGCCGCGAGATCGGAAAAGATTGCATTTTCTACCCCCTGATTCAGTGTCATCCGATCCGGGTCGGGATCGACTGACATGGGGACAGAATAACCGCTGTCACGAATATGACAATGTTCGTTTACAGATATTTAGCCATTTCGGAGGCGGTCCCGGGGCACAGGCGTGGACCACGCAAAAAGGGCGGCCCGTCGCCGGACCGCCCTCCTTTTCTCCGCCCGTCGGCGGAAGAAACTTAGCGCTTCGAGAACTGGAAGCTGCGGCGGGCCTTCGCCTTGCCGTATTTCTTACGCTCGACCGCGCGGCTGTCGCGGGTCAGGAAGCCGGCCGCCTTGACCGTGCCGCGAAGCGCCGGTTCGAAGCGGGTCAGCGCCTGCGCGATGCCGTGCAGGACGGCGCCTGCCTGGCCCGACAGGCCGCCGCCCTTGACGGTCGCGACGACGTCATACTGGCCGGCGCGTTCGGTCAGGCCGAAGGGCTGGTTGATGACGAGGCGCAGCGTCGGGCGCGCGAAATAGACTTCCTGGTCGCGGCCGTTGACGGTGATCTTGCCCGTGCCGGGCTTGACCCACACGCGGGCGACGGCGTCCTTGCGGCGACCGGTCGCATAGGCGCGGCCCTGCTTGTCGACCTGCTTTTCGCGGAGCGGAGCCGTCGGAGCGGCCGGAGCGACGGTGCCTTCGACGGCGCCGGCGAGATCCTTGAGATCGGTCATGGTCTGTTCGTCAGCCATTATGCACCCACCTTGTTCTTGCGGTTCATCGACGCGACGTCGATCACTTCGGGGCTCTGCCCTTCGTGCGGATGTTCGCTGCCGGCGAAAATGCGCAGGTTGCGCATCTGCTGGCGACCGAGCGGGCCGCGCGGGATCATGCGCTCGATGGCCTTTTCGAGCACGCGCTCGGGGAAGCGGCCTTCCAGAACCTTCTGGGCGGTGACTTCCTTGATTCCGCCGGCATAGCCGGTGTGCTTGTAATAGACCTTGTCGGACAGCTTCTTGCCGGTGAACTTCACCTTTTCGGCGTTGATGACGATGACATTGTCACCGCAATCGACGTGGGGGGTAAAGCTCGGCTTGTGCTTGCCGCGCAGGATATTGGCGATGATCGAAGCGACGCGGCCAACAACCAGGCCGTCGGCGTCGATCAGCACCCATTTCTTTTCGACCGTACCGGCATTCGCCGACTGGGTCGTCTTGGTCAGCGCCTTCATGGCACGCTCCTTGACAGAGATGGACGGGAGCGACCGGCCGGACGGCCCGCCACCCCGAAAACAAACCGCGCCGCCCGACCCCAAGGGGACTCAAGCGGCGCTTCGACGCGGGCCAATGGCGGTAGACAGACCGAAAGTCAAGCTGAGAGCGGCTTTGCTGACGGGTATTATGATACCATCAGCTGGGATCACCCGGTTCGAGCGCCCTGATCCGCTCCTCGACCAGCTTGCGATCGGCGGCGTTTCCGGTCGCCAGGAAGCTCTGGCGGCGCTCCTCGGCGAGCAGCCCGGTCGCCAGATCGATCGTCCAGCGCGTATCGACCTCGATCGGCTGCGCCGCGCCGGCGGCGGGCGGCTCGCTCGCCGATATGGTGCGCCGGCCGGCGACGGTGACGGTCATGATCGGACCGTCGGCGCCGTTCGGGATCGCGCCGTTCGCGGGCACGACGAGGGCGCGGATGTCGGCACTCGCCAGCTTGTCGCGCTCGGCTGGCGGCAAGGCAGCGATGATCTGCGCGGCCTGCTTCGCCTCGGGCCGGTCCGACGACTCCGCAAGCGCCTGCGCCCGGTCGACGACGCGGCGCCACAGCCCGTCGGGGTCGACCATATCGACCGAGCTGCCGTCGGCGGGGACGAAATAGGTCAGCGTCTCGCCGATCAGCGGGTCGATCATCAGCCGCAGCGTGCGCACGACTTCGGGATGCGCGTCCGACTCGACGCGGTCGATCCGCGCCAGCAACTGATAACCGCGCCCGACGCGCTGCCACCGCAAATCATAAACGAGCGCAAAGCTGGTGAAGCCGCCGTCGCGGCTCAACCGCCGCGTTGCGACGCGATAGGTGAGCGGACGATCGAGCGGCGGTGCGAAGGCCAGCGCGGCAACCTGCTGCGTTTCCGAAGGGACCGGAGGCTCCGGCGCCTGCGCCGCAAGCAGCAACAGGGCACCGAGAGCGATCATGCCGCTGCGCGACCGAGGCGGTGCAGCGCGGCGGCAGTCGTCGCGACGAGAATGGCGCCCGTCACCTGGTGCAACACCGCAATCCACATCGATACGCCGGTCACGACCGTCAGAATGCCGAGCGTCATCTGCGCCGCGACAACCAGCAGCAGGAGCCCGGCCTCGCGCCGAGCCCCTTGCCGGGCGAGCGAGCGCGCCAGCAACAGCAACGCGCCCGCGGCGACCCACGACCACCAGCGATGGAGGAAATGGATGAGGAAGGGATCGTTGGAGACGGCGAGCCACGTGCCGCCCGACCAGTCGATGCCTTCGGGAACGAAATGATCGTTCATCAGCGGCCATGTGCTTGCGACATAGCCCGCGTTGAGCCCGGCGACCCATGCGCCGAGCAGCAGCTGGACGATCAGGATCGCGATAACGCCCAACGCCGCGCCGGTCAGGCGCGCCGGCCGCGCGCCAGGATCGTGCGCCAGAACGGCAAGATCGCGCGCGGTCCAGACGAGCCCCGCGAGCAGGAACAGCGCGGTCAGAAGGTGCGTCGCCAGTCGGAAATGGCTGACATCGGTGCGATATTCGAGTCCCGACGCGACCATCCACCAACCGATCGCGCCCTGCAGACCGACAAGCGCGGCGAGCGCGAACAGCCGCCAGCCATAGCCCGCCGGAATCGCGCGGCGCCATGCGTACCAGGCAAGCGGCACCAGCAAAGCCATGCCGACCAGACGGCCAAGGATCCGGTGCAGCCACTCCCAGAAGAAGATCCCCTTGAAGGCCGCGAGCGACATGCCGAGGTTGATCTCCTTATATTCGGGGATCCGCTTGTATTTTTCGAACTCGGCCTGCCATCCGGCCTCGGTCAGCGGCGGCAGCACCCCCGATACGGGCTTCCATTCGGTGATCGACAGCCCCGATTCGGTCAGCCGGGTGATGCCGCCGACGGCGACGACCATGATGACGAGGATGGCAACAGCCCACAGCCAGCGCGCGAGCGCGGCGGGGCGGGGATGGAGCGGCCGGGCCGATGACGAAGCGTTCAACATCGCCCCGCCCTATCGGCGCTTGCCGGGCGATAGGCAAGAGGCGGCGGCGGCGCTCGAAATTCATGGCTCCGACAGAAAGGCGCTGATAAGTCGGCGCCCATGCTGCGCCTGTCCGCCGCCCTTCTGCTTGCCATCTCCGCCCCCGCCGCCGCGATGGCCGAGCCCTCTCCCTATCCGGCGCTCGCGGCGCTCGAGGCGCGCGTCGCGACCATCGGCTACCGCCTGACGACGGGCAATGCGCCATGGTGCGCGAGGGTCCAGCCGCAGTTCGGCTGGCTGTGGGGCGATCCGCGGCTTTATTCCGACGCGCAGCGCCCGGCTGCCGAGGCCGCCTACGGCGCCGCAGACACCGACACGCCTTTCCTCGCCGCGGTCGCCGCGGGCTCGCCCGCTGCCGCCGCCGGGCTGCATGCGGGGAGCCTGGTGCAAGGCCTTGCCGGTTCCCTGCCGCCGCAGGGCGAGGGCAGCGACGCCTATGCCCGCATCGCCGCGCTCGAAAGGCTGTTTGCAGGCCTGCCGAGCGACCGGCCGGCCATGCTCGACACCGGCAAGGCTCCGGTACGGATCGTACCGGTGGTCGGCTGCGCGACCGATTTCCGCGTCGACGCCCGCGACCGCCCCGACGGGGCCGCCGACGGCCGGCTCGTCGTCATTTCCGCAGGGCTGGCGCAATTCGCAAAGGACGACGCCGAGCTGGCGGCTGCCGTCGCGCACGAACTCGCGCATAATATTCTCGGGCATCGTGCCCGGCTCGACGCCGCGGGGGTCGATCGCGGACTGTTGCAGCAGTTCGGCCGCAATGCGCGGCTGTTCAAGCAGACCGAGATCGAAGCCGATCGCCTGTCGCCCTGGCTGATGGCGAATGCCGGCTATGACCCGCGCGCAGCAGTCCGCTTCTGGACCGCTTTCGGCCAACGTGCCGGCCGTCCGCTGCTTCAGGCGGGAACTCACCCCCGATGGCAGGACCGCGCCGCCTCGATCGAAAGGGAGGTTCGGGCGATCGACGCGCAGCGCGCCGCGGGCCAGCCGCTCGCGCCGCCGCTCACCAGCGCGCCGCCGCCCTTGGAATAGAAGGCGCCCGACCCTATCTGGGCGTCTCCTACCCCATCAAAGGCCCACCCCATCAAAGGATCGACGCGATGACAGAGACCGCCATTTTCGCCGGAGGCTGCTTCTGGTGCACCGAAGCGGTGTTCAAATCGCTGGCGGGCGTCGAAAGCGTCGAAAGCGGCTATATCGGCGGATCGGTCGCCAATCCGACCTACAAGCAGGTGTGCAGCGGCGATACGGGGCATGCCGAGGCGATCCGCATCGGATATGATCCGGCGGCCATTTCCTACGCCGATCTGCTCGACGTGTTCTTCGCGACGCACGATCCGACGCAGCTCAATCGCCAGGGCAACGACATCGGCACCCAATATCGCAGCGCCGTCTTTCCGCTCGACGAAACGCAGGCGGCGGCGGTCGAGGCCGCAATCGCGCGCGCGCAGCCCGATTGGCCCGCGCCGATCGTGACGCGCATCGAACCGGCGTCGACCTGGTATCCCGCCGAGGATTATCATCAGGACTATTGGGACGGCGAAGGCCAGCGCAATCCCTATTGCATGGCCGTGATCCCGCCCAAGCTCGCAAAGCTGCGCAAGGGGTTTTCAGGGCGGCTGCGCGAGGCCTGAAGCCATCGAAAGACGGGCGGCCGACTGTTGCAATATGGCCGCATGGCGTCACTTTTCCTTGACTTAGCGGCGCTTTTCTCTAGCGGACGCCGCCTCGCGGGGGCAGGATCACCCCCTTCCGAGGTGGGGACCGCTACAGCGTGCTGATACCATTGCTCCTGATCGGCTCGTCGATGACGGCGCCGCAGCTCGCCATGCAGGCGGCGGCGCAAACTGTCGTGGACGACAGTCCGGGTGGCATGGCGCTGGCGGTCAACCGCATGCTCGGCGGCATCGTGACCTATGCGACATGGCCGAACGAGGCGCCGGGCGCCCCGCGCACCATGTGCGTCATCGGCACCCCGCGCCTGACCGAACGTCCGGCGCCCGATCTGCCCGGCCGCGGATCGGTGAGCGTCCGGCGCGTCAGCGCCGCAGCGGCAATCGGCGGCGCGGGCTGTCACATGCTCTATCTCGGGCAAATGCCGGCGGTCGACCGGCAGCGGCTGATCGGCTGGGTGCGCGGAAAGGCGGTGCTCACGGTCACCGACGACGACAGCAACTGCAACCTCGGCGCGATGTTCTGCCTGAACGCGCAGGGTCAGCGGCTCAGCTTTTCGGTCAATCTCGATTCGATCGGCCGCGGCACGGTGCGCGTCGATCCGCGCGTGCTCAAGATCGGCAGCGACGGAGGACCGCGATGACGCCGTCCCCCGCCCCCGAACGCAGCGGCGCGCGCACGACCCTGCAAAAGCTGCTGTCGCGCTTTCACTTCGGGGTCACGCTACTCGCGGTCGCGCTGTCGGGGATCACGATCCTGCTCGCCGGGATCACGACGCTGCGCGGCTATGCCGACCGCAATATGGAACTGGCGGCGCAGGTCGCGGCCTATGGCGTCGAACCCGCGCTCGTCTTCAACGATCCGCAGGCGGCGCGCGAGGGGTTGCAGCCGCTCACCAGGATACCCGGCATCGCGCGCTTGCGCGTGCTCGACGACAAGGGACGGCTGCTCACCGAATGGGTGTCGCCGCACGGCGATGCGATGCCGATGCTCACGGGCTTTTTCTTTCCGCGGCCCTTTGCGACCACCGTCCAGCGCAACGGGTCGGTGATCGGGACGATCGAGGTGTGGGGCGACAGTTCGACGCTGACCCATTATGTACGGCTTGGCCTGCTCGCCGGCCTCGCCTGCCTGCTCATTACCGCGATCGGCACGGTCATCCTCGCCCGGCGCTTCGAATATGAGCTGGTCAAGCCGCTCGGAGAGATTGCAACCGTCGCGCACGACGTCCGGCTGCACCGCCGTTTCGACAAAAGGGTACAGGGGCTCGGCATTGCCGAACTCGACCGGCTCGGCGGCGACATCAACGCGCTGCTCGACGAGCTGCAGGGCTGGCAGGGGCATATGGAAAGCGAAAAGGCGCTGCTCGCCCACCGCGCCTCCCACGATCCGCTCACCGCGCTGCCTAACCGCGCGGCGTTCGACGAAGCGCTGGCGGCGCGGCTGGCTGCGGGTGCCGCCCGCTTTGCGCTGCTGTTCATCGATGCCGATAATTTCAAGGCGGTGAATGACGGCTTTGGTCACGCCGCCGGCGACGCGGTGCTTGTGGCGCTGTCGCAGCGGATCAAGGCACTGCTTCACCCGGGCGATTTCGCCGCGCGCATCGGCGGCGACGAATTCGTGATGATCGTCGATCCGGCCGGACATGACGCACAACCCGACTCGCTCGCCGAGCGCCTTCGCGCGGCCATCGCCGATCCGATCACGCTGCCCGGCGGCGACAGCTACCGCCTGTCGGTCAGCATCGGGGTTGCCGTGCATCCTGCCGACGGCACCGATCCCACCGCGCTGCTGACCGCGGCGGATGCCGCCATGTATGCCGACAAGCTCGGCAAGCTCTCGAAATGACGACCCCCCGGAGACCTGCAATGACCCATGCCGCCCCCCGCCACCTTCGCACCCTGTTCGCGCTGGCCGTCGCCGCATTGCTCGCAGCGTGCCAGAGCATGCCGGCGCCAAAGGGCTTCAATGCCGCACAGATCGCGGTGCTGAAGGAAGAAGGCTTCATCCCCGCCCCCGCGGCCACCGACGACAGCTGGCAGCTCACGATGGCCGATCGCCTGCTGTTCGCGACCAACGAAAGCGCGATCCAGCCCGAACAGACCGAACGGCTCGGCAAGCTCGCGCAGCGTTTGATCGCGGTCGGCATCCCCGGCGCGCGCGTCGAAGGCCACACCGATTCGGTAGGGGCAACCGACTATAACCAGAAGCTCTCCGAAGCCCGGGCCCAGGCCGTTGCCGCGCCGCTGATCGCGGGCGGAATGCAATTCGCCCCCGGCCAGATTATCGGGCGCGGTGAAACCATGCCGCTGTCGCCGAACGATACGCCCGAAGGCCGGCAGGACAATCGCCGCGTCGTCATCATCGTGACGCCCTGAACCGCCGTCGGCCCTGCCTTTCCACACCGCCCGATCCCCGCTAAGAGCCCGGCCATGAAACCGATCCGCAAAGCCGTCTTTCCCGTCGCCGGCCTCGGCACGCGCTTCCTGCCTGCGACCAAGGCGATCCCCAAGGAAATGCTGCCTGTCGTCGACCGGCCGCTGATCCAATATGCGGTCGACGAGGCGCGCGAGGCGGGGATCGAGCAGATGATCTTCGTCACCGGCCGCGGCAAGAGCGCGATCGAGGATCATTTCGACATCGCCTTCGAACTCGAACGCACGATGTCCGAACGCGGCAAGGATTTGTCGGTGCTGGAACCCACGCGGCTCGGTCCCGGCAATTGCGCCTATGTCCGCCAGCAGGAGCCGATGGGGCTGGGCCACGCGATCTGGTGCGCCCGCGACATCGTCGGCGACGAACCCTTCGCGATCTTCCTGCCCGACGAATTCATGCACGGCAGCCCCGGCTGCATGAAGCAGATGGTCGATGCCTATCACAAGGTTGGCGGCAATCTGATCTCGGTGCTCGAAGTGCCGCACGAACAGGTGTCGAGCTATGGCGTGATCGCGCCGGGCCGCGCCGAGGGCGCCTTGACCGAGGTGCGCGGCCTTGTCGAAAAGCCCGCGATCGACGACGCCCCGTCGAACCTCATCATCTCGGGCCGCTATATCCTCCAGCCCGACGTCATGCGCGTGCTTGAAAGCCAGGAAAAGGGCGCAGGCGGCGAAATCCAGCTCACCGACGCCATGGCGACGATGATCGGGCGGCAGCCCTTTCACGCGGTCACCTTCGACGGCGCCCGCTACGACTGCGGATCGAAGGCCGGCTATATTCAGGCCAATCTGGCGATCGCGCTCGAACGCCCCGACATGGCCGCCGATGTGCGCGCCTTCGCGCTCGATCTGCTCAAATAGGAAGCGCAGGGCGGAAACCGGCGGGGACGCGCCCCGCCGGTCCGTTCGTCATTCGCCCTCGATATCGGGCTTGGGAAAGCGATCGGCGCCCAGCGTCTTGTAGAGCCAGCCCCCGGCAAGCCCGCCGGCGAGCGGTGCGAGCCAGAACAGCCAGAGCTGCTGAAGCGCCAGCCCGCCGACCACGAGCGCCGGGCCGGTGCTGCGCGCGGGATTGACCGAGGTGTTGGTCACCGGGATCGAGATGAGGTGGATGAGCGTGAGCGCGAGGCCGATGGCCAGCGGCGCGAAACCCGCGGGTGCGCGGCCGTCGGTCGATCCCATGATGACCCACAGGAAACCCGCGGTCAGCACGACCTCGATAATCAGCGCCGACCAGATGTCGTAATGGCCGGGCGAGCCGTCGCCGAAACCGTTGGCGGCGAGGCCCTTGGTCGCAAGATCGAAATCGGGATTTCCGCTTGCGATATAATAGAGAAGAAAAGCGGCGACGATCGCGCCCAGCACCTGCGCGACGACATAGAGCGGAATGTCGCGCGACTGGAAGCGGCCGCCGGCCCACAGGCCGACCGTGACCGCGGGGTTCAGATGACAGCCCGAGATATGGCCGATGGCATAGGCCATGGTGACGACCGTCAGGCCGAAGGCGAGCGCGACGCCGAGCAATCCGATGCCGACATCGGGAAAGGCCGCCGCCAGAACCGCGCTGCCGCAACCGCCGAAGACAAGCCAGAATGTGCCGATAAACTCGGCCAGACCCTTTTGCATATTGGTCATATGGACCCTCCCTCCCTCCCGGGGCCGGAAGCGCCGCGGGCGCGGGAGCAACCTATCACAGCCGATGCCCCCGGCAAGTCTTTGTAAACCATATGTCCCGCGGCGGGATTCAGGCCGCCGCGACGGTCTCGACGAACTGGCTCGCGCGCTGATGCAGCGATCGCGCCGCACGCGTCAGCCCCGACGACAATTCTCCGAGCGCCACCGCCTCCTGTCCGACCGCCGCGGAGCGGCGGCCGATCTGATGGACGCGCGAGTCGATCTCCTTCCCTGCAGCAACCGCCTGCTCGACATAGCTTGCGATCAGCAGGGTCGTCGCGCTCTGGCCGTCGACCGCCGTATCGACGGCATCCGAAAAGGCGTTGTTCGCCTCGATCGCGCGTTCGACCTCGGCAAAGCCTTCGGCAACCTGCCCGACGATTTCGCGAATATGGTTGATGAAGGGCGAAATGTCGCTGGCCGCGGCACGGGTCTGCGCCGCGAGATTCTTCACTTCCTGGGCAACGACGGCGAAGCCGCGCCCGGCCTCCCCCGCGCGCGCCGCCTCGATCCCGGCATTGAGCGCCAGCATGTTGGTGCGGCTCGCCATGTCGATGATGAGGCGCAACATATGCTCGATCGACTGGCTCGCCTCGCGCAGCGCGGTCGCCCGCTCGCTCGCCGACCGGACGCGCGCATGGGCGTCACGCCGCACGTCACGCGCCCGGGTGCCGTCGGCGACGATGCGCGCCATGCTGGCGGCGAGCCCGCGCCCGCGATCGCCAAGCTCCTGAAGCCCCGCGAGCGTCTGGGCGGTTGCGCCCGCGACCGACACCGCGTCGCGCCCCGTCTCGTCGGCGCGCATCCCCAGCCCCTGCGCCACCGCCTCCGCCTCGCGCGCCATCTCGGCGAGCGTCGCGGTCAGCGCGCTGATATCCTGTTCGAAGCGGCGCCCGCTTGCTTCGACCGTCGCGGCGCGCGCGCTGCGCTCCTGTGCCACCTCGATCTCGCGCAACATCGCCAGCTTCGACAATTGCGCCGCGTCGAGCGTTTCGACGAAGCGCCCGCGATCGACAAGCACAAGTTCCTGCGCCGCCGACTGCGCCGCGATCCGGAGCAGCGCGGCGGTACTCTCGCCGACGTCGGCGATCTGGCACGGATCGATGAGCGAGGCGATCGATCCCCCGATCGACGGGTTTTGCATCAGCGAAAACCAATAGGGACAAAAGAGCAGCTCGCGCACCCGCTGTTCGCGCACGATCCCGACCGGCTGCCCCGCCGCGTCGACGATCGTCAGGACGCGCAACTGCGGCTGCGCCCGGAAAATGTCGATCACCGCCGACAGATGCGCATCGTGCGCGATCGCCATCGAATGTCCGGTCGCGGGGGCCAATAGCGGATCGGGGGGCGTCATCTGTCTCTCTTGACTGCAAAGCGATGCAGGGCGACCTAGGCCAAGAGAGTAAATTCGAATTTAACCATTTGTTTCAGTGATATGACAGAAGCGCCGAAAGGCTGCACTTTTGGCCGCAAGCCGCTGGCCATTGCTGCGGCAATGTGCAACGCCGGACGCCGAGGAGAAGGACGATGCGGATATGGTTCGGGGCGATGCTGGCGCTGCCCTTGCTGGCGGGCTGTGTAAGCACCGTGAAATCGGTCGTCACCGCGCCGGTGAAGGCCGCGGGACAGGTCGTCGACTGGTCGACCACCAGCCAGGACGAGGCCGACCGCAACCGCGGCCGGGCGATGCGCGAACGCGAGGAGAGGTTGGGCAAGCTTTCGCGCCAGCGCGACAAGGCGACCGACAAATGCGAGCGCGGCGATCATGAGCAATGCCGCCGTGCCGAAGTGCTGAACCATGAAATCGAAGCGGTGATGGCCGAACCGATGTAGCCCCGGCGCGACCCGGCCGCGTCCGTTGCGGCAACCGAATAGTTGCCGCCGCCACGCGCGCTATCGCGCTTCGGCAATATCGCCCGATCGGTCGCCCAGCAGATAGCGCGGCCCGGCGCCGCGCTGCGCCGCCTTGTCGCGCGCGTTATAAAGTCCGCATTTCTTGAGGCTCAGGCAACCGCAACCGATACAACCGTCGAGCAGATCGCGTGTCCGTTCGAGCGCCGCGATCTGCGCGTCGATCCGCGCGCGCAGGCCGGTGCTGATCCGGCGCCAGTCGGCGGCATTGGGGGTACGTTCCGAAGGGAGGCGCGCCAGTTCCGCCGCGATCTCGTCGAGGCTGAGCCCCATCTGCTGCGCAATCAGGATGAACGACAGGCGCCGCGTGTCCGCACGCAGAAAGCGCCGTTGCCCGCCCGCGGTGCGCAGCGACGCGATCAGCCCCTTCGCTTCGTAGAAACGGATCGCCGACATCGCGACGCCGGTTCGTGCGGCAAGCTCGCCGATGGGCAGAAGGTCGGTGCGGTGCACGAAAGCCCCTTTGCATAATATGCTTGATCTAAAGCTTGGTTGAGCTTTCATATTGGTGTGCGTCAACCCGAATCAGGAGTTTCAGCCCATGGCGCATCCCTTTATCGAACATGTGAATCTGACCGTCAGTGACCCCGAACGCAGCGCCGCGCTGATGGCGCGAATCTTCGGCTGGCACGAACGCTGGCGCGGGCCGGCGCGTGATGGCGGTATGTCGATCCACGTTGGATCGGACGAGGCCTATGTCGCACTCTACACCGGTCCCGACGGCCTTCATGCGAACGCGCATTTCGCGAAAGGCGAACCGCTCAACCATGTCGGCATCCAAGTCGACGATCTCGATGCGATCGAGGCGAAAGTGGTCGATGCCGGTTTGCGCCCCTTCAATCACGGCGATTATGAACCCGGCCGCCGCTTCTATTTCTTCGACCCGGACGGCATCGAATATGAGGTGGTGAGCTACGCCGCGCGGGCCGCGCGCTGAAGCGCGCAACATCGGGGCGGCTCCGCGCGTTAGCATGGCACAAGCAGAAAGGAGCCTCCCCGATGAGCAAAGATATCAAACAGCGTTTCTGGAAGGAACTCGCCGACAATCCCTATCTGATGGTCGCGCTTGACGCCGGTCACGCCCACGCGATCCCGATGACGGCGCAGCTCGACAAGGACAATGACGGCTATTTCCATTTTTTCCACGCCAAGAGCGGCCGTCTCGCCGCCGGCGGGCGCGCGATGGCCCAATATGTCGCCAAGGGGCATGACCTGTTCGCATGCGTCTCCGGCACGCTGACCCCGGTGACCGACCGTGCGACGATCGACAAATATTGGTCGAAGCCGGTCGAGGCCTGGTACGAAGGCGGCAAGGACGACCCGGACCTGCTGATGCTGCGCTTCGATCTCGACGATGCCGAAATCTGGACCGCAGAGGCGGGGATCAAGGGGCTGTTCCGCCTGATGACCGGATCGACGGTAAAGGAAGGCGAACTCGGCAGCCATGCCGAGGTGGCGCTCTAGGACGAAGCCGGCTCGCGCTCGCGGGCCTCGATCCCCATCTCGACCAGCACATAGAGGACACGCCGCGCTGCGGCGATGTCCTCGGCGCCGACCCGCGCCGCGAGCTTCGCGTCGATGGCATCGCGCGCCTTGCCTTGGATTGTCGCGGCTTCGGCGCCGCGCTCGGTCAGGCGCACGACCAGCCGGCGCCGGTCGGCGGGATCGGCCTGGCGCTCCAGATAGCCGCGCATGACGAGCGTATCGACAAGCTGCCCCGCCGCCTGCTTCGATATGCGCAGATCGCGGATCAGAGTCCCCAGCGGCACCTCCTCCGCCCCCAGCGCGAGGCCGCCGATCACATAGAGGCCATTGGCAGGAATGTCGTCAAATCCGGCGCGATCAAGCGCCCGCCGCATCGCTCCGCCATAGATGGTGCGCGCATGGCGCAGAAGGGCGGGCATAACGATCTCGCGGTGACGGGCGGCGTCCGAATTGCTCATTCGGCGAATATTTCCCGCTTCGGTCATTTAGTCAATATGATTTACTATCATTAAATTGGACTAATTTCGCCATTGGCGAAGCAGAATCCATCGGCGCGATCGCGCGCCAGCAAGGCGGGGCCGTCGAGGTCGACCCATCGCGCCCGCTGCGCGAGCAGAAACGCCGGCGCAATCGCCAGGCTTGTCGACAGCATGCAGCCGACCATGATGCTCAGACCCGCCGCGTCGGCGGCATCGGCCAGCTTGAGTGCCTCGGTCAGCCCGCCCGCCTTGTCGAGCTTGATGTTCACGCCGTCGTAAAAGGCCCCGATGCGCGGCACATCGGCAGCGACATGGCAGCTTTCATCGGCGATGAACGGCAGGGGGGCATAAATGCCGTCGAGCAGCACGTCGGTGCCGACCGGCACCGGTTGCTCGATCATTTCGACTCCGAGCTCGGCGAGCGCCTCGGCCTCGGCAAGCAGGTCGAGCGCGCCCCAGCTCTCATTCGCATCGACGATCAGGCGGGCGCCGGGCGCCGCCCCGCGCACCGCCGCAACGCGCGCGCGATCTTCGGCGTCGCCGGCCAGCTTGATCTTGAACAGGCGATAGCCCGCCGTCACCGCTTCCTCGGTTCGCGCCGCCATCGTGCCAGGGCCGCCGAGCGAAATGGTGAAGGCGGTGACGCGCGGCGCCGGCGCTTCGCAGCCGGCAAGCTGCCACAACGGGACCGCGCGCTGGCGCGCTTCGAGATCCCACAGCGCACAGTCGATCGCGTTGCGCGCGGCACCCGCCCCCATCAATTCCTGCACCGCTGCCCGCGCGGCCGCCGCGCCCAGCCCCGCGAGATGCGGCATGACGCGCAACAGGGCGTCGCGGCAGCCGGCTGCGTCCTCGCCCTGATAATAGATCGGCGTTCCTTCGCCGCGCCCGACGACGCCGTCCTCCTCGACTTCGGCGACGACGACATCGACATGGTCGCTTGCACCGCGGCTGATGACGAATTCGCCCGCGACGGGCCACCGCTCGACGCGTGCGCTTTTCAGTTGGATAGCCATGCAGGAAGACTAATGTGCGGCGCGATGACGGGCAAATCCCTTTCCGAACGCATTGGCGATCTGGGTCACCGACTCGCCGTCGAGGCGCACGCCGCGTGGCTCGCCGCGCGCGACCCGCGGACGCCGCTGATTGCCAAGCTGCTGGCGGTCGCCGTCGCCGCCTATGCGCTGTCGCCGATCGATCTGATACCCGATTTCGTCCCTGTACTCGGCTGGCTCGACGATCTGCTGATCGTCCCGGCGGGTCTGTGGCTGGTCCGACAGATGATCCCCGATCCGCTGTGGAGCGAATTGCATGCAGCGGCGGAGCTTACGAGCGAGCGCCCTTCGAGCCGCGGGGGCATGGCCTTCATCCTTCTGTTGTGGGCAGGGCTGCTCTACCTCGTCTATTGGGCGGTTCGGACCTCGCCTTGGCATTGACGGGCGGGATTCGAAACGGGGAAGCGGCGGGCTTGCGCGTCCTCCCCGCCATGCCATGCTTCTGCCGCCCCGTTTCTTCGCCACCAAAGCTGGAGTAGGCTGGTCGTCATGGATGCCATCATGCTTGCCCTCGTCGCAGTATTGCTTGCCAATGCCGATGGCCGAACCGGACGTTTGCTGTCGCAGGTGATGGCGGCGCGCGGGGATCGCCGCGCCGTCGTCGCGATTGCCTTTGCCGCCTTTGTGGCCAATGCGACCATCGCGGCGGTCGCGGGGACGGCAGCAAACCGGGTGATCGGTCAGGGTATCGTGGCGCTGCTGCTCGCCTTCGCGTTGCTCGGTGCGGCGGTCGCGCTCGTCTGGCGGGGGCGCCTCGGCCCGGCGGTCCAGAGTCTGGAGGAAGCTCCGTTGCCCTCGCTCGCGGCACGGCTGTTTCTGGCTCAACTCGGCGACCGCAGCCATTTCCTGATCGGCGCGCTGGCGGCGACGAGTGGCGCCGGGCTGTGGGCGGCCGCGGGGGGGCTGATCGGCTGGACGCTTTCGCTGGTCCCGTTCCTCGCCTTTGGCGCCGCGCTCGCCGATCAGGCCGCGGCACGGATCGCCCGATTGATGAGCGCCGCGATTCTCGCGCTATGGGGCCTCAACACCGCGATGCGCGCCTTCGGTCTCTGATAGAAAATCCGATTACGGCGCCCAATAATCGATTTTATCGATCACAGCATCGAACAGGCTTCATGGGCAGCTTTGCCGCTGCGGCACTATATTGGCCAGGAAGCAGAAAAAGGAGGCTTTCCCATGTCCAACAAGAATCAGCCTGCCGTTGCGGATGCGCTGAACGCGCTGCTCGCCGACAGTTTCGCGCTCTATCTGAAGACCAAAAATTATCACTGGCACGTCAAGGGGCCCAGTTTTCGCAGCCTGCACCTTCTGTTCGACGAGCAGGCGGCCCAGATCCTCGCGACGACCGACCTGATCGCCGAGCGTGTGCGCAAGAATGGCGCGGCGACGCTCCGCTCAATCGGCGACATCAGCCGTCACCAGTCGATCAAGGACGACGACGCAGCGAGCGTCGACGCAGAAACGATGGTGCGCAACCTTGCCGCCGATAACGAGACACTGCTCGCGCAGCTCAAGGATGCCAAGACGGCGGCCGAAGCCGATGGCGACATTGCGACGAGCGGCCTGGTCGATGGCTGGGCGGACGAAACGCAGCAGCGTATCTGGTTCCTCAAGTCCACCCTCGCCTGAGGGGCTGCGCAGACCACCGCTAACGAAAAAGGGCGGCCCTTTGCGGGGCCGCCCTTCGTTCATCCGGTGGACGCCGAATCAGTCCTGCGTCGGCTGGAGGTTCACCGCGGCGAATTTGCCGCGATCATCGACCTCGATGTCGAAAGCGACGCGGTCGCCTTCTTCGAGGCCCGCCATGCCGGCGCGTTGCACCGCGCTGACGTGGACGAAGGCATCCGCCTGTCCGTCATCGCGCGCGATGAAGCCGAAACCCTTGGTCGTGTTGAAGAATTTCACCGTGCCCGACGTGCGTTCGCCGGTCAGCTGACGCCGGCCGCGCGCACCGCCCGCAGCGGGACGATCCTCGCGCGGACGCGGGGCGAAGTCCTCGACAGGCATTGGTTCGCCTTCGATCTTGAGATCGATGGCCGACACCTTGCCGTTGCGTTCGACGAGCGTGAAACCGAGCGGCTGACCCGATGCGAGGCCCTGCAGCCCCGCCTGTTCGACCGCGCTGATGTGCACGAACACGTCTTCACCGCCATCGTCGCGCGCGATGAAGCCAAAGCCCTTTGAAGGGTTGAAGAATTTCACCTGGCCCTGGCCTTCGCCGACGACCTGTGCCGGCATGCCGCCGCGGGCACCGCCGCCGCCACCGCCAAAGCCGCCGCGGCCGCCGCCGGCGAAGCCGCCGCGATCGCCACCGCCGAAACCACCACCACGATCGCCGCCGGCACGATCGCCGCCACCGAAGCCGCCGCGATCACCGAAACCACCGCGGTCGCCACCGCCAAAGCCGCCGCCGCCATAAGGTGCCGGTTCGAAACTGTCGAAATTGCCGAAGTCGTCGCGCTTGCCGCGTCCGCGATGGCCACGGCGATCCTTGTTGAAACTCATTGCTTAGTAGTCGCTTTCGGTCGTCCACACCCGATTGAACCGGCTCCTTGCGCCGGACGGGGACGCAGTTCACCATGGGCACAGACTCGCCCCGTGCCGCTAACGGCGCAATATATAACCTATATGAACGGCATCTGCGAACAGAAAATTCAAAGCCGCGATCGGCGGATTTCCAAGCTTTGCCGTAGCGCTGGCGCCGAGGGGCGGCGCCGCGAAAACCAGTCATTGAGCGCCGCCGCCGCTTCGCCTAAGGCAAGTCGATGACCGTATATTTCCACGAAGAAGACCTGCCCGAAGGCGCGATCGGCCCCGGCCCCGTCGCGATCGACACCGAAACCATGGGCCTCAACCCGCTGCGCGACCGGCTGTGCCTTGTCCAGATCAGCGACGGCAAGGGCGACGAGCATCTGGTGCGATTCGGCCCCGGCAGCCGCTACGACGCGCCGGTTCTCAAGGCGATCCTCACTGATCCTGACCGGCTGAAACTGTTCCATTTCGCCCGTTTCGATATTGCCGCGATGCAGCAGGCGCTCGGCGTCGTCACCGCCCCCGTCTATTGCACCAAGATCGCGTCGAAGCTGGTGCGCACCTACACCGACCGTCATGGCCTCAAGGAACTGGTCCGCGAACTGCTGGGACAGGATGTGTCGAAGCAGCAGCAGTCGAGCGACTGGGGCGCTGCCGAACTGAGCGAGGCGCAGCGCGACTATGCCGCGAGCGATGTCCGCTTTCTGCACGCAATGAAGGAGGTGCTCGACGCCCGCCTTGCGCGCGAGGGGCGCACCGAACTCGCACAATCCTGCTTCGATTTCCTCCCGACGCGCGCCGCGCTCGACCTCGCCGGATGGCCCGAGGTCGACATCTTCGCGCATAGCTGACGGGGAGCCGCCGCGGGTGTCCGAACGCGCCGAAATCGACCGTACGATGCGCCGCCTGTGGGCGGCCAGCGGGTCGCGCCACGACCGCGTGGTGCGCATTTTGCGCTACGGCCTGCCGCTGGTTATCGGCGTTGTTGCGGCAGTGCTCGTCTTTTCGCCCTTCACCCAGCGCAGCGAGGTCAGCTTCCTGCTCGCCAAGGACAAGGTCGAAGTGGCGAAGGAGCGGATGAAGGTCGTACGCGCCGAATATCGCGGCCAGGATACCAAAGGCCAGCCCTTTGCGCTCATCGCGGATAGCGCGGTGCAGAAAAGCTCGGCCGAACCGATCGTGCGGATGAACGGACTGTCCGGGGCAATCAAACTGGCCGACGGCCCGGCGACGATCGCCGCCGCGAACGGACAATATGACATGGACAGCGAAAAGGTGACCGTGCCGGGACTGGTCCAGGTCAAGGGCGCCGACGGCTATCGCATCGACGCGAACAATGTCGCCATCGACCTCAAGAATCGCAGCCTTGTCGGTACCGGCGGCGTCAATGGCGCGTTGAACATCGGCAATTTTTCCGCCAACGAGCTGACCGCCGACCTCGACCAGCGGATCGTCCGCCTGTCGGGGAACGCCCATCTTCGGATCAACCAGGGAGCGCTCAAATGAAGGGGCTTTGGACCGTGAAGAGCCTGACGCTGGCCGGCGCCAGCTTCGTGCTGACCAGCCTGGCGATTCTGGCGGGCGGGCATGGCGGCGGCGCGGCCTATGCGCAGGCGCTGGCAAATCACAACAGCAACGCCCCCGTCGATTTCGACGCGGGCAGCATCGAGGTGCAGGATCGCGCCGACCGCGTCGTACTGGCGGGCGGCGTGCGCGTAACGCAGGCGGGGCTGACCGTGGTCGCACCGCGCATGACCGTTGCCTATACCCGCGCCGGCAACACCGACGTCAACCGGCTCGACGCGACGGGCGGCGTCACCGTCACCAAGGGCAATGAAACGGCGAAGGGAAATGTCGCGATCTACGATCTCGACCGGCGGCTGATCACGATGGTCGGCAATGTCCAGTTGACGCAGGGCGCGAACCGCCTGTCGGGCGGGCGGCTTGTGATCGACCTCAACAGTGGCCGCGCGACGGTCGACGGTCGCGGCGCTGCCCGCGGCCCCGACGGCAATCCGGTCACCGACGGTTCGGGCGGCCGCGTCAAAGGCACCTTCAGCGTACCACAAAGAAACCAGTAACGCTGTCCGTTAAGCGTCGCGCAAGCCGCGCACGCAAGGATGGTTTCGGGGACCAGACCCATTGCGGTGCCGGGGGGCGGCCGCGCGATCAAGGCGTGTTCCGATGCGTTATGCCCCCCTGCTCCCCGTCCGCCGCCCGATGTTCGGACGGCGCCACGCGACGCCCGAAACCGAGCCGGTCCGTCCGACCCGCGAGGAGCGAAAACTCGCGGAAGCGGTGATGCATCATGTCGGACCGACGCGACCCCGATAAACGGCCAGTTGCCATTTCAGCCCCGGCCGTTGCGACCGCGAGCCCCGATCAATCGCCCTCGGCTTCGACCTTGGGCTTGCGCACTTCGCTGACCAGCAGCTTGTCGATCTTGCGGCCATCCATATCGACGATCTCGAACCTCCAGCCGCGGTCGGTGAACGCCTCCCCTTCCTCGGGCAGATGCTTGAGGATAGCAAGCGCGTGGCCCGCGGCGGTCGCATAGTCGCGGTCGTCGTCGAGTTCGATCCCAAGCCGCTCGGCCATCTGGTCGGCGGGCATCGACCCGGCGATCAGCAGGCTGCCATCCTCGCGCTCGACGACGAAGGGTTCGCTGCCGATATCCTGATCGGACGCGAACTCGCCCGCGATCGCCGACATCAAGTCGGCGGGCGTCACCAGTCCATCGAAATGGCCATATTCGTCGTGAACGAGCAGCATCGGCACTTCGGCAAGGCGCAGCGCCGCGAGCGCGTCCATCGCATCGATCTGGTCGTGGATGACCGCGGCGCGGCGCATCAGCCGCTCAAGGTCTATCGGGTCGCCACGGAACAGCGCCGCGGCGATGTCGCGCGCCTGGACGACACCGACGATATCGTCGACCGACCCGCGCGCGACCGGCAGACGGCTGTGCGGCGTTTCGAGCAGCTTGTCGCGCACGCCCTTCGCGTCGAGCGTGATGTCGATCCAGTCGACATCCTTGCGCGGCGTCATCACCTCGCGCACCGGCCGGTCGGCAAGCCGCACGACGCCCGAGATGATCGCGCGCTCGCTCTCCTCGATCACGCCCGATTTCGACGCCTCGGCGACGATCAGATGCAGTTCCTCGGCGGTCACCTGATCGTCCGATTCGCGCTTGAGACCGAGCAGGCGGAACACCAGACCCGAACTGTTGTTGAGCAACCAGACCAGCGGAGCCGCAATGCGCGCAAGCCAGAACATCATCGGCGCGACGAAGATCGCAATCCGTTCGGGTGCGCGCAGCGCAAATTGTTTGGGGACAAGCTCGCCCGCGATCAGCGAGGCATAAGTCGTAAGCGCGATGACGAGGGCGAACGCCACCGTGCGTGCGGTGTCGGCATCAAGGCCGGTCCATGCCTGCAACCGTTCGGCGACAGGCTGGCCCAGGCTGGCCCCCGAATAGGCGCCCGTCAGCACGCCGATCAGCGTGATACCGACCTGCACCGTCGACAGAAAGCGGCCGGGGTCGGAGGCAAGCTGACGCGCGATCCTTGCCCCACTGCTGCCGCGCTTCTCGGCGGCCTGCAACCGCGGGTCGCGCGCCGAAACGATCGCGAGTTCGGACATGGCGAAAACGCCGTTGAGCAGGATAAGGATCAGGATGATCGCCACATCCGACCAGGGAAAAGGGGTCATTGGGCGGTCGTACGGCGCTGGCGCGCCCGGCCCCTGTCAGCTTCGGTCATGCCGGTCCTATAGGCCAAAGCCGCGGTGCTGCACAATGGTGACGACATCGGCACGCTCAGCCAGCGTTCAGCATGAATGACGGAACGGAAAGCGCGATCATATGTTATCCTTGTGGTCGTGGCATCGCATGGACCGGCGATGCCCAAAAAAGGGAGCCAGAAATGAACAAGAGGACGATCAAGCTCGCGGCCGTCGCCAGCCTTGGCGCGCTCACGCTGACCGGTTGCGTCACCGACCCCGAAACGGGCAAGCAGCGCATCTCCAAGGCCGCGATCGGCGGCATCGGCGGCGCGCTCGGCGGCTATCTGCTCGGCGATCTCGTCGGCGGACGCAACGACCGGACCGAAAAGATCCTGGGCGCGGGCATCGGCGCCGTCGCCGGCGCGGGCGTCGGCTATTATATGGATCAGCAGGAAAAGAAACTGCGCGAACGCACCGCAGGCACCGGCATCGATGTCGAACGCCAGGGCGACCAGCTCGTGCTCAACATGCCCGGCGACGTGACATTCGACCTCAACAGCGCGGTCGTGAAGTCGCAGTTCCGTGGCGCGCTCGACAGCGTCGCCTCGACCCTGTCGGAATATCCGAGCACCTATATCGACGTTTACGGCCACACCGATTCGCAGGGCAGCGAAACCTATAATCAGGGGCTGTCCGAACGGCGCGCGGCGTCGGTCGCAGACTATCTGGCGGGCCGCGGCGTAAACCGCGCGCGCATGGCGACAATGGGCTATGGCGAAACGCAGCTCAAATGCGCGCCCGAACGCACGCAGGCCGACTATCAGTGCAACCGCCGCGTCGAAATCCGCATCGCGCCGGTGACGCAGGCGGACGTGGCCGCCGCACAATAAAGTCCATTCCCGTGGACAATGGAAAGGGCGTCGCCGGCAGGTGGCGCCCTTTTCCTTGTCAGGCGAGGCTCGAGAAGCTCGCTTTCAGCCCGTCGATGACGAACTGCGCCGCGAGCGCCGCGAGCAGCACGCCGAGCAGGCGGGTGATGACGGCCTCGCCCTTGTTGCCGATCAAGCGCATGAACGGCCCGGCGAGCAGCAGCGCCGCGAGCGTCAGCAGCAGTACGAGCAGCAGTGCGCCGAAAATCACCAGCGCGCGGTCAAGCCCGCTGTTCTGCGACACCAGCAGCATCACCGACGCGATCGATCCCGGCCCGGCAAGCATCGGCATCGCCATCGGGAACACCGACACATCTTCGACCTCGGGAGTCGCCATCAGCTTTTCGGCGCGCTGTTCGCGGCGCTCGGTGCGCTTTTCGAACACCATGTCGATCGCGATGATGAACAGCATTACCCCGCCCGCGATGCGGAAACTGTCGAGATCGATGTGCAGGAAACTGAGCAGCGCCTCGCCGAACATCGCGAAGAAGATCAGGATGAAGCCGGCGATCAGTGTCGCGCGGATCGCCATCGACCGGCGCTGCGCCGCGCTGGCTCCCGTCGTCAGGCTGGCGTAGATGGGCGCGCAGCCGGGCGGATCGATGACGACGAAAAGCGTCACGAAGGCCGATATGAAAAGGTCGATCATGGCTGCTTCGGCGCCGCTATGCGGTCATCGATAATGGTCGTCATTTCGTGCCCGTCCCACAGCCGCACGGTGATGCTGCGCGATCCGTCGGGGCGCACGACCGAAGTCCAGTTCAGAGTCTGGTCGCGCGACATGCCGACCATCATATCGTCACCCTCCGCGGCGGCGGTTACCGTGGCGCCCGGCTTGCCGGTGCAGGTCGCCTGCTTCGATTCGATGAAGTCGGGCGCTGCGCGCGGGGTCGCAAGCGCGTCGCCCGAATCGAGCAGCCAGCGCATGTCGCCCTTCATCGGATCGCGCGACCACACGGTGGTGAAGAATCCCTGCGCCGGACCCTTCTGCCATGCGCCCGTCGTCACGCCGCTGTTGCCATCACAGCTTACGAACACCTTGTGCGGTTGCCAGCGCACCGCCTCGGCCGGATCCTTTTGCGTCTTCAGCCAGTCGCGGGCGTTGACCCGCTGCGGCACGAACATCACCGCGTCGGGCGCCGCGGTTTCGCGAAAGGCCGTCCATTGCCCCTTTTCCTGCGCCAGCCGCGCGAAGGCGATTTCCGCCGCGATAAAGCCGCTCGGATTCGCCGAAAGCGGGCGCTTGCGTGCCTCGGGCCCCTGCGGCGCGCAACCGTCGAGCATCGTCAGCACAAGCCCGGCAAGGAGCAGTCGGCGCATCAGAAACCCTCCGGATCGGCGAGGCCGGCGCGGCGGTGCGCGGCGACCAGCGTGTTGCGCAGCAGGCAGGCAATCGTCATCGGGCCGACGCCGCCGGGCACCGGGGTGATCGCGCCCGCCACCCCCGCCGCGCTGGCGTAATCGACGTCACCGACGAGCCGCCCCTTGGTCGCGCCCGCTTCGGGCGGCAGGCGATTGATGCCGACGTCGATGACCGCCGCGCCGGGCTTGATCCAGTCGCCCTCGACCATTTCGGGCCGACCGACCGCCGCCACGACGATATCGGCTCGGCGGACCAGATCGGGCAGATCGCGGGTGCGGCTGTGCGCCATGGTCACGGTGCAATTGGCGCCAAGCAGCAGCGCCGCCATCGGCTTGCCGACCAGAATCGAGCGGCCGATCACCACCGCATCCTTGCCGCCAAGATCGCCGAGCACATCCTGCAACAGCAACAGACAGCCATAGGGGGTGCAAGGCACCATGCCCGGGATGCCGAGCGCGAGCCGTCCGGCGCTGACCGGGGTCAGCCCGTCGACGTCCTTTTCGGGATCGATCGTCGCCACCGCGCGCTGCTCGTCGAGATGGGCAGGCAGCGGAAGCTGGAGCAGGATGCCGTCGACCGCAGGATCGTCGTTGAGCGATGCGAGCAGCGCCTCGACCTCTTCCTGGTTCGCGGTCGCGGGCAGGCGATGTTCGAAACTCGCCATGCCGGCGGCGACCGTCGCCTTGCCCTTGGAGCCGACATAGACGGCGCTCGCCGGATCGTCGCCGACCAGCACGACCGCCAGCCCCGGCACGCGCCCGGTCGCGGCTTCGAACGCCGGGACGGCGCCGGCAATGCGTGCGCGCAGCCCGGCGGCGAACGCCTTGCCGTCGATGATGCGCGCTTCGGTCGCGACGGACATCAGGCCATTCCGCTCGAATAGGCGAGGCGCGCGAGGTAGCCCAGCACCGGCCCCTGAATGATGATGATCAGGATCAGCACCAGCATCGGCGTCAGGTCGAGCCCGCCGAAATCGGGCATGATCCGCCGGAACGGCCGATAGAGCGGCTCGGTGATGCGATCGAGCATCATCCACAGCTGCGCCACGAAGTCATTGTGGGTGTTGATGACGTTGAAGGCGATCAGCCACGACATCACCGCCTGCGCGATGATGAACCACCACAGGACCGTCAGGATGATGTCGACGATCTGGATGAGCATGAGAAGCAAGGCGGGTCTCCGTAAAGGGGGGTCTTGCAGGCCCTCTTAGCGGTGAATGAGCGTGCCTGCACCCCTTGCGGTGAAAATTTCGAGCAGCATCGCATGCGGCACCCGGCCGTCGAGGATAACCGCGGCATCGACCCCCGCATCGACCGCCGCGACGCAGGTTTCGACCTTCGGAATCATGCCGCCGGTGATCGTCCCGTCGGCCTTCAACGCGTCGATCGCGGGGCGGTCGAGGTCGGTCAGCAGAGCGCCCGACTTGTCGAGCACTCCGGCCACGTCGGTCAGCAGGAAGAAACGCCGCGCGCCAAGCGCGCCGGCGATCGCCCCGGCCATGGTGTCGGCGTTGATATTATAGGTCGCGCCATCGGCGCCGAGCGCGACGGGGGCGACGATCGGGATGAAATTGTCGGCCGCCAACCGTTGCAGGATCGTCGGGTCGACCGCGACGGGTTCGCCGACGAAGCCCAGGTCGACGTGGCGTTCGATCCCCGAATTGGGATCGGGTTCGGTGCGGTGGACCTTTTCGGCCAGCACCAGATTGGCGTCCTTGCCCGACAGGCCGATCGCGCGGCCGCCAAGCCCGGCGAGCCATCCGACGATTTCCTTGTTGATTTTGCCCGCCAGGACCATTTCGGCGACCTCTGCGGTCGCGGCGTCGGTAACGCGCAGCCCGCCGACGAACTGCGATTCGATGCCGAGCTGCTTGAGCATCGCGCCGATCTGCGGTCCGCCGCCATGGACGACGACGGGATTGATCCCCACCGCCTTCAGCAGCACCACATCCTCGGCAAAGTCGCGCTGCGCCTCGGGATCGCCCATCGCATGGCCGCCATATTTGATGACGAAGGTTTCGCCCGCATAGCGCTGCAGATAGGGCAACGCTTCGACGAGCGTTTCGGCCTTGGTCAGCAGATCGGGCATGGTCGTGGGGTCGGTCATCGTCATCATTCCGCGGTCTTCGCGTCGAGGCTGCGGCCGAGCGCGACGAGGCCGGTGATCACCGCCGGGATGACGACAATCGACAGCGCGACCTTGGCCAGCATCTGTCCCGCCATCAGATTGGCGATCGGGAAAACGCCGTAAAAGGCGATGGTGACGAACAGCAGCGTGTCGACGATCTGGCTGAGCGCGCTGGCGACTGCGCCGCGGATCGCGAGCCAGGTCGACCCCGTCCCCGCGCCTTCACGGCCGCGCAGTTTGGAAAAGATGGTGACGTTCAGGAACTGCGACGTGCCATAGGCGACGATGCCCGCCGCCATCAGGCGCGGCGTTTGTCCCAATATCATCTCGAACGATGCCAGCCGGGCCGGGTCCATCTCGGGCGCGGCGGGGACGAAATAGACGAGCGAGGTCAGCATGATCGACAGGATCAGCGGCACGAAACCCCACAGCACCAGCCGGTTCGCAGTCGCCTGTCCGTGCAATTCGGACACTGTGCTCGACAGCGCGACGAGGATCAGGAACGGAAAAATCCCGGCCTCGACCGCAAGACCGGCGCCCAGCGCGACCTGCTTGTTCCCGAGCACGCCGGCGAGCACGACCATGCCGCCATAGATGATCGTGAACAGGAAAAGCGAAGGGGTGATCGTGCGCGGCAGCGCGGTCGAAGTCGGTTCGGTCATCGGCGCCCGATAGTCGCTTTTGCGACGCGTGGAAAGATGCCGGTCAATCGGCGGGATTATACTTGGCGAGGAAGGATTCGATCGATTGCAGCAATAGCAGCCGGTCAGCCTCGCGCGTGAAATAATGATCGGCGAGCGGCAGCGAGACGAAGTCCACCGTCTTCCCGGCCTTGGTCATTGCCGCATACATGCGCGCCGACTGGCTGTGATCGACCGTCACATCCTTCTTGCCGTGGATCAGCAGCAGCGGCGTCTTGATCCGGTCGATGGCGTTGATCGGCGACACCGCCGCGAAGTCGGGGGTCATGCGCTTCCACTGCGTCCGGTACAGATTGGCGCGCAGCGTGCCGCCGAAATCATTGACCTCGCGCCGCAGATTGGCGACCCCGGCGATCGAGATCGCGCAGCGATACTGGTCGGGATCCTTGGCGATCCCCCACATCGCCGCATAGCCGCCATAAGAGGCGCCGACGACGCACACGCGCTTGGGGTCGGCGATCTTTTCGGCGACCGCCCAGCGCACGCCGTCGGTCACATCATCCTGCATCGCAAAGCCGAGTTGCCCCTCGCCGGCCTTTTCGAACTCGGCACCATAGCCCGTCGAGCCGCGGAAATTGGGCTGCAATACCGCATAGCCGCGTTCGGCGAGGAACTGCGCCCAATAATCGTAGGTCAGCTCGTCCTGGCCCCAGGGTCCGCCGTGCGGCATCACGATGAACGGCAGGTTGGTTGTCGCTCGGCCCCGCGGCATCGTCAGCACGCCCTCGATCTCCAGCCCGTCGCGCGCCTTGTACCGGACGAGCTTGGCGCGCGAGAGGCGCTTCGCCCCGATCTGTTCGTTCATTACCGCAAGACGCGACAAATCGCCGGTCGTCGAATCATAATAATAGAGCAGCCCCGGATTGTCGGGGGTGCTGATCCGCACGAGCATCTTGGTCAGGTCGCGGCTATAGCTGTCGATCCGGACACGCGCCGCGCGGGCCGTCGCGTCCAGCGTATCCTGATGCGCTGCCATCGCCGGGTCGAGCCAGCGCACCGGCTTCAGATCGTCGGCGACGTGAACGCCGAGTAGCTTCGATCCGTCGGGCGCGCGAATGGCGCCTGATATGTCGCCCGCGTCGGGTGCAACGACCGTGCGGACTTCGGCACCGGTAGCAAGATTGACCTCGGCAATCGCGGTCTTGCCATCGTCCCGGTCCTTGTAAACCAACCCGTTGTCGGTGCCGTCGACGAAGAGGATCGGCACCGTCAGCCGCTCGTCATCGCGTAGCGAAGCGCGCTCGATCGACCGGAAAGCCCCTTCTCCGGCGCCACGATAGAGCAGCGTGGCCCGGGTCGTATCGTCGCGATAGCCGATGCCGTAGCGCACCCGGCCGAGATGGTCGGCGCCCCATTCCATAACCCCGGTGCGCGACCGCAGTTCGGTCTTCTTGCGCCCCGTCTCCACATCGATGCGGTATACGGCGGGCCAGAAATCGGCGTTGTCATATATCGAGTCCTGACCCGCGACCAGAATTTCGCTGCTGCCGTCCTTGGGCAGCCAGACGACATCGGACGCATTCTGGCCCTTGAGATCCCATAGTAGCCGCGTGATCTTGCCCGAGGTCCGGTCGATGGCGATGATGCGGGTAACGTACCAATTGTCGGCCTCCACCGCCATCAACGCCCGCAGGCCGACGAGGAGATGATCGTCGTTGACCCAGGTCAGCCAATCGATTTCGGTCTGGTCGGGAACCGCAATGATGACCGATTTGCTCTGATCGCCCAGCACGGGAAGGATGCCGATCCGCTGTTCCCCACGGACCGCGAACAGGCCCGCCATATGCGTTCCGTCGGGCGATAATTCGGTATTTTCCGCAAAGGGAAGCTGCGCAAAGGCGGCCGTGGGCAATGGCGGAGCGGGGGTCGATGCGGTCGTGGCGGGCGCCTGCGCCGCCGCGGGCACGGCCGCCTGCACCAGCGCGCATATCGCCAAAATTACATGTCCCGCAACGCCAGTCCGCATCATATTCCCCCTGTTTCAGCGCTGCCTATCAAGCCGTCACGGAGCCGCCAAGCGGGATCGCTGCCGTTATGGATGACTGCAATGCTCCGCCGCCCCCCTTGCCCGATCCGCAAAGCCCGCTAGACAGGCGCAATAAACTTGCGGGGGACGCAAAACACTTATGGGACATCTTATCGGCCTGCTCGGCATCGTTGCATTGCTTGCGATTGCCGTGCTGTTTTCATCGAACCGTCGCTGGATTCGCCCGCGCGTCGTCGTGCCGGCCTTTTTGTTGCAGGCCGGGTTCGCGCTGCTGGTGATCGGTACGCCGTGGGGCCGCGCGATCATTCAGGCGATGTCGACCGGCGTCGCCAATCTTCTGGGTTATGCCAAGGCGGGAACCGACTTCATTTTCGGCCCGCTCGCCGGACCCGAAATGGGCGGCCACAGCTTTGCGATTGCCGCGCTGCCGGTGATCATCTTCTTCGCCTCGCTTATCTCGATCCTCTATTATCTCGGCATCATGCAGTTCGTGATCAAATGGGTCGGCGGTGCGATCCAGAAGATTACGGGGATTACCAAGGTCGAAAGCCTGGGCGCCGCGGCGAATATCTTCGTCGGGCAGAGCGAGAGCCCGCTCGTCATCCGTCCTTATCTCGCCGGTCTTACCCCGTCGCAGCTCTTCACGGTGATGACGGTGGGCATGGCCGGGGTCGCGGGGACCATTCTGGGCGCCTATGCCAGCATGATCGGCGAACAGCTGCTGCCCTATCTGCTCGCCGCCAGCTTCATGTCCGCGCCGGGCGGCATCCTGATGGCCAAGATCATGATGCCCGACGATCCCAAGGATCTGGGCATCGAACCCGTCATCATGCCAGAGGCGAGCCATGACGAGGAAAAGCCGGCGAATATCATCATGGCGGCGGCGCAGGGCGCGCAGACCGGCGTCAAGCTGGCGGTCGCGGTCGGCGCGATGGTGCTGGCCTTCGTCGCGCTCGTCGCGCTCGCCAACGGGCTGCTCGCCGGGATCGGCGGCTGGTTCGGCTATCCCGATCTGTCGTTCCAGGCAGTCATCGGGGCGATCTTCCGCCCGGTGATGTGGCTGATGGGCGTGCCGTGGGACGAAAGCGCGGCGGTGGGCGGCCTGTTCGGTACCAAGGTCGTGCTCAACGAATTCGTCGCCTTCATCGACCTCGGCAAAATCCAGGGGGGGATGTCGATGGTGTCGGTTGCGATTGCGACCTTTGCGCTGTGCGGCTTTGCCAATTTCAGCTCGATCGCGATCCAGATGGCGGTGACCGGCGGCCTCGCCCCCAATCAACGGCCGATGATCGCCAAGCTGGGGCTGAAGGCACTGCTTGCGGGCAGCCTGTCGAACCTGATGTCGGCGGCGCTCGCCGGCCTGATGCTCAGCTTCACCACACCGATCGCCGCCCCGCCGCCGGCTGCCACACCGGTTGCAGCCACGCCGCTTCCCGACGCGCCGCCCGCGGCCGTCGATACCGCCGCCCCCACCGCGGCCAAGGCACCCTGACCCGCTGGCGGCGCCGCGCAAGGCTCGGTGAGCACGGGATAATTTGCAAGTCTCCCTGTTGTGGCGTAGCTTCGGCACCGGAAAAACGAATCCCGGGTCGCGTTCGCCAAACAGGGAGGTTGTTGATGAAATCCATCCATCGCTGGTCGCTCTTCGCCGCTGCCGCCGCGTCGCTCGGCGGGGGCTTCCTTGCCGCGTCGCAGGCGCAATCGCCCGAAGACAGGATGATGCGTCCGCCCGAGGCGACCATCTATCGCGACGCCGCCTACAAGGGGCCGGCGGTGTTCATTGGCGAAGCGAAGCCCGATCTGGGCCTGTCGTGGCCGGTCAATTCGATCCGCGTGACCAGCGGTCGCTGGGAGCTGTGCGAGAAGACGCGCTATCGCGGCAATTGCCGGACGGTCGAACGCGACACGCCGATGTTGGGTAATATCCTGCGCGGCATCAAGATCCAGTCGATCCGCCCCGTCGGATCGGGCGGCGGCTGGAATCCCGGCCCGGTCGCCAATGATCAGGCGGCGCGCGGCAATTTCGCCGAATTCCACACTCAGCCCGCCACCGGAAATTATCGCGTTCTCGCGTGCCAGAGCGGATCGGCAACCGCCGCCTGCGCGGCGCGGACCGCCGACACATGGTGCCGCTCGATCGGCTGGAACGGATCGGCCCGCGAACATATGGAAACGGTTTCGGGCCGCGTTTATCTGGCCGACGTGCTGTGCGTCCGTTCGGGCTATTGAGGGGAATGGAGATGATCCGAATCGCGAAGCTGGCCGCCGCGGGCGCGGCCATTCTTGTCGTTGCGGGCTGTGCCTCCTACCCGCAGAACACCGGCACGCTTTACGAATGCAATCGCGGCACGCGGTTGCAGGTCGATTATGTGGCGAACGGCGCGATCGTCCGCGTCGACGGCCGCCGCAGCATGGTGCTCAAGGCCGCGCCGACCAACATGGGGCAGGCCTATGAAAACAAGAGCGGCGCGCGGCTGTATCGCAACGGCAACGAGGTGACGTGGAACACCGCCGCGCGCACCGCGCCCGAAAGCTGCCGCCCCGTCAATCGGCCGATGTAGGCGGGGCGCCTCTCCCCCGTTACAGCGTCATTTGCGCAAGCGCCGCCCGGACCTCGCGCGCGAAAAGTTTGGGCTGCTCCCACGCCGCGAAATGGCCGCCGCGATCGACCTCGTTCCAATAGACGATGTTGCGATAGCGCTTTTCGGCCCAGCGGCGCGACAGGCGCATGATCTCGTTCGGGAACAGGCTGCCGCCGGTCGGCACGTCGATCTCGCCCGCCGCGAAGCTGCGGAAACTGTGCCAATAGAGCCGCGCCGACGACGCGGCGCTGGCGGTGAACCAATAGAGGCTGACGGTGTCGAGCATCGCATCTTTCGACAGCGCGCGCTCGGGATGGCCGCCGATCGACTGGCCGCCCGGCTGATGCCCGCAATCGGTCCAGCCGTGGAATTTCTCGACGATCCAGCACATCTGCCCGACCGGTGAATCGGTGAGCGCATAGCCGATGGTCTGCGGCCGCGTCGCCTGCTGCGTCGAATAGCCACTGTCCTTTGCCTGATACCAGCCGAAACGGGCGAGATAGAGTTTTTCGGCGTCGGTCAGATCGGTCATCAGCGCCGGGTCGGGCTGGCCGACGATCATGTTGACATGGATGCCCGCGCAATGGTCGCCATGGCTCATCCCGATGGCGCAGGTGACGGCGCTGCCCCAGTCGCCGCCCTGCGCGAAATAGCGATCATAACCGAGCGCGCGCATCAGCGCGTCCCAGCCCGCGGCGATATGTTCGACGCTCCATTTCGCGGCCGCGGGCTTGCCCGAAAAGCCGTAACCCGGCAGCGACGGGATCACGAGATGATAGTCGGCCGACAGCGTCGTGATCACGTCGAGAAATTCGAGCACGGACCCCGGCCAGCCGTGCGTCAGCACCAGCGGCCGCGCCGCCGGATTGTCCGAGCGGATATGGAGGAAATGGATGTCGAGGCCATCGACGGTGGCCAGATAATTGGGCAGCGCGTTGAGCCGCGCCTCGACCCCGCGCCAGTCATAATCGTCGCGCCAATAGGCCGCGAGTTCCTGCGCATAGGCGAGCGGGACGCCCTGGTCCCAATCGTCGACGGTCTCCTTTTCGGGCCAGCGCGTGCGCGCCAGCCGGTCTTTCAGATCATCGATCGCTGCCTGCGGAACCTCGGCGCGGAACGCGCGGATATTTTCGACCTTCATTCAGTCTCTCCCCCACCTGACTGCTTCGGCTTTGTGTCAGGGCCGCGCCGGCGCCTTGCAACCGCGCTGCAATCCGACGCCCTTCAGGAAGCCGCGACGCACCGTGCCGGCATAGACCGCCTCTGCATAGCGCCGACGTTCGGCATTGGCACCCGTGACCTCGCCGATCAGGCTACGAAAGGGAATGATGGACCCGGCGACGGTGCCCGCGACACGGCCGACGGTTTCCTCGCGCTTTTTCGCCGCACTCTTGTCGGCGGGTTCGTTGACGTCGGGGCCGAGCACGTCGTTCAGTTCGCTGACCTCCCGGATGATCGCCGAACATTTGCGCAAGCCCGCCAGCGAATAGGGGTCGTCCTGGATCGCCTTCAGCTTGTCGGGCACTTCCTTGCCGTCGAAGGGCTCGGTCACACTGTTCGCGGTCGATTTCAGCGTCGAATCTTCGGGCGCGCCTTCCTGCGCCTGCACCGCACCATTGACCGATAGCGCGGCGATGATCGCCAGCGGCAGCCATGTTTTCCGCATCATCCCTGTCCTCCTGTTGTCCGCAGGCGCCCGCACCGGCGCCAGCGGGATAACGAACGAGGACCGATTCGGCTCCCGCCGGGTCAGCGCGTGGGAACGGGCGCCTCGCCGGTCCAATCATAGAAGCCGCGTCCGGCCTTTTTGCCGACCCAGCCCGCCTCGACATATTGGACGAGCAGCGGCGCCGGACGGAATTTGGGATCGCCGGTGCCGCTATGCAGCACGCGGATAATTTCAAGGCAGGTATCGAGCCCGATGAAATCGGCGAGCGTGATCGGCCCCATCGGGTGATTGAGGCCGAGCCGGCATCCGGTGTCGATGTCCTGCATCGTCGCCACCCCTTCGCCGAGCGCGAACACCGCTTCGTTGATCAGGGGCATCAGCACGCGGTTGACGATGAAGCCCGGCGCGTCGTTGGCGTGGACGATTTCCTTGCCGAGTCCGCGGCCGAAGGCTTCGACGCTGGCAAGCGTCGTGTCGCTGGTCGCAAGGCCGCGGATCAGTTCGATCAGGCCCATGACCGGCACCGGATTGAAGAAATGGACGCCGATGAAGCGCGCCGGATCGGGGGCCGCCTGCGCCAGTCGGGTGATCGGAATCGAGCTGGTGTTCGACGCAAGGATCGCACTGTCCGACAGATGCGTGCCGACGCTGGCGAAGATCGCGCGCTTGATTTCCTCGCGCTCGGTCGCAGCCTCGATCACCAGGGCGGCGGGGGCGAAGGCGGCGTGATCGGCGACGGGGGTGATCCGGCCAAGCAGCGCGTCGGCATCGCCCTGCGTCATCTTGTCCTTGGCGACCAAGCGCCCGAGCGCCTTGGCGATCCCCGCCTTGCCGGCTTCGGCGCGGGCGATGTCGATGTCCGACAGCAGCACCTCGTGGCCGGCGCCTGCCGATACCTGCGCGATCCCCGCGCCCATTTGCCCTGCCCCGATAACGCCGACGATCATGATATGCCCTTTCGCTGGAAATCGCAGCTCTGCCCCTAGGGACTGGGCAAGCGTCGTCAAGGCCGAGAGTCGGGCGCGCGCGTCAGGGCGCGGCGCGCACCTCGGTCGCTTCGGCGAGGATCAGCGCGAAAGCGGGATCGACATCGTCCCACGCCGCGATCGGCGTCCAGCCTCCGGCACGGAGGAGCAGGCTGGCGTCGCGCGGCCCATATTTATGGCTGTTCTCGCTGTGGATCGTTTCGCCCTTCGCCATCGTATAAGGACGACCATCGACCATGAAGTCGAGGTCGCACGCCGCCACCAGATGCATTTCGATACGCGCATGAACATCGTTCCAGCAGGCGCGATGGTCGAAATTGGCAACCGGGATCGTGCCGTCTAGTTCGCGGTTGATCCGTTCGAGCAGATTAAGGTTGAACGCCGCGGTGACGCCAGCCGAATCATCATAAGCGCGTTCGAGGGTGCCGATATCCTTGATCCGGTCGACCCCGATCAGCATCAGCGCGCCGTCGCCGAGCGCGCTGCGCCAATGGCGGAGCAGATCGACCGCGCTGCGCGCCACCATATTGCCGATCGTCGAACCCGGAAAGAAACCGAGTTTGGCAAGGCCGCAAATCTCACGCGGGAGCGCGACCGGCTGGGTGAAATCGGCCTCGACCGGATAGACCGGCAGATCGGGAAAACGCGCCGAGAGGGCGGCCGCGCTGTCGCGCAGGAAATCGCCCGAAATATCCACCGGCACATAGGCGCCGGGCGCAATGGCATCGAGCAGCAGCGGCGTTTTCGTCGAGCTGCCCGATCCCAGTTCGACCACCGCGCGGTCCGGCCCGATCGCCGCCGCCAGTTCGCGCGCATGGCGGGTGAGCAGCGCCACCTCGCTGCGCGTCGGATAATATTCGGGCAGCCCGGTAATATCCTCGAACAACGCCGATCCGGTCGCGTCATAGAACCAGCGCGCCGGAATCGCCTTTTGCGCCTGCGACAATCCCGCATGAACGTCGGCGCGAAAGGCGATATCGATGCCGCTGTCATCGGCATCGACCTGCCGCAATTGGCGAACAACGCCCATGATCACAAATCCTTGGCAAGGCGCAGGCCGGTGAACTGCCAGCGCTGGTGGGGGTAGAAGAAATTGCGGTAGGAGGCGCGAACATGGCCGCGCGGGGTCGCACAGCTGCCACCGCGCAGCACGAACTGGCCGCTCATGAACTTGCCGTTATACTCGCCGACCGCGCCCGGCGCGGCGCGAAAACCGGGATAGGGGCGATAGGCGCTGCCGGTCCATTCCCAGACCCCGCCGAACATCCCCGCAAGCGCAGCGCCGTCCGATGCGGCGCCGTCCGCCGCCGCCGGATGCACCGGGCCGGCGGCATCGAGCTGCTGCCCCGCGCGCGGATCATATCCCGCCGCCGCCGCTTCCCATTCAAATTCGGTCGGCAACCGCGCCCCGGCCCAGCTGGCGAAGGCGTCGGCTTCGAAAAAACTGATGTGCGTCACGGGAGCGGCGGGATCGATCGCCTGCCATCCGGCAAGGGTGAACTGGCGATCGCCCTCCCAATAGGCGGGGGCGTCGACGCCTTCGGCCTGGACCCATGCCCAGCCGTCGCTGAGCCACAGCGACGGGGTGCGATAGCCGTCGTCGGCGATGAAGTCGCGCCACTCGCCGTTCGTTACCGGTCGATTGGCGAGCGCATGCGGCGCAAGAAGCGCCGAAAAGCGCGGAAGTTCACAGTCGAATGCGAAACCCTCGCCTTCATGCCCCACGGCAACGATCCCTTCCGCTCCCGCGATCCAGCGCAGCGGCCCCGCCGCGGCAGCCGATGCCGAAGAATCGGCGGAAAACTGCGCAACTTCATTCGCGATTGCACTGTCGGAAGCGTCCCAGACGGCGGGGCCGAGCGGGTTCTGCGCGAACAGATGCTTGATGTCGGTGAGCAGCAATTCCTGATGCTGCTGTTCATGATGGATGCCAAGCTCGACGAGCGCGCGCGCGGCCGGCGACAGCGTCGGCAGCGCCTTCACGATCGCCGCATCGACATGCGCGCGCCAATCGCGCACCGCATCGAGCGACGGCCGCGTCAGCAGGCCGCGGCGCGGGCGCGCGTGGCGCGGCCCCTCTGCCTCATAATAGCTGTTGAACAGATAAGCGAAGCGGTCATCGAACAGCGAATAGCCGGGGCAATGATCGCGCAGGACGAAGGTTTCGAAAAACCAGCTCGTATGGGCGAGATGCCATTTGGCGGGCGATGCGTCGGGCATCGACTGCACGCTGGCGTCGGCGTCGGACAGGCGCGCGACAAGGTCGAGCGAGAGCTGCCGCGTCGCAGTGAAGCGCCGAGTCAGGTCGTCCGCCAAAGGAGCGGTCGTGGGCGAAGCATCGGTTCGGCTGGCCATGGTTTGACAATCCCCCGAAGAGCGATTCGGTTTCGTCGCCTGCCCCAATATGGTTACAGGACGGAGAATTGTCTAGAACAAAAGAAGAACAATATGACGATCGGTCCTAGCGCGTCGCGCCGGGTTTCCACAGGATGTCACCCCCCGCCGCGGCGTTGAGGTGGCGCGTCGCGACGAACAGATGGTCGGACAGGCGGTTAAGATAGGCAAGCGCCAGCGGGTTGAGCGGCCGCGTCGCCGACGCCGCGACCGCCGCCCGTTCGGCGCGGCGCGCGATCGCGCGCGCGAGGTGGAGGCGCGCCGCGGCTTCGGTGCCACCGGGCAGGATGAAGCTGGACAGCGGCGCGAGCCTGTCGTTCATCGCGTCGATCTCCGCCTCCAGCCGGGCGATCTGGCTCGCGACGATGCGCAGCGCCATTTCGTGCGGGCCGAAGCCATGCTGCGGATCGGCAGGCGTCGCGAGATCGGCGCCAAGGTCGAACAATTCGTTCTGGATGCGCGCGAACATCGCCGCTGCCTCGCCGCCCGCGGGCAGCGCCGTGACCGCGATGCCGAGGGCGCTGTTCGCCTCGTCGACGTCGCCGATCGCTTCCATCAGCGCGTCGGACTTGGCGATGCGCGACCCGTCGACGAGGCCCGTCGTGCCGTCATCGCCGGTGCGCGTATAGATTTTGTTGAGCTTGACCATAAGCGAGGGGCCGCGGGCAGACGCGCCGCGATCAGCTGCCCGCGGCGAGAAGGCCGATCAGCACGATCAGGATGATCGTCACCGCCTGCCACTTCACGCGCGCCATCATCATCCGGTTTTGCATGAGCTGATTTTCATGCTCATTGCCCTCCATCGCGGCGCGGTGACCCTGCGCGAAATAGAAGAGCCCGCGCGCGAGCGCGAAGAGGACGAGGCCGGCCGACGCAACGACCGCAAGGATGAGAAGCACCTGCATGTCTTCTATTTAGGGCATTTGCAGCGAATATCCAGCCGGAAGCCGCCCGGCGCGCAAATCGTCGGCCAGCGCGCGCCCGTCCGCGCCCGCAGCGCGCAGCGCGGCAAGCGCCGCCGCGCCGTCGCGCTTGGCGAGCCGCTTGCCGTCGGCGCCGCAGACAAGCGCATGGTGGCGGTAGACCGGCGTCGCAAAACCAAGCAGCGCCTGAAGCAGCCGGTGGACGTCGGTCGAGGCGATCAGATCGGCGCCGCGAACCACCAACGTCACCCCCATCGCGGCATCGTCGATCGTGCTCGCGAGATGATAGCTGGCAGGGGCATCCTTGCGCGCGAGGACGACGTCGCCATGCGCGGCGGGATCGGCGGCGCGCGGCCCATGCGCGTCCTCCTCCCAGACGAGCGGCCCCGCAATCGCGACCGCGCTTGCCATGTCGAGCCGCCAGCAATGCGCCTCCTGCGCCAATCGCCGTTCGCGCTCGGCCGCGCCGAGGTGGCGGCAGGTGCCGGGATAGAGCGGCGCGCCGTCCGCCGGTGCGCCGTGCGGCGCCGCGAGGCTGGCGGCAATATCGGCGCGGGTGCAGAAGCAGGGGTAGACGAGCCCGCGGGCACGAAGATCGGCAAGCGCGGCGGCGTAATCGCCCAGATGCTGCGACTGGCGAACCGGCGCGCCGTCGAAAGTCAGGCCCAGCCACTCGAGATCGGCGAGCGCAGCGCCGACAAACGCCTCCCGCGAGCGGCTGCCGTCGATGTCGTCGATGCGGAGGTGGAACGCCCCGCCCGCGGCGCGCGCGGCATCGTGCGCCAGGATCGCGCTGAACGCGTGGCCAAGGTGCAGTTCGCCGGTCGGGCTGGGGGCGAAGCGGGTCAGCATGGCGTGGCGGCCGAATCCATATGCTGTGGGGCTCTCAATCCATCCATTCCATATATTGCGACACATCCCCCCTTGACGCCAGATTCTGATGCGTCATGTAATGATGGTGTCACGCGAGGAAGGCAGTGGCGCGCCATCCCGAGCAGCATAGGGGGCAGCGTTACCAAGCCATGTTCCATCCCGATCTTGCCCGGCATCCCGATAATTGTCCGGCTCTCGTCCTGAATGCAGATTATACGCCGCTGAGTTATTACCCGCTGAGCCTGTGGCCGTGGCAGACCGCGGTCAAGGCGGTATTCCTCGACCGCGTCACGATCGTCGAGAATTATGAGCGCGAAATCCATTCGCCGACGCGGACGATGCCGATCCCCAGCGTCATCGCGCTGCGACAATATGTGAAACCGTCGCAATATCCCGCCTTCACGCGCTTCAACCTGTTCCTGCGCGATCGCTTCGCCTGCCAATATTGCGGGTCGGGCAAGGATCTGACCTTCGACCATGTCGTGCCGCGGCGGCTGGGCGGGCGGACGAGCTGGGAAAATGTCACCACCGCCTGTGCGCCGTGCAATCTGCGCAAGGGCGGGCGAACGCCGGCGCAGGCGCATATGCCGCTGCACCAGAAGCCGTGGCGCCCGACGAGCTGGCAGCTTCAGGACAATGGCCGCGCCTTTCCGCCGGGCTATCTGCACGAAAGCTGGATCGACTGGCTTTACTGGGACGTCGAACTGGAGGGCTGACAGGCCCGGTTCAGCCGGAGGGTGCCAGACGGTCGCCAGATATTTGGTCAACAGGAGTATCGTCATGAACCGCGCCGTCGCTTCGCTCGCCATCGGCCTCGCCGCCCTCCCGCTCGCCGCCTGCGCAAGCTTCGCGCCCGCCGAGCAGCCCGTGTCGGTGACCGGCGCAATCACCTATCGCGAGCGTATGGCGCTGCCGCCGACGGCGCAGGTCGAGGTGACGCTGGCCGACGTCAGCCTGATGGATGCGCCCGCGTCGGTGATCGCACGCCAGAGCTTCACCGCCGACGGCCGACAGGTGCCCTTCGCCTTTTCGCTGACCGTCGACCAGCGCCGGCTCGACCCGCGCCACAGCTATGCCGTGGCGGCGCGGATCACCGATGCGTCGGGCAAGCTGATGTTCATCACCGACACGCGCAACAGCGTGACCTTCGACGGGGCGCCGCGGATCGACCTGGGGACGCTGGTGATGGTGAAGACGCGCTAGTTTCGACCTGATTGCTCCAAATCGGACAGAAGCGAAAGCCGTGACTGGCCCACACTGGTTCAGCGCGTTAACTCGTGCATGCGAGCTGTTCGCATGCAATGCGATCAGCCGCTGATGACAGGGGGACAACGATGGCTTATGAGGGTGGTATCGGGAGTACATTCAAGAAGTTGTGGTCGCCGGAACTTACGACCCGCGCCGGTGCATTGAGTGCCGCTCAAACGGCTTCTACGGCGCTCAATATTGTCGCGACGCTCAGCGCGCTCAGGCTGTGGTTTACCTTTGGCACTGACCCTTTGGTCCGGCTTATTGGTGCATCGAATCCGGTTGTCTTAATTGCCATCGCTCAAATTCTCCTGATGTTTGTCGCCGCCGCTCTTCTTCGCCAAGGCCGAGGCATAATTCCCGGAATCCTTGCGACGCTCCTCTATTTTGTCGGTGCGATTTTGTGGAGTACGCCAACAAGTTGGATAGTGGGCGCGGTTCTGCTTGGTGCGATGGTCGGAGGCATTCGCGGTGCCATTGCCCTAAAACGCGGCAAGGGCTTCTCCGACGACGTCTACGAAACATTCGCCTGACAAGACGACCGGCCGCGCATAGCTATGCGCGCGCGCTGCCCTTGACGCTGCACCTTCGCAGGTGCAGCACTCTTGGCCCATGGGCCCACCGATCCAGATCTCGCAGAATCCCGACATTCGCTATCTCGGGCGGATCCTCGGCGACGTCATTCGCGCCTATGGCGGCGAAAAGCTGTTCCGGCAGACCGAATATATCCGATCATCGAGCGTCGACCGGCATCGCGGCATCGCGGGCGCCGAGACGATCGATCCGGGGCTGGAGGCGCTGAGCCTTGACGATACCATCGCCTTCGTGCGCGGTTTCATGCTGTTTTCGATGCTCGCCAATCTGGCCGAAGACCGGCAGGGCGTCGCCGCCGAGCCCGAGGCGACGGTGGCCGCAGCGCTGGCGCGGCTGAAGCAGGACGGCATCGATGGCGATGCGGTCGCGGCGCTGCTCGACGCGGCGCTCGTCGCGCCGGTGCTGACCGCGCACCCGACCGAGGTGCGCCGCAAGTCGATGCTCGACCACAAGAACCGCATCGCCGAGCTCATGCGGCTGCGCGATGCCGGCGTCGAGGAAACCGCCGAGGGCGATGTCGTCGAGGAGGCGATCCGCCGCCAGATCGTGCTGCTGTGGCAGACGCGGCCGCTGCGCACCGAAAAATTGTTCGTCGCCGACGAGATCGACAATGCGCTGACCTATTTGCGCGACGTGTTCGTGCCCGTGATCCCCAAGCTTTATGCGCGCTGGGAACAGGAGCTGGGCGCGCGCCCGGCGAGTTTCCTGCGGGTCGGGAGCTGGATCGGCGGCGACCGCGACGGCAATCCCTTCGTCACCGCCGAGACGCTGCATATGGCGACGAGCCGCAACGCCGCCGCAGTGCTCGGCCATTACATCGACGCGGTGCACGCACTCGGCGCCGAACTGTCGGTGTCGTCGTCGCTCGCGACGGTCCCCGAAGCGGTCGAGGCGCTGGCTGCGGCGAGCGGCGATACCGCGCCGAGCCGCAGCGACGAACCCTATCGCCGCGCGCTGTCGGGCATTTATGCCCGGCTGTGCGCAACCTATGCCGGCATCGTCGGGCGCGCGCCGCCGCGGCCGTCGGCACTGGCCGGCGACGCCTATGCCGCCCCCGCCGATTTCCGCCGCGACCTCGTCACCATTGCCGCCGGCCTGTCGGCGAGCGGCGAGGGCCAGCTCGGCGGCATCGGCGCGCTCGGGCGGCTGATCCGCGCGGTCGAGGTCTTCGGCTTCCACCTCGCGACGCTCGACATGCGGCAGAACAGCGCGGTGCACGAACGCGTTCTCGCCGAGTTGCTCGCGGTCGCGGGGGTCGAAGGCGATTATCTCGGCCTGGGCGAAGAGGCGCGCGTCGACCTGCTGCGCCGCGAACTGGCGACCAACCGCCCGCTCGCCGCGCCGTGGCACAAATGGAGCGAGGAAACCGCTGGCGAACTCGCGATCGTCCACGCCGCCGCCGCGATCCGCGCCAAGCTGGGCGCCGAGGCGATCGTCCAGTGGATCATCAGCAAGGCCGAAAGCCTGTCCGACCTGCTCGAGGTCCATGTCCTCGCCCGTGAAGCCGGACTATGGTCGGCCGAGGCGCAGGACAATCTGATGGTCGTGCCGCTGTTCGAAACCATCGCCGACCTCGACGACGCGCCGGGGATCATGGCCGCCTATTTCGCGCTGCCCGAGATTGCGCCGCATGTCGTCGCGCGCGGACATCAGGAAGTGATGATCGGCTATTCGGATTCGAACAAGGATGGCGGCTATCTGACCTCGACCTGGGGGCTCTACCAGGCATCGGAAGCGTTGACCCCGGTGTTCGAGGCCGCCGATACCGCGATGCAGCTTTTCCATGGTCGCGGCGGTGCGGTCGGGCGCGGCGGCGGCAGTGCCTTCGCCGCGATTCGCGCGCAGCCCGCGGGGACGGTGCAGGGCCGCATTCGCATCACCGAACAGGGCGAAGTGATCGCGGCCAAATATGGCACTGCCGACAGCGCCGCGACCAATCTGGAGGCGATGGTATCGGCAAGCCTGCTCGCCAGCCTCGAGCCCGAGGCGATGAGCGCGGACGACGCCGGGCGCTTTGCGGGCGCAATGACCGCGCTGTCGAACAACGCCTTTGCCGCCTATCGCGGGCTCGTTTACGACACGCCCGCCTTCAAGGACTTCTTCCGTGCAATGACGCCGATCGCCGAGATCGCGACGCTGAAGATCGGATCGCGGCCGTCGAGCCGCACCAAATCGACCGCGATCGAGGATCTGCGCGCGATTCCCTGGGTGTTCAGCTGGGCGCAGGCGCGCACCATGCTGCCCGGCTGGTACGGCACCGGTGAAGCCTTTGCGGCGTTCGCGGACCAGGCGCTGCTCGCCGATATGGCGCAAAGCTGGCCCTTCTTTGGCGCGCTGCTGGGCAATATGGAAATGGTGCTGGCGAAATCGGACATCGGCATCGCCGCGCGCTATGCCGAACTGGCCGGGCATGTGGGCGGGCATACGGCGATCTTTTCGCGCATCCGCGACGGCTGGCACCGCGCCCACGACGGGCTTTTGACGATCACCGGCCAGTCGCGGCTGCTCGAGAATAATCCGGCGCTCGAGGCATCGATCCGCCTGCGCCTCCCCTATATCGAGCCGCTCAACCTGCTGCAGATCGAATTGATGAAGCGCCACCGCGCAGGCGAAACCGACCCCCGCATCGCCGAGGGCATTCAGTTGACCATCAACGCGATCGCAACCGCGCTGCGCAACAGCGGGTAGGCTAGCGGATTCGTCATCCCCGCGAAGGCCGGGATCTCAACTTCGCGTCATTTCGCGCCGTCGAGACCCCGGCCTTCGCCGGGGTGACGATTAAAGGAAAGCCGCGATTGAAACAGGATTCCGCTCAGCTCTTGACGATTCGCACCTCGCCCTTGCTCGTCTCGCCCGCGGGTTCGAAGCTGATCGTGAAATCGGCGCCGTCCTTGTCGGTCCCGCGCAGCGTGTCGCCGGCGCGCTGGACCTGGATATTCTTCTTCGCAAATTCGCCGGCCATCCAGTCGGCCGCCTTGGCTGGCGCGGCCGGCGAGGTGAAGCCGAGGTGCACCGTCGCCTTGTCGGCGCCGCCCTTGTCGCTCGCATTGACATCGATGCTTGCGATCTTGCTGCCCGGATAGAGCTTCACCCCGTCGATGTCGAAATCGCTGTCGACGTCGATATTGGCGAAATCGGGGAGCTTGAAGCTCATCGAGCCGTGATCGCCGTCGATGCTGACCTTGCCGCCATCCTTGCCGGCGGTGATCCGGACATTGCCGCCGTCGCCATCGGCATTCACCGTGACCTCGGCCTTATCGCTCTTGTCTTCGGCGTGCCCGCAGGCGCCGAGCAACAGCATCGGGGGAATCAGGAAGGCGAAACGCATGGACTGTCTCCTTGGTGCACTATTTGAATAATACACCTGCGCGCGCGGCGAGTCAATTTCCTGTCGGCTCGCCATGACCAGGTTACGGTTCCACAGGGATACTCCCCGGATCAAGTCCGGGGTGGCCAGCGAGAAGCGACCTAAGCGTCGATGCTGGTCTTGAGGTCGCCATGGACGAGACCGCCGTCGACCGCGATCGTTTCGCCGACGACATAATCGCCCGCCTTCGATGCGAGAAAGATCGCTGCGCCGGCCATATCCTCGGGCACGCCGATGCGCTTGGTCGGGATACTCTTGGCAACCGCGTCGCCATGGTCGCGCGCCGCCTTGTTCATGTCCGACTGGAAGGCGCCGGGTGCGATTGCGGTGACGAGGATATTGTCCTGCACCAGCCGCGCCGCCATCCGCTTGGTCAGATAGAGGATCGCCGCCTTCGACGCGTGATAGCTGTAGGTTTCCCACGGGTTGAGGCGCATGCCGTCGATCGATCCGATGTTGATGACCTTTGCCGGCTGTGCGGGCGTGCCCGCCGCCTTCAGCAGATTGTGCAGCGCCTGGGTCAGGAAGAAGGGCGATTTGACGTTGATGTCCATCACCTTGTCCCAGCCGGCTTCGGGGAAATTCTCGAAGGGTTCGCCCCAGGCGGCGCCCGCATTGTTGACGAGGATGTCGAGCTTTTCCTCGCGTGCTTCGAGTTCCTTGGCGAGCGCGCGGCAGCCTTCGACGGTCGAAAGATCGACGGGCAGGCCGATGACCTTGCCCGGATAGCGCGTTTCGAAATCGGCGACGGCTTCCTCGATCTGCGCGGTCTTGCGCGCCGAGATATAAACGCGCGCGCAGCCGGCGGCGAGATAGCCTTCGACGATCATCTTGCCGATGCCGCGCGAACCGCCGGTGACGAGCGCGATGCGGCCGTTGAGGCCGAACATATCATTGAGGTTCATGGTTTTTCTCCGATCATCCCCCTCCCGCAAGCGGGAGGGGCTAGGGGTGGGCCAGCGACGGTGCGGTTACCCACCCCGCTGCGACTAGCGAGCAGGCTCGCAAGTCTCGCTGCCCCTCCCGCGCGCGGGAGGGGGTTTGGGTCGTCTCAGTATCCGTTCATCCGGGCGACCTGGTCGATATGGTAATGCACATCGCCCATGAATTCGGCGAGCGCGCGGTCGCGTTTCATATAGAGGCCGATGTCATATTCGTCGGTCATGCCGATGCCGCCGTGCATCTGGACGCCTTCGCGCACCGCGAGGTTGGCGGCGCGGCCCGCCTTGGCCTTGGCGACCGAAACCATCAGCTTCGCGCCCTCGCTGCCTTCGTCCAAAAGCTGCTGCGCCTTCATCACCGTGGCGCGCGCGACTTCCATCTCGCCATAGAGGTGCGCGGCGCGGTGCTGGAGCGCCTGAAACTCGCCGATCAGCTTGCCGAACTGCTTGCGTTCCTTGAGGTAATTGACGGTCATATCCATTGCGCCCTGCCCGACGCCGACCATCTCGGCGGCTGCGCCGGTGCGGGTGGCGGCCAGCAGCGCGTCGAGGATGTCGCCGCCGGCATCGACTTCGCCGATCACTGCGTCGGCATCGACCTCGACGCCGTCGAGGGTGACATGGCTTGCAAGCGAGGAGTCGACGAGGCGGCGCGGATCAGCGGTCAGCCCCTTTGCATCCTTCGGCACCGCGAACAGGGTGATACCGCCGTCGGTTTTCGCCGCGACGATGCTCATGTCGGCGACATGGCCGTGGAGGACGAAGCTTTTCTTGCCGTCCAATCGAAAGCCGTTTCCGGCGCGTGTCGCGGTGGTGGCGATGCGGTCGGGGCGGTGCTTGGCACCCTCGTCGATCGCGAGTGCGACGATCGCCTCGCCGCTGGCGATGGCGGGGAGCCAGCGGCCCGCCTGCGTGCCGCCCGCCTTCGCCAGCGCGGCGACCGCGCCGACGCTGGTCGCGAGGAAGGGCGACGGGGTCAGGTTGCGGCCGATTTCCTCGAGCACGATGCCCGCTTCCATATGCCCCATGCCGAGCCCGCCATGCGCCTCCGGCACCAGCATGCCGGGCAGGCCCATTTCGGTGAACTGCGCCCACAGGTCGCGCGAGAAGCCGGTGGCGTCGGCCTCGTCGCGCAGCTTGCGGAGGTGCGAGACGGGGGCCTGTTCGGCCACGAAGGGCGCGACGCTGTCCTTGAGCATCGCCTGATCGTCATTGTGATAGAGCGGCATGTCTTTTCTCTCCAATTCCCCTCCCGCTTGCGGGAGGGGTTAGGGGTGGGCCAGCGACGTCGCATCTGCCCACCCCGCTGCGGCTAGCGAACAAGTTCGCAAGCCTCGCTGCCCCTCCCGCGAGCGGGAGGGGAGAGGTGTTACGCCCCCGGCAAATCGAGGATACGCTTGGCGATGACGTTGAGCATCACTTCGCTCGTGCCGCCTTCGATCGAATTGGCCTTGGTGCGCAGCCACGCGCGCGGGCGGGCGCCGCCCTTCGTTTCGGGGCTGTCCCATTCGAGCGCTTCGCTGCCACCGCCCGACATGACGAGTTCGTGGCGGCGCTTGTTGAGCTCGGTCCCGACATATTTCATCATATTCGACGAGGCGGGGTGCGCGCGGCCGGTCTTCCACATGTCCATGAAGCGTTCGCCCATCGCGCGATAGGCAAAGACATCGACGTCGAACGCCGCCATTTCGGCGCGCAGGATCGGATCGTCGAGTTCGCCATGGTCGTTCTTGCCGATCGCCTTGGCAAAGGCGCCGCCGATGCTGACCATGTCGCCGCCGGCACCGCCGCCCGAGATCATCTCGCGTTCGTGGCCGAGGAGATATTTGGCGACGTCCCAGCCGCGGTTGATCTCGCCGACGAACTGCGTCTTGGGCACTTCGACATCGTCGAAGAAGGTTTCGCAGAAGGGCGAATTGCCCGAAATCAGCAGGATCGGCTTGGTCGTGACGCCCTTGCTTTCCATGTCGAAGAGCATGAAGGTGATGCCCTGATATTTGTTCGCCTTGTCGGTGCGGACGAGGCAGAAGATCCAGTCGGCCTTGTCGGCATAGCTGGTCCAGATCTTCGATCCGTTGACGACCCAGTGATCGCCCTTGTCCTCGCCGAAGGTCTGCAAGGAGACGAGGTCGCTGCCCGAGCCGGGTTCCGAATAGCCCTGACACCAGCGGATTTCACCGCGCGCGATCTGGTTCAGATAATGGACCTTCTGCTCTTCGGTCCCGAATTTGAGCAGCGCGGGGCCGAGCATCCAGATACCGAAGCTGTCGAGCGGCGAGCGCGCGTTGATGCGCTTCATTTCCTGTTTCAGGATCTTGGTCTGTTCGGGGGTCAGCCCGGCGCCGCCATATTCCTTCGGCCAGTCGGGAACGGTGTAGCCCTTTGCGGCGCAGGCTTCGAGCCACTGTTTCTGGGCGTCATTCTTGAAGACCCATTTGCGCCCGCCCCAGCATACATCGCCTTCGTCGCGGACGGGTTCGCGCATTTCGGGGGGACAATTGGCTTCCAGCCAGGCGCGCACTTCGGCGCGAAAAGCGTCCTGATCGCTCATCTTTCGGGCTCCTCTTCTGGCGCGCAAACTAAGGGGAGTCGCCCGGTTTACGCAAGCGTCAACTTGGCTGCGCCGCGCTGCCGTTACGGCGCCGTAGCGTCCGATTGCGGGCCGTTGACGCGCCCTCCCACGCGCCTAAGCTAAGTGGCAAAAGAAAACGGGAGAGCAGGAAATGCGATTCGCAGGCAAGGTCGCCGTCGTCACCGGCGCAGCATCGGGCATCGGCAAGGCGGCCGTTCTGAAACTCGCGGGCGAAGGCGCCCATGTTTTCGCCGCCGACATCGACGAGGCGGGCGGTCAGGCGCTTGCCGCGGCGTCGAACGGCCGGATCGAATTCATCCGGTGCGACGTCACCGTCGCGTCGGACATCGAAGCGCTGATGGACGAAGCTGCGAAGCGCGGCGGCGGCATCGACATCGTGTTCAACAATGCCGCCGCAGGCGGCGACCGCGCCCCGATCGACGAAATCACGCCCGACGGATGGGACTGGACGATGAACCTCGTCCTCAAATCGGTCGCGATGGGCATCCGCTATGCCGCGCCTCATATGAAGGGCCGCAAAGGCGCAGCGATCGTCAACACTGCGAGCGTCGCGGCGCTCGGCGCCGGCTATTCGCCGACCGCCTATGCCGTCGCCAAGGCGGGCGTGCTGCATCTGACCAAGGTCGCGGCGACCGATCTTGCCCAATATGGCATCCGCGTGAACGCGATCTGCCCCGGCTTCATCAACACCAATATCTTCACCACCTCGCTCGAGGTGCCCGACGAAAGCAAGGATGCGGCCAAGGCGGTGATCGCCGAAATGAGCGCGCATGCGCAGCCGGTCGCGCGCGGCGGCCAGCCCGAAGATATCGCGAACGCCGTCGCCTATCTGGCGAGCGAGGAGGCGAGCTTCATGACCGGCACGCATATGCTGGTCGATGGCGGCCTGACGATCGGCCAGCGCCACGCCTGGGACCCCGAAGCGCCCGGCCTGTTCGACGCCCTGATAGCCATGGAGGATGCGGCCAAGGCCGGAGCCGCCGCGTGACCGCCGAGACCCCGGCGCAGGCGCGCCTGCCGCTCGGGCTCAAATTATTCCACGGCCTCGGCAGCGTTGCCTATGGGGTCAAGGACAACGGCTTTTCGACCTTCCTGCTGATCTTCTACAGCCAGGTGGTCGGGCTCGATGCGAGCCTTGTTTCGCTGGCGCTGATGTTCGCGCTGCTCGCCGATGCCTTCGTCGATCCGCTCATCGGCTATTTTTCGGACCGCACCTACACGCGCTGGGGCCGCCGCCATCCGTGGCTCTATCTCGCGCCGCTGCCGCTCGGGCTCGCATGGATGCTGCTGTGGTCGCCGCCCGACGATCATACGCATATCTTTGCCTATCTGGTGGTCGTCGCGGTACTGGTGCGCACGCTGGTATCGTGCTGCGAAGTGCCGTCGCAATCGCTCGTCGCCGAACTGACAAGCGATTATGACGAGCGCACCGCGCTGGTTCGCTTCCGCTTCCTCTTCGCCTGGGGCGGCGGGCTGCTCGTCTTCTTCCTCGCCAACACCGTCTTCCTGCGCCCCGACGCGACGCACAAGTTCGGGCAGCTCAATCCTGCGGGCTACTGGCTATACGGCCTGTGCGGGGCGATCATCATGGCGGTGACGGTTTTGATCTCCGCGCTCGGCCAGCATCGGCGCATAGCGCATCTGCCAGCGACGAAGCCCGAACCCGGAACGCCCCGGCGCGCCTTTGCCGAGATTTGGGAATCGCTGCGCCACCCGGCGGCGCTGATCCTGCTCGGCGCCTCGCTGATCGCGATTTCGAGCACGCAGATGACCTTCACCATCTCGAACTTCCTTTATCTCTATGTCTGGCGCTTTTCCGATGGCGCCTTCGCGGCGCTGCCGTGGTTGCTGATGGTCAGCGTCCTGCTGTCCTTCGTGTTTGTGCAGCCGCTCCACCACCGGTTCGGCAAGAAGCGCGTCGCGGTGGTCTGCGGGATCATCAGCACGATGTTCTGGGTGGCGCCGTTCGGCCTGTTCCTTTCGGGCCATTGGCCGGGAACCGGCTCCGCCTTCTCCAGCAATCTGCTGATGGGCTTCATCCTCGTTTCCAACGTCAATGCGGTGATGGTGATGATCTCAGCGCAGTCGATGCTCGCCGACGTCGTCGAGGCATCGCAGGTCGAAACCGGACGCCGCACCGAAGGCGTGTTCGCCGCCGGCTGGATGTTCGTCCAGAAATGCGCCACCGCCGTAGGGATCGGCCTCACCGGCCTGCTGATCAGCCTGTCGGGCCTGCCGGCGAAAGCCGTTCCCGGCGAGGTTGCGCCGCAAGTGGTCGACCGGCTGGTCGTCAGCTACAGCCTGATCGTGATCGTCGCGACGATCCTGTCGACGTGGATATTCGCGCGCTTCCCGATCAACCGCGCCGACCATGAAGCCCGCGTCGCCGCGCTCTCCGCATCCGAAACGATCGCGCTGCAATGAGCGCCAATATTCTCCCCGGCGCGCTGCCGACGCGGATCAAGGTGGCGCATGGCGTGGGTGCCGTAACACTCGGAATCAAGGAGTCGGGGCTCACCACCTTCTTCATGATCTATTACAATCAGGTGCTCGGTTTCGATCCGCGCGTCGTGTCGCTCGTGTTGATCGGCGCGATGCTTGTCGATGCGATCGTCGATCCGATGATCGGCCGGCTGTCGGATGCGACGCGAACCCGGCTTGGGCGGAGGCTGCCCTGGCTTTACGGCGCCGCTCTGCCGATGGCGATCGTGTGGACGCTGCTGTGGGTGTCGCCCGATATCGCAAAACATTCGACGTTGGGCCTGTTCCTCAATGTCGTGGCCGTGCGCATATTGGTGTCGGCGTGCGAAATTCCCTCGATCTCGCTCGTCGCCGAACTGACCCGCGATTATGACGAGCGCACCGCGCTGATGCGCTATCGCTTTCTGTTCGGCTGGCTGGGCGGCCTGCTTGCCGTCGCGCTTGCCTATAATGTCTTTCTGGTCTCCGACGATCCCGCGCGCAGCGGCTTGCTCGAGACATCCGGCTATACCGCCTACGGTCTGTTCGGCGCCGCCATGATCTTGCTGACGACGCTGGCGTCGGCATTCGGTCAGCAACGCCGCATCCTGTCGCTGCCGCCTCCGCCGCGCAGGCCGCACGGCCATTCGATGCTCGCCGACATCCTGCTTGCCTTTCGCAACCCGGCGTTTCTTGCGCTGGCGTCCGGCGCGCTGTTCGTCACGGGCGCCTATGCGACGACGATCGCGTCGACCAATTATATGATGCTCTATGTCTGGCAACTCAGCGACGCACAGCTGCGTTTCTATCCTGTCGGGCTCGCCATCGCGGTCTTCGGCGCTTTCGCGGCGGTCGGCCATGCGCACCGCCGCTTTGGCAAGCGCGACAGCGCGATCGGTGCCGCGCTCGCGAGTGGCGCAATCGCCTTCCTGCCCTATGCCGCGCGCAATCTGGGCTGGTGGCCCGATCTTGGCGGATGGTCTTCCATGATGCTTCTGCTGTCGTTGCAGACCCTGTCGCTGTTCGGGTTGGTGGTGGCAACCATTTCCACCTCGTCGATGGTTGCGGAAATCGTCGAAGCGCATGAGGTCGATCATGGCACGCGGATCGAGGGTGTCTTCTTCGCCGGCTATCTGATGGTCCAGAAATTCGGGCAGGCGCTCGGCATCTTTCTCGTCGGCCAGCTTGTCGCCTTTGCAGGGTTGAGTGATCAAGTGCGGCCCGAGGACTGGCCAGCCAGCACTGCCGCGGCAATGGCGTGGATTTTCGCCGGATTGATGATTTTGATTTCGGTCATGGCGACCATTGGCCTGCGGCGGTATCCGATCGACCGGGCCAGCCACGAGGCACGGCTCGCCGCCCTCGCCTCGACGGGCGGCGCAGCGGCCGATAGCCAAGGGCCGCGGCCGTAACGGAAGATTGCGCGGGCAGCGATGCCGGGGCAATTTTCTGCGCCGCGGGTCTTGGCAAAGGGGGGCGAATCGGTCCAAAGGCTTACGTGAACGTAAAGGGAAAGGATGCAGCGATGGATTTCGACTTCACCGACCGGCAGGTGCACTGGCGCGACCGGGTGCGCGAGTTCATCGACCGCAAGATCCGCCCCGCCGTTGCGACCTACAAACAGCAGGATGCGAGCGGCGACCGCTGGAAAGTCATCCAGGTGGTCGAGGATCTGAAGGCCGAGGCGAAGGCCGCTGGCATCTGGAACCTGTTCATGCCGCCGCGCAGCAGTGCGCACCACCATGTCGACGAGACGTTCGAATTCGAAGGCCCGGGGCTCACCAACCTCGAATATGCGCTGTGCGCCGAGGAAATGGGCCGCGTCGGCTTCGCGAGCGAGGTATTCAACTGCTCGGCGCCCGACACGGGCAATATGGAAGTCTTCCACCGCTATGGCACCCGCGCGCAGAAGGACAGATGGCTCGCCCCACTGATGAATGGCGAGATTCGGTCGGCCTTCCTGATGACCGAACCCGCGGTCGCCTCGTCCGATGCGACGAACATCGAAACGCGGATCGAACGCGACGGCGACGACTATGTCATCAACGGCGTCAAATGGTGGTCGTCGGGCGCGGGCGATCCGCGCTGCAAGGTCGCGATCGTCATGGGCAAGACCGACTTCGGCGCCAAGCGCCACGCGCAGCAGTCGATGCTGGCGGTCCCGATGGACGCGCCGGGCATCAACATCCTGCGCCACCTGCCCGTCTTCGGCTATGACGATGCGCCGCACGGTCATATGGAAATCGAGCTCAAGGACGTTCGCGTCAAGGCCGAGGATGCGATGCTGCTCGGCGAAGGCCGCGGCTTCGAGATTGCGCAGGGCCGCCTCGGGCCCGGGCGTATCCACCATTGCATGCGCACGATCGGCGTCGCCGAAGAAGCGCTCGAACGGATGTGCAAGCGGCTCCAGTCGCGCGTCGCCTTCGGCAAGACCGTGGCCGAGCACAGCATCTGGGAACAGCGCATCGCGCGGGCGCGCATCGACATCGAAATGACGCGCCTCCTGTGCCTGAAGGCCGCCGACATGATGGACAAGGTCGGCAACAAGTCGGCCGCGGCCGAGATCGCGATGATCAAGGTGCAGGCGCCGAACATGGCGCTGCAGATCATCGACGATGCGATCCAGGCGCATGGCGGCGGCGGCGTCAGCGAAGATTTCGGCCTCGCCAAAATGTACGCCGGCCAGCGCACGCTGCGCATCGCCGACGGTCCCGACGAAGTCCACGCCCGCGCCATCGCGCGCATCGAACTGGCGAAACATTCGCCCGCCGCGCAGGATGATCGTTTCTCGTCGGGCGACATCGGCGTTACGCGTTAAACCGTCCTACGTCCGTTCGTGTCGCGCGAAGTCGAGACACGAACGGCCACAACCGGTTCTCGAGGTCGCTCGAACCGAACGGAGAAGATACATTGACCAAAGCCGCCGTCCTGATCGAACCCGGCAAGCCCCTCGTCATCGAGGAGGTTGTCGTCGACAAGCCCGGCCCGCACGAGGTGCGCATCCGCACCGCCGCCTGCGGGCTTTGTCATTCGGACCTGCATTTCATCGACGGCGCCTATCCGCACCCCCTGCCCGCCATCCCCGGCCATGAAGCCGCCGGGATCGTCGAGGCGGTGGGCAGCGAAGTCCGCACGGTGAAGCCGGGCGACGCGGTCGTCACCTGCCTCAGCGCCTTTTGCGGCCATTGCGAGTTCTGCGTTACCGGCCGCATGTCGCTGTGCCTTGGCGGCGAGACGCGCCGGCCGGTCGGATCGGCGCCGCGCATCACGCGCCCCGACGGATCGCCGGTGAACCAGATGCTCAACCTCAGCGCCTTTTCGGAGGTGATGCTGGTCCACGAACATGCGTGCGTCGCGATCGATCCCGAAATGCCGCTCGACCGCGCGGCGGTGATCGGCTGCGCGGTCACGACCGGCGCCGGCACCATCTTCAACGCGTGCAAGGTGACGCCGGGCGAAACGGTCGCGGTCGTCGGTTGCGGCGGCGTCGGGCTCGCGACGATCAACGCCGCCAAGATCGCAGGCGCCGGACGCATCATCGCCGCCGACCCGGTTCCGGAAAAGCGCGAACTGGCGATGAAGCTGGGCGCGACCGATGTCGTCGATGCGCTCGCCGACGATGCCGCCAAACAGATCGTCGAAATGACCAAGGGCGGCGTCGACCATGCGGTCGAAGCGGTCGGGCGCCCCGCCTCCGCCAGCCTCGCGGTTGCGTCGCTGCGCCGCGGCGGCACCGCGACGATCCTGGGCATGATGCCGCTGTCCGAAAAGGTCGGGCTGGGCGCAATGGACCTGCTTTCGGGCAAGAAGCTGCAGGGCGCGATCATGGGCGGCAACCGCTTCCCGGTCGACATTCCGCGGCTGGTCGATTTCTACCTGCGCGGCCTGCTCGATCTCGACAGCATCGTTGCCGAGACGATCCCGCTCGACCGGGTCAACGAAGGCTTCGACAAGATGCGAAAGGGCGATGCCGCGCGGTCGGTGATCGTGTTCGACCAATGACGGAAACAATCGACGCGCAAAAGGCCTTCAGCGGCACCGTCGCGCCCGAGGGGGCCGACGTCCTCGACGAAGCGAAGCTGACCGCCTGGATGGAAGCCAATGTCGAAGGGTTCGAAGGCCCGCTGACGCAGAGCAAATTTGCCGGCGGCCAGTCGAACCCGACCTACAAGATTTCGGCGCCGTCGGGCAATTATGTGCTGCGGCGCAAACCCTTCGGTCCGCTGCTCCCGTCGGCGCACGCCGTCGACCGCGAATATAAAGTGCAGGCTGGCCTCCATAAGATGGGCTATCCGGTCGCGCGCCAATATGGGCTGTGTACCGATGACAGCGTGGTCGGCAGCTGGTTCTATGTGATGGGGATGGTCGACGGCCATACCATCTGGGATGGATCGATGCCGGGGTCGACCCCCGACAACCGCCGCGCGACCTATTTCGCGATGATCGACGCGCTCGCCGCACTGCACAGTGTCGATGTCGAAGCCGCCGGGCTTTCGGACTTCGGCAAGCCGGGCAATTATTTCGGCCGCCAGGTCGATCGCTGGACCAAGCAGTATCGCCTCTCCGAGACCGAGACGATGGACGAGATGGAACGGCTGATCGAATGGCTGCCCGCGACCTTGCCCGAACAGACGCGCACCAGCGTTGTCCACGGTGACTATCGGATCGACAATATGATCTGGGCCAAGGACCGGCCGCAGGTGCTGGCGGTGCTCGACTGGGAGTTGTCGACGCTTGGCGATCCGCTCGCCGATTTCACCTATGTCGCAATGGCGTGGGTGACCGAAAACGGCGGCCGTTCGGGGGTGATGGACCTCGACCGCGCGGCGCTCGGCATTCCGGAGCTAGACGAGGTGGTCGATCGCTATTGCGCCGCGACAGGGCGCGACAGCGTTCCCGACATGAACTGGTATTTCGCCTATAATTTCTTCCGCCTCGCCGGCATCATGCAGGGGATCAAGAAGCGCGTCATCGACGGCACCGCATCGTCCGCCCATGCCAAGGCGATGTCCGAACGCGTCCTGCCGCTGGCGCAAAAGGCGTGGCACTTCGCGCAGCAGGCCGGCGCATGAGCCTGTTCGACATGACCGGGCAGGTCGCGCTGATCACCGGATCGTCGCGCGGCATCGGCAAGGCGACCGCCGAAGCGATGGCCGAACAGGGCGCCAAGGTGGTCATCTCGAGCCGCAAGCAGGATGCGTGCGATCAGACCGCGGCGGCGATCAACGCGCGCTTTGGCGAAGGGACCGCGATTGCGGTTGCCGCGAACATCTCGTCGAAGGAGGATCTGCAGCATCTCGTCGACGCGACACGCGCCGCCTTCGGCAAGATCACCGCGCTCGTCTGCAACGCGGCGTCGAACCCCTATTATGGTCCCGGCCTTGGAATCAGCGACGACCAGTTCCGCAAGATCATGGACAATAATATCCTGTCCAATCACTGGCTGATTTCGATGGTCGCCCCCGAAATGCTGGAACGCGGCGAAGGATCGATCACGATCATCAGTTCGATCGGCGGGCTCAAGGGATCGCCGATCATCGGGGCCTACGGGATTTCCAAGGCGGCGGACATGCAGGTGGCGCGCAATTTCTCGGTCGAATTCGGCCCCAAGGGCGTCCGCGTCAATTGCATCGCGCCCGGCCTGATCCGCACCGACATGGCGCGCGCGCTGTGGGAAAATGAAGAAAATCTTCGGCGTTCCACCGCGGCGTCGACGCTGAAGCGCATCGGCGAACCGCACGAGATCGCCGGCGCGGCGGTCTTTCTTGCCAGCAAGGCGGGGGCATTCACAACCGGCCAGACCATCGTCTGCGATGGCGGAGCCACGATATCGGGAGGCGCATGATGGGCGCATTGGACGGCAAGATCGCGATCATTACCGGCGCAGGCAGCGGCATCGGCCGGGCAAGCGCGCTGCGCTTCGCCGCCGAAGGCGCGAAACTCGTCATCGGCGACAAGAGCGCGGCGGTGCAGGACACGGCGCAGGCGGTAAAGGACGCGGGCGGCACTGCCGTCGCGCTGGAAATCGATGCCGGGGTCGAGGCTGATGTTGCACGGCTGGTCGCGACCGCACAGGAAAATTACGGCGGGGTCGACATCGCCTTCGCCAACGCCGGGATCATCGGCGACATGGGCGGCATCTTCGACATCTCGCCCGAGGCCTGGGCCGAAACGCTGCGCGTCAATCTGATCGGCCCGGCGCTGATGGTGAAGCATGCGGGCAAGGCGATGGTCGATCAGGGCCGCGGCGGCGCGATCCTGCTGACCGCCAGTGTCGCGGGGATCAATTCGGGCGCCGGCCCGGCCGCCTATTCGGCGTCGAAGGCGGGGGTTATCAACCTCGCCAAGACCGCGGCGCAGCAGATGACGTCGGCCAATGTGCGCGTCAACGCGATCTGCCCCGGCCTCACCGAAACCGGGATGACCAAACCGACCTTCGACTATGCAAAGGAGAAGGGCGTCACCCACAAGATCGGCCAGCTCAACCCGCTGAAGCGCGCTGGCCAGCCCGAGGAGCTCGCCAATGTCGCGCTCTTCCTGCTCAGCGACCAGGCAAGCTACGTCAACGGACAGGCGATTGCGGTTGACGGGGGCCTCACCAGCTCGCACCCGGTGACGCGCCAACTTCTCGGCCAGACATCGCATTGAAGGTGGCTCGTAAATGACAGACTCCGGTATAGGCCGTGTGTCCCCGCGAAGGCGGGGACCCATCTCTGGTCGGTTCGAACTTGCACCATCCGGTGATGGGCACCCGCCTTCGCGGGCGCACACAGCTTGTTCAGTTTGGAATTAATCTCATGACCCACGGATTCGATACCGCGCGACTGGACCGCGTTCCCGCCTTTCTCGACGCCAAATATGTCGGCGCCGGCCGCCTGCCGCATGCGGCGACGCTGGTGTCCCGGCGCGGCGAGATCGCGCATCTGTCGTGCATCGGCGAAGCGCGTCCGGGCGAGGCGCTGAAAGAGGATGCGATCTTCCGCATCGCCAGCATGACCAAGCCGATCACCAGCACCGCCTTCATGATGCTGGTCGAGGAGGGCAAGGTCGCGCTGTCCGACCCGCTGGTCAAATTTTGCCCCGAGTTCAAGGACACCGGCGTCTTCGTTGCGGGCGGCGGCAATGTGCCCTTCCTGACCCGGCCGCCGGTGCGCCCGATCCTGATGGTCGACCTGCTGCGCCATACCGCCGGCCTCACCTACAGCTTTCAGGAGCGCACCCCCGTCGACGCCGCCTATCGCAAGACCAAGATCGATGATTTCGATGCCGATTATACGATGGACAGCTTCATCGCGGGGCTCGCGAAAATTCCGCTGCAGTTCGATCCCGGCGCGCACTGGAATTATTCGATGGCGACCGACGTCCTAGGCGCAGTGATCGAGCGAATCGAGGGCAAGCCCTTTGCCCAAGTGCTGCAAGAGCGCATCTTCGGCCCCCTCGGCATGGTCGATACCGGGTTCAAGGTGCCTGCGGACAAACAGCATCGGCTGACCGACTGCTACGCCTTCGACCCGAAGGACAAGATGAAGGGCTTCGACAGCGGCGACCGTAGCCGCTGGGCAAAGGACCGCAGCTTTCATTCGGGCGGCGGCGGGCTCGTCTCGACGCTCGCCGACTATCACCGTTTCTGCCTGATGCTGCTCGGCGGCGGCAAGCTGGACGGCACGCGGATCATCAGCCGCAAGACGCTCGCCCTGATGACCGCGAACCACCTCGTCGGCGGCGGAGACCTGACGCAGCATAGCGTCGGCATCTTTTCCGAGGACGAAAATGCCGGGGTCGGCTTCGGGCTCGGCTTCGCGGTCACGCTCGACCCGGCGGCGGCGGGCATTCCCGGTTCGGCGGGCGATTTCTATTGGGGCGGCATGTTTTCGACCGGCTTCTTCGTCGATCCGATCGAAGAAATCTGCATGGTGTTCATGACCCAGCTCATGCCCTCGTCCACCTATCCCGTGCGGCGCGAGGTCAAGACGCTCGTCCACGCCGCGATCGACGACTGAAATGATGTATATGTTCGAATGAAAATGCCTGTGTCCCCGCGAAGGCGGGGACACATCTCCTGACGGTGCCAGATCGTGCCGTCCGGTGATGGACCCCCGCCTTCGCAGGGGCACAAGGCTTTGCTGACAGGCTTTAGATTGAGAGGAGCTTTCCCATGTCCGAAGAAACCCCCGTTTCCGTCACGATGCAGAAGGATGGCGAGGTCGCCGTCGTCATCGTCAACAACCCCCCGGTCAACGCCCTGTCGTGGCATGTCCGCCAGGGGCTGAAGGATAATTTCGAAGCCGCGCTCGCCGATGACGGCGTCAAGGCGATCGTGCTGCGCTGCGATGGCGCAACCTTCATCGCCGGCGCCGACATCAGCGAATTCGGCAAGCCGCCGCGCGGTCCCGATTTCAACGCCGTACTCAACATGATCGAAGCCGCGACCAAGCCGGTCGTCGCCGCGATCCACGGCACGGCGCTCGGCGGCGGCCTCGAAACCGCGCTCGTCTGTCATTATCGCGTCGCGGTCCCGTCGGCGAAGCTCGGCGTGCCCGAGGTGAAGCTGGGCCTGCTGCCCGGCGCGGGCGGCACGCAGCGCCTGCCGCGCGTCGTCGGGGTCGAAGCCGCCGCGACGATGACCTCGCTCGGCGACCCCGTCCCCGCGCCACGCGCGAAGGAGATGGGCCTTGTCGACGAACTGGCGGGTGAGGACAGCCTTGCCGCCGACGCGATCGCCTTTGCCCGCGCCAAGATCGCCGACGGCCCGCGTCCGACGCGCGAGCGCGCCGTGTTCGGCGACGTCGGCGTCATCGAAAAGCTGAAGACCGCGAACGCGAAGCGCTGGCGCGGGTTCGAGGCGCCTTATGCAAACCTCGCCTGCGTCGAGGCGGCGACGCGCCTGCCCTTCGACGAAGGGCTCGCCTTCGAGCGCCAGGAATTCATGAAGCTGATGATGGGCAGCCAGTCGGCGGCGCAGCGCCACATCTTTTTCGCCGAACGCCAGGCGGCAAAGATCGACGGCCTGCCCAAGGACACGCAGCTGCGCGACATCAAGAAGGTCGGCATCATCGGTGCCGGCACGATGGGCGGCGGCATCATGATGAATTTCCTGCAAAAGGGCTTTCCCTGCACCATCGTCGAGATGCAGCAGGAAGCACTCGACCGCGGTCTGGGCGTGGTGCGCAAGAATTATGACGCCAGCGCCGCGAAGGGCCGCTTCAAGCCCGAACAGGTCGATCAGATGATGGGGCTCATCACCCCCGCGCTCGAACTGGACGCGCTCGCCGACTGCGACCTCATCATCGAGGCGGTCTACGAGAATATGGACGTCAAGAAAGACATCTTCGGCAAGCTCGACAAGATCGCAAAGCCCGGCGCCATTCTGGCGTCGAACACCAGCTACCTCGACGTCAACGAGATTGCGGCGTCGACGAGCCGACCCGGCGACGTGCTCGGCATGCACTTCTTTTCGCCCGCCAATGTGATGAAGCTGCTCGAAGTGGTGCGCGGCGACAAGACCGCGCCCGACGTGCTGGCCACCGCGATGGCGATCGGCAAGAAGATCGGCAAGGTCGCCGTCGTCGCCGGCGTCTGCCACGGCTTCATCGGCAACCGCATGCTCGCACCGCGCCAGATCGAGGCGCAGAAGCTGCTGCTCGAAGGCGCGACCCCGGCGCAGGTCGACAAGGTGCATGTCGATTTCGGCATGCCGATGGGGCCGTTCCAGATGAGCGACCTTGCCGGCGTCGACATCGGCTGGCACCGCGACCCGAACCGCATCGAAAGCATCCGCGACGCGCTGTGCGCCGAAGGCCGCTGGGGCCAGAAAAAGCAGGCGGGCTTCTATGACTATGACGACAAGCGCAATCCGTCGGAAAGCCCGCGCGTTGCCGAGATCATCGAGGAGTTCCGCCAGAAGGCGGGCATTCAGAAGCGCGAGATCAGCGATCAGGAAATCGTCGAACGCACGCTCTATCCGATGGTCAACGAAGGCGCCCTGATCCTCGCCGAAGGCAAGGCGCAGCGCGCGAGCGACATCGATGTGGTGTGGATCTATGGCTATGGCTGGCCGGTCTATCGCGGCGGTCCGATGTTCTGGGCCGGCCTCGAAGGCACCGACAAGATCGCCGCGGCGCTGGAAAAGCACGGCTTTACCGTGGCACCGCTGCTCGCCGAGAAGGCCGCGGCGAAAGCGGGCTTCTAAGCCAGAACGAAACGAAGAAAGGGCCGCCTGTCCCCGCTTGGGTCAGGCGGCCCTTCTTTTGTCAAAATCACGGCGACCGCCCGCAAAAACAGCAGCGATTCAGGGTTAAGATCATGGCGGCATCGGCCGTTAGGGCAGAGCATGAATGCCATGTCCTTCGCCCTCGCCCTGCTCGTCGCCGCGGGCGCACCGACGGCGGCGCAAGCCCCGCCGCCGCAGGCAAGCGCCGTGGGCATCGCCCGCGCGCGCATAGTGGCACCCGCCGAGGTGCGGGGGGTGAATGGCCGGCTGGAAGTGCGCGCCGGCGACAGCAAGGCGCCCACGCAGGTGCATCGCACCAAGCGGCTCGATGGCGGCGAGACGGCGGATTTTTATTGAAATGGTGCCGGGCCGCAGTGGGTCCGGTTATGACCGATTGCGGACGTTCGATCCTCATCATCATCCCGGACTTGATCCGGTATGACGAAGGTATGAAAGTCCCGCTTCGACGTGGTGTACCCCGGCGAAAGCCGGGGCCTAGGGCTTCACGGCACCGACGGCGGCTTTTTGACGCTCTGGGCCCCGGCTTTCGCCGGGGAACACGAGCGGTTAGCGGCAACGGCGACCAACTACCCCAAAACCGTCACGGGCGGCGTTGCGGCTCAATCCTGCAATGTCTTGATGATCGCGGAAAAATCATGTCCGCCTTCATCGGCGGCGACGAACGCTTCATAGAGTTCGCGGGCCTTCGACCCCATCGGGACCTCAGCCTCGACGCTCGCTGCCGCTTCCATCGCGAGGCGGAGATCCTTGAGCATCAGGGCCGCGGCGAACCCGCCCTTGTAATCATTGTCGGCGGGCGTCGTCGGCCCGACGCCCGGGAGCGGCGCGTAGCTGGTGAGCGACCAGCATTGCCCCGACGATATGCTCGCGATGTCGAAGAATTTCTGCGGATCGAGCCCGAGCTTCTGCGCGAGCGCGAGCGTTTCGCACGTCGCGATCATCGACGCGCCGAGCAGCATATTGTTGCAGATCTTCGCGCCCTGCCCCGCACCCGCGTCGCCGGCGTGGATCACCGCCTTGCCCATCTTTGCGAGGATTGGCTCGGCGCGCGCGAAACCTTCGTCGGTACCGCCGACCATGAAGGTCAGCGTGCCCGCATTGGCGGCGGCGATACCGCCCGAAACCGGCGCATCGACCGCGACGAGGCCTTTTTCCGTCGCCGCCTCGATATTCGCGCGCGCGGTCGCGACGTCGATGGTCGAGCAATCGAGCAGCAGAGTGCCGGGCGCGGCGTTGGGGAAGACGTCGGCTTCATAAACGCTCGCGACATGCTTGCCCGCGGGGAGCATGGTGACGACGGCCTCGGCGCCGGTCACCGCCTCGGCCGCCGATGCGGCGCGGGTGCAACCCGCTTCCACCGCCCGCGTCAGCGCCTCTTCGCTGAGGTCGAAGGCGCGGACGTCGTGGCCCGCCTTCGCAAGGTTCGCGGCCATCCCGCCGCCCATATTGCCGAGTCCGATAAAGGCGATTTTCATAACTCTCTCCACAAACCTCAAAGGCTTGTGTGTCCCCGCGAAGGCGGGGATCCATCATCCGGCAGTTTGAAATTGCGCCGTCCGATGATGGGCCCCCGCCTTCGCGGGGGCACACAGCTTTTCACTCAAAAGATGGACCATGTTCGAGACGATCACCGCCCCTTCCACACGCCTTCGCGCTTTTCGATGAAGGCGGCCATGCCTTCGGCCTTGTCCTCGGTCGCGGCGAGGATCTGGAACAGGCGGCGTTCGTAGAGAAGGCCCTGGTCGAGCGTCGTTTCGAACGCCGCGTTGACCATGTCCTTGTTCACCATCGCGGCCATCGGCGGCATGCCTGCGATCAGGCTCGCGGTCTTCACCGCTTCGTCGACCAGCATTTCATGCGCGACTACCCGCGCGACGAGGCCCGAACGCTCGGCTTCGGCGGCATCCATCATCCGGCCGGTGAGGCACATTTCCATCGCCTTCGCCTTGCCGACCGCGCGGGTCAGCCGCTGCGACCCGCCCATGCCGGGGGCGACGCCGAGCTTGATTTCGGGCTGGCCGAATTTCGCCTTTTCGCTGGCGATGATGAAGTCGGCCATCATCGCCAGTTCGCAGCCGCCGCCCAAGGCAAAGCCGTTGACCGCAGCAATCCACGGCTTCCTGACCTTCTTCACGAAGTCGCTCGTCCATTTCGAGAAGAAATCCTCGAGATAGAAATCGGCGGCGGGCTTGTCGGCCATTTCCTTGATGTCGGCACCCGCGGCAAACGCCTTGTCGCCCGATCCGGTGAGGACGGCGCAGCGCTGGCTGTCATCGGCCTCGAACGCCGCGAAGGCAGCGATCAGGTCGTCAAGCACATCGGAGTTCAGGGCATTGAGCGCCTGCGGGCGGTTGAGCGTGACGAGCGTGACGGCGCCGCGCTGTTCGACGAGGAGGGATTCGTAGGTCATTCGGTATCTCCGGATTTTCGTCATGCCGGACTTGATCCGGCATCCATTCCTCCCACCAAGGCAGAATGGACCCCGGATCAAGTCCGGGGTGACGAGTTTATGGTAGCGGGGTCCATTTCTCATTCTCGGGCAGCGGCGCGAAGATCGCGTCGATCCAGTCGTCGGTGACTGCCTCGGGCGTCGGCGGGTCCCATTTCGGGCTGTTGTCCTTGTCGACAATCAGCGCGCGGACGCCCTCGATGAAATCGTGCATCTGCACCACCCGGCTGCCGATCGCATATTCCTGCGTCATCTGCGCGGCAAAGTCGTGCATCTCGCCGCCCTCCTTGAGCTGGCGGAGCGCGACCTTGCAGGTCTGCGGCGATTTGCCGTGGAGCGTCGCCAGTTCCTTTTCGGCCCATTCGCCGCCATCGGCTTCGAGCGCGGCAAGAATCTCCTCATAGCTGTCGCTGGCGAACAGGCGGTTGATCCGGTCGATATGCTGCATGATCGCGGCGGGCGGCGCGGTGACCGACAGCTCGCCCAATATGCCGCCGATGCGGTCGGGGTGCTGCGCGATGCGCGCCTTTGCCTCGGCGAGCTTTTCGGAGGGCAGATAGTGGGTGGCGAGGCCCAGCGCGAGGCATTCGGCCCCGTCGAGCCGCGCGCCGGTCAGCGCGAGATAGACGCCGACGCGCCCTTCCAGCCGTGGCAGATACCAGCCGCCGCCGACGTCGGGGAACAGGCCGATTCCGGTTTCGGGCATCGCGAAGCGCGTATGTTCGGTCGCGACGCGATATTTCGCCGGCTGCGAAATGCCGACGCCGCCGCCCATGGTGATGCCGTCCATGAAGGCGACGACGGGCTTCGCATAGGTGAAGAGCAGATGGTTCAGGCGATATTCGGTGTGGAAGAACTGCCGCGCCTCCGTTCCGTCCTGCGCGCCGCTTTCCGCGAGCATGCGAATGTCGCCGCCGGCGCAAAAGCCGCGGCCCTCGCTATGGTCGATGATCACTGCCTCGACGGCCTCGTCATCGCGCCATTCGAGCAGCGCGTCGATCATCGCCCGGCACATCGGCAGGTTGAGCGCGTGGATCGCCTTCGGACGATTGAGCGACAGGCGGCCGGCATGGCCGTCGATCGAGATGAGGATGTCGTCGGTCATACAAGAGGTCCTTCGAGACGGGCCTTCGCCAGGCTCAGTCCCTCCTCAGGACGAACGGCGGCAAAGGAAACCCGTTTGTGCTGAGGAGCCGCTGAGCCTGTCGAAGCGGCGTCTCGAAGCATCGTATTCATCATTGGCGTAGCAAATCCCTTCCCACGATCATTCGCATCACCTGGTTCGTCCCTTCGAGGATCGAATGGACGCGCAGGTCGCGCCAGAAACGCTCTATCGGATAATCCTTCAGATAGCCGTAACCGCCGAACAATTGCAGCGCGTCGTTGACGATCTTGCTGCCATTGTCGGTCGCGAGCCGCTTCGCCATCGCCGAGAAGCGCGACTTGTCGGGGGCGTTTGCAGTCACCTTCGCCGCCGCCATATAAAGCAGCGCACGCGCGGCTTCGAGGTCGGTCGCCATGTCGGCGAGCATGAACTGGGTGTTCTGGAAATCCGAAATCGGCTGGCCGAACTGCTGGCGGTCCTTGGTATAGGCGATCGCCTCGTCGAGGCAGCGCTGCGCGCCGCCGAGCGAGCAGGCGCCGATGTTGAGGCGGCCGCCGTCGAGCCCCGCCATCGCAAAACGGAAGCCGTCGCCCTCGGCCCCGACGCGGTTTTCGACCGGCACCTTCACATTGTCGAAGATCACCTGTGCAGTCGGCGAGGCGTTCCAGCCGAGCTTGCGTTCCTTCGCGCCGAAGCTGACGCCGGGCATGTCCTTTTCGATGACGAGGCAACTGATCCCCTTCGGTCCCGGCTGGCCGGTGCGCACCATCGTCACATAAAGGTCGTTGACGCCGGCGCCCGAAATGAACTGCTTGGTGCCGTTGACGACATAATGGTCGCCGTCGAGCGTCGCGGTGGTCTTGAGCGCCGCGGCGTCGGACCCCGAACCAGGTTCGGTGAGGCAATAGCTGGCCATGCGGTCCATCGTGACGAGGTCGGGAAGATATTTCGCCTTCACCGCAGCGCCGCCGAAGCTGTCGATCATCCAGCTCGCCATATTGTGGATCGAGATGAAGGCGCTCGTCGCCGGGCAGCCGTAGGACATCGCCTCCATGATCAATGCCGCCTCGAGCCGACCGAGGCCGATACCGCCCGATTCCTCGCTGACATAGATCGCCGCGAAGCCAAGTTCGGCCGCCTGCTTGATCACGTCGCGGGGGAAATGCGCCTTTTCATCCCATTCGGCCGCAAAGGGCGTGATGGCGTCGGCGGTGAACTTGCGCGCCATGTCCTGGATCGCGCGCTGGTCTTCGGTAAGCTGGAACTGGTCGGTCATATCTCTTCTCTGTCGTCATGCTGACGAAAGTCAGCATCCATTCCGAACTATGGTAAAGGTCGGAAGCCGAGCCTCACGGCCCAATCCTCCCAAAAGGGGCTTTCCTTTTCGATCAAGGCAATCTTCCATTCACGCTTCCACGCCTTGAGTTGCTTTTCGCGCGTGATGGCCGCATCCATGCTCGCGTGCGTTTCGTGGAAAACGAGCCGCTTCACGCCATAGCGTCTGGTGAAACCGCCCGTGAGACCTTCGCGATGCTGATGGACACGCGCCATCAGATCGGACGTCACGCCGATGTAGATCGTGCCGTGACGACCACTCGCCATGATATATACGCAGGGATGCCGCTCGCGCATTTTGCACCTCCCGACGAAGCGCCGAATGGATGCTGACCTTCGTCAGCATGACGATTCTGAGAGGATCGCCTCGGCCTCGATTTCGACTTTCCATTCGGGGCGGATCAGCGCCGGAATGACGAGCATCGTCGCGGCGGGGCGGATCGCGCCGAATATGGCGCCATGCGCCTGTCCGACGCGATCGGCATCGGCGGCGTCGGTGATATACATGCGGGTGCGCACAACGTCGGCGAAGCTGCCGCCCAGGGCTTCGAGCGCTTCGCCGATGATCGTCAGGCAGCGCGCCGCTTGCACTCCGGCGTCGCCAACGGTCGACGAACCGTCGGGCTCGATCGGCGCGCAGCCGGCAACGTCGATGCGATTGCCGACCCGGACCGCGCGGCTGTAACCGTACACGGGCTCAAAGGGCGACGCCGAGCCGTGATTGCGCCGCCAGCCGTCAGCCACACGTAACCTGCGTGATCTTGTAGGCGTCGTCGTACATGACGTTCACCCGGTCCTGCCGATAATCCATCGTCATCGCGCTGCGCGGCGGCCCCCAGCGCAGCGTGCGCGCGCCGGTCGCTTTCAGGATGGCGCCGCCCAGATCGGGGCTCGCGGTCTGGCCGACATAGCTTTGCGCCGCATCGGCGCTGCACGTCATCACGGCCGGCGGCGGCGGCCCGGCATCGGAGGGAGAACCGTCCCCGGTGCCGGCGCAGGCGGCGAGCGGCAGGACGGCAGCGAGGGTCAGAAAACGGATGTCCATCATATATCTCCCTTTCTTCGCAAGTCAGGCACAGCGGGTATAGCGCATCGCGTCGGGCGCGGCACCATCGCCATAATCGCGGCGGACGAGCGTCTTGCCACCGTCGGCGAGGCCGAGCAGCATCAGCCGGTCCCACTGCTGTCCCTCGCCGCTGAATTTATAATCGGCGACGATGCGGTTCGCGTCGCGATCGCGAACCCGCGCCAGATCGCCCGCCGATTCGAAGAAGCGCAGCGTCTTTGCGTCGATCACCAGCGCGGTCAGGTCGGTGCCGGGACGCGCGCCGCAATCCTCCGCCTTCAGCGCCCAGCGACCGCGGATGGCAACCGGAATCGCCTGCCCGCCGATACCGACTCCCGCTTCGGGTGCCTTGGGCGGGGCCACCGACGGATCGGCAACATAGGTGAGGTCGGCATCGCTGGCGCCGCCCGGGGCGGGCGCCGGTTGGGCGGGCGCGTTTTGCGAAGGCCCGGCCGGCGTATCGGCCGCCTGTTCCTGGGCGGTGGGCGCCTTGTTATCAGTGTCATCGCTGCCGCCGCTGCACCCGGCAAGCAGCAACAAGGGAGCGGAAAACAGCCAGCGCGTCATCATTCGATCTCCTGCACGGCGCCAGCGACCGGCTGGCGCCCCCACAGGAAATGCCCGATGACGGGGACCGGTTTCATCGCCCGCGCGCCGTCAGCCCATGGTCGGGATGACGAAGGCGTTGCCGCCGTCAGGCGACCCATCGGGCCAGCGCGCGGTCACGGTCTTGACCTTGGTCCAGAATTTGACCCCCTCCATGCCGTGCTGGTTGGTATCGCCGAACGCCGAGCGCTTCCAGCCGCCGAAGGTGTGATAGGCGACGGGCACCGGAATCGGCACGTTGATGCCGACCATGCCGACATTGACGCGCGCGGCAAATTCGCGCGCGGCGTGGCCGTTGCGCGTGAAGATGGCGACGCCGTTGCCGTACTGATGCTTCGACGGCAGTTCGAGCGCGGTTTCGAAATCGGGCGCGCGGACGATCTGCAGCACCGGGCCGAAGATTTCTTCCTTGTAGCTTTCCATGTCGGGGGTGACATGGTCGAACAGCGTCGGGCCGACGAAGAAGCCCTTTTCATGCCCCTGCAGGCTGAAGCCGCGCCCGTCGACGACGAGCTCGGCGCCCTCTTCGGCGCATTTCGCGATCCAGCCTTCGACCTTTTCCTTGTGCGCCTGTGTCACCACGGGGCCGTAATGCGCATCGGGATCGGTCGATACGCCGACGCGCAGCGCCTCGATCGCGGGGACCAGCTTGTCGCGCAGCCGCTGCGCCGTATCCTCGCCCACCGGCACGACGACGGGCAGCGCCATACAGCGTTCGCCCGCCGAGCCGAAGGCGGCGCCGGTCAGGTCGCTCACCACCTGGTCGAGATCGGCGTCGGGCATGACGATACCGTGATTCTTCGCGCCGCCCATCGCCTGCACCCGCTTGCCCGCGCGCACGCCGCGTTCATAGACATAATGGGCGATGTCCGACGAGCCGACGAAGCTGACCGCGGCGATGTCGGGGTGATCGAGGATGGCATCGACCATTTCCTTGTCACCGTGGACGACCTGGAAAATCCCCTCGGGCATCCCGGCTTCGAGGAACAGCTCGGCCAAGCGGACGGGAACCGACGGGTCGCGTTCGCTGGGCTTCAGGATGAAGGCGTTGCCGACCGCGGTGGCGACCGCGCCCATCCACAGCGGAATCATCGCGGGAAAGTTGAACGGCGTGATGCCGACGCCGATGCCGAGCGGCTGGCGCATCGAATAGACGTCGATGCCGGGGCCGGCGCCCTGCGTATATTCGCCCTTCAGCACATGCGGGATGCCGCAACAGAATTCGACGACCTCCAGCCCGCGCTGGATGTCGCCCTTGGCATCGGCGATCACCTTGCCATGTTCGGCCGAGAGCATCTGGGCAAGCTCGTCCATATTGGCCTCGACCAGCCGCTTATATTCGAACATCACCCGCGCGCGGCGCTGGGGATTCACCGCGGCCCAGGCCGGCTGCGCCGCCTTGGCCGCCGCGACCGCGCGATCGAGGAGCGCCTTGTCGCCAAGCGCCACCTGCGCCTGAACGCCGCCATTGTTCGGATCGAGCACGTCGCCGAGCCGTCCTGCATTGCCGCCGGCACCGCCGACGATGTGATGATCGATCTGTCGCATGAGGGTCGAGTCTCCCGTTTCTGACGTGTCGCAGCCACAAACCAAAACAAGCGCGATTGCAAGGGATAGACTTGCAGCCTTGTCCTGCATATTTGCAGCATATGGATTGGGACAGCCTGCAATATTTCCTGATGGTCGCGCGTCATGGCACGCTGGCGCGGGCCGGCCAGGCGCTCCACGTCGACGCCACGACGGTCAGCCGCCGCATCAGCGCACTGGAAAGCGCCTTGCAGCAGACACTGTTCGAACGTGCGCCGACGGGTTTCGTTCTGACCGCGGCCGGCCGGGCGCTCGTCCCGCACGCCGAAGCGATGGCGGCAGCGGCCGCGCGCATCCATTCGGCAGGCGAGGGCGGCGCGGCGCTGTCGGGGCAATTGCGGATCAGCGTCTCGGAAGGTTTTGGGGGCAGCTTCATCGCGCCGCGCCTCGCCGCCTTCGTCGCGGCGCACCCCGAGCTCGAGATCGACCTTGTCGCTTCGTCGGGTTTCCTCAACCCCTCGCGCCGCGAGGCCGATATGGCGGTGCTGCTCGCGCGGCCCCGCAAGGGCCCGCTGATCACGCGCAAGCTCGCGGACTATAGCCTCGGCCTCTACGTTGCCGCCGACCGCCGCGACTGGCATCGGGCGGTCGAAGCGGCGCCGCTGTCGCGTACCGGTATTCCCGTCGTCGGCTATGTCCCCGACATCCTTTATGCCCCCGAACTCGACTATCTGGGCGAGATCGAACCGGGGCTGCGCGCCGGCATCCGATCCTCTTCGATCCTCGCGCAGCGGCGGATGATCGCGGGCGGTGCCGGGGTCGGCGTCCTGCCCTGCTTCCTTGCCGCGGGCGACCCCGCGCTCGTCCGCGTCCGCCGCGACCAGACGATCGCGCGCGCCTTCTGGCTGGCGCTGCACCGCGACATCGCACCGCAGCCGCGGATCCGCGCCTTCATCGACTGGCTCGACGCCGAAGTGCAGGCCGCACGCACGCTGTTCGTCCCCGAACCAGGAAAATTGTCGTAATTTGTCGCAAAGCCGCCACGGGGCTTGCATGGTGCGGCGCAATAGGTTGAATAGGCGCCCTTCCCCCCGCCTACCCCGGCGGTTTCGACACGAGACAACAGACTATGCTGCACAAGAAGCCGCTGCTCCTTGCCGGAGCGCTGTGCGCGATGACGCTTTCGCTCGGCGCCTGTTCGGGCAAGGACGACAAGGCCGGCAACCGCGCCGCGCAGGTCGGCTTTGTCGTGGTGCGCGAGCAGGCTGTGCCGATCACCACCGCGCTCGGCGGCCGCACCGTTGCCTTCGAAACGAGCGAAGTCCGGCCGCAGGTAAACGGCATCGTCCGCCAGCGCCTGTTTACCGAGGGGGGGACGGTTCGCGCCGGCCAGCCGCTGTTCCAGATCGACGCGAGCCTTTACAAGGCGGCGGTCGATCAGGCGGCGGCCAATCTGGCGAGCGCGCGCGCGAGTGCGCAGGCGGCGGAAGAAAAGGCCAAGCGCTTCGAACCGCTCGCCAAGATGCAGGCGGTGGCCGAACAGGATTACACCGACGCACTGGCGCAGGCGCGCGTCGCGCGCGCCGCCGTCGCGCAGAGCGCCGCATCGCTCGAAACCGCCCGGATCAACCTGCGCTATTCGACGATCACCGCGCCGATCGGCGGCCATATCGGCCGCTCGCTCGTCACTCCCGGCGCGCTCGTCAGCGCCAGCCAGGCGACGCCGCTCGCGGTGATCCAGCGCACCGATCCCATGTATGTCGACATCCAGCAATCGGCCGCCGACATGACGCGCCTGCGCCAGTCGCTCGCCAGCGGCGGCGTGACCGCAGGCAGCACGAGCGTCCGGCTGAAGCTGGAGGACGGCAGCGATTACGGCTTGCCCGGCACCGTCCAGTTTTCCGAAGTGACGGTGAACGAAGCGACGGGAACGGTGACGCTGCGCGCGCGCTTCCCCAACCCTTCGGGCCTGCTGATGCCCGGCATGTTCGTGACCGCGCTGTTCGATCAGGCGGTAAACCCCGCGGCGATGCTGGTGCCGCAGGCCGCGGTGCAGCGCGATTTCGACGGATCGGCCTTCGTCTATCTGGTCGGCAAGGACAATAAGGCCGAACGGCGCAAGGTCGAGGCAGACCGCACGGTCGGCGCGAACTGGGTCGTCACCGGCGGGCTGAAGCCGGGCGACCGGGTCATCACGCAGGGGGTCGGCAATCTGAAGCAGGGATCGGCGATCAAGCCGGTGCCCGCGACCAGTCCGCAGCGGGTGGGGGCGCCCGCGGGGAAGAGCGCCGACAAGAGCGCCGCGACGAAAGGACAATAACGCCCCATGTCGCGCATTTTCATCGATCGGCCGATCTTCGCCTGGGTGCTGGCGATCGTCGTCATGCTCGGCGGGCTCGGCGCGCTGTTTTCGCTGCCGATCGAACAATATCCCGATATCGCGCCGACGCAGGTCAATATCCGCGCCAGCTATCCCGGCGCCTCCGCCGAGACGATCGAGAACAGCGTCACGCAGGTGCTCGAGCAACAGCTCACTGGCATCGACGGCCTGCTCTATTTCGGCTCGCAGTCAAGTTCGCGCGGGCAGGCGACGATTACCGCCATCTTCGCCAAGGGCACCGATCCCGACATCGCGCAGGTGCAGGTGCAGAACAAGATCGCCTCCGCCATCTCGCGCCTGCCGCAACAGGTGCAGAGCCAGGGCGTGCGCGTCACCAAGTCCAATTCGGATTCGCTGCTGCTTGTCGGCGTCTATGACACCACCGACACGCGATCGAACCAGGATGTGTCCGACTATCTGTCGTCGAACGTGCAGGATCCGCTGTCGCGCGTCGAAGGCGTCGGCGACGTCAATGTCTATGGCTCGCCGCATGCGATGCGCATCTGGCTGAACCCGCAGCGGCTCGCCGCGGTGTCGCTGATGCCCGGGGACGTCGTCACCGCGATCACCGCGCAGAACAGCGAGGTCGCGGCGGGCGAAGTCGGCGGCACCCCGGCGCCCGAGGGGCAGATGCTGAATGCGACCGTAACCGCGCAGTCGCGGTTGCAGACGCCCGAAGAGTTCGAGAATATCGTGCTCAAGACGCTGCCCGACGGGTCGACTGTAAGGATCAGAGACGTCGCGCGGGTCGAGGTCGGCGCCGAAAATTACGGCACCATCGTGCGCATCAACGGCCATCCGGGTGCGGGCATCTCGATCTCGCTGTCGCCCGGCTCCGACGCGCTGGAAACCGCCGACCGGGTCAAGACGCGCGTTGCCGAACTGGCGCAGGATTTTCCCGACGGCCTGACCTATGCCTATGCCAACGACGCCACCGCCTTCATCAAGCTGTCGGTGAGCGAAGTGCAGAAATCGCTGTTCGAGGCGATCCTGCTTGTCGTGCTGGTGATGTTCGTCTTCCTGCAAAGCTGGCGCGCGGTGCTGATCCCGGCGATCGCGGTGCCGGTCGTGCTGCTTGGCACCTTCGGCGTCTTCTATATCGCCGGTTTCACGATCAACACGCTGACCCTGTTCGGCCTGACGCTCGCGATCGGCCTGCTCGTCGACGACGCGATCGTGGTGGTCGAGAATGTCGAGCGGCTGATGGAAGAGAATCCCGGCATGTCGGCGCGCGAGGCGACGATCCAGTCGATGAAGGAATTGCAGGTCGCACTGATCGCGATCGCGATGGTGCTGTCGGCGGTGTTTCTGCCGATGGCCTTTTTCGGCGGATCGACGGGCGTCATCTATCGCCAGTTCTCGATCACCATCGTGTCGGCGATGGCGCTGTCGGTGCTCGTCGCGCTGATCCTCAGCCCGGCGCTGACCTCGACCCTGCTCAAACCGCGCAGCCATGGCGGGGACGAGGATCGGCCGCACCGTTTCCCGCGCCTGCACGCCGCGATGATCCGCGCCCGCGACGGCTTCAACACGCGGTTCGAACGCACGGTCCGCGGCTATGTCGGCAGCGTGACCCGCGTCGTCGACCGCAAATGGCTGTTCCTTGGTATCTACGCCATCATTCTGGTGCTGCTGGTGCTGATGTTCGTGCGCCTGCCGACCGGCTTTCTGCCCAATGAGGATCAGGGCCGCGTTTCGGTGCAGTTCCGCTTGCCCGCCGGCGCGACGCAGGAACGCACGCTCGCCGTGCGCGACAGCGTCGAAAAATATCTGCTGAGCCAGGAAAAGGCCAATGTCGGCGCGCTCTTCCTCGTCGCGGGCGGCGGCGGGGGCGGTGCGACCGGCCAGAATACCGGCCAGGGCTTTTTGAACCTCGTCCACTGGGACGACCGGCCCGGCAAGGAGAACACTGCCGACGCGATCGCCGACCGGACGCGCAAGGCGCTGTCGGGCCTGCGCGACGCGCAGGTTTTCGCCCTCGTTCCCGGCGCGGTGCGCGGTCTTGGCGATTCGTCGGGCTTTACGATGGAGTTCCAGAACCGCAGCGGGATGAGCCGCGCCCAATTCGTCGCGGCGCGCGACCGGCTGCTCGACATGGCCAATGCCAATCCCAAGCTTACCTCGGTGCGGCTCAGCGACCTTCCCGATGTTGCGACGTTGAAGGTCGATATCGATACGCAGCGGCTGACCGCCTATGGCCTCAGCAACGGCGACGTGAACAACACGCTGGCGACCGCCTGGGGCGGCCGCTACGTCAACGACTTCATCGACAAGGGCCGCGTCAAGCGCGTCTATGTCCAGGGCGACGCCGCCTATCGCGCCAAGCCCGACGACATCGGGCAATGGTATGTCCGCTCGTCCGATGGCGAGATGTCGCCCTTTTCCGCCTTTTCCAGCATCGGCTGGTCGACCACCCCGGCAAGCACGTCGCGCTTTCAGGGCGTCCCGGCGTTCGAAATTTCGGGGCAGGCCGCCGCCGGCGTCAGTTCGGGCGAGGCGATGGACGAGATGGAGCGGATGGCGGCCGAAATTCCCGGCACCAGCGTCGCCTGGGCGGGCGCTTCCTATCAGGAACGCCTGTCGTCGGGGCAGGCGCCCCTGCTCTATGGCCTGTCGCTGCTCGTCGTCTTCCTCTGCCTTGCCGCGCTTTACGAAAGCTGGTCGATCCCGCTTGCGGTGCTGCTCATCATTCCGCTGGGGCTGGTCGGCGCGGTTTTCGCGGTGACGCTGCGCGGGCTGGAAAACGACGTCTATCTGCAGATCGGGTTGCTGACGACGATGGGACTGGCGGCGAAGAATGCGATCCTGATGATCGAGTTCGCCGAACAGGAGGAACGCAAGGGCCGCCGCGTTATCGAGGCAGCGGTCGAGGCGGCGCGCATCCGTTTGCGTCCGATCCTGATGACCAGCTTTGCCTTCATCTTCGGCGTCCTGCCCCTCGCCATCGCAACCGGTGCGGGGGCCAACAGCCGCGTTGCGATCGGTACGTCGGTGATCGGCGGCATGCTGACTGCCGCGCTGCTCGCCATTTTCTTCATCCCGCTCTTCTTCGTGCTCGTGCGCCGCGGCGTGCGCGACGGGCTCGCCGCGCTGCGCCGGCGCTTCGGCAAAAAGGACGGCGGCGCGGAGGTGACGGCATGAAACGCGCGCCCTTCCTGATGATCGCAGCGCCGCTGATGCTCGCGGGCTGTTCGCTTGCGCCGAAGACGGCGTTACCGCCGCCCCCGGTGCCGCAAGGCTGGCCGGTCGGCGACGCCTATCTGATCGAGAGCGAGGCAGCGCTGCCGATCCTGTCCTACAAACAGCTGTTCACCGACGCGCGGCTCCAGTCGCTCGTCGAACAGGCGCTCGCGAACAATCGCGACCTGCGCACCGCCTATGCCAATCTGGCGGCGGCGCGCGCGCAGGTGCGGGTCAGCCGGGCGGCGCAATTCCCGGCGATCGGCGTCAGCGCGAGCGGCGACTATGCCGACCGTGGCGGCACCGGCGGCACGGGCGGCGCGGGCAGCAGTTTCGCGCTGCAAGGCGGGGTCACCGCCTTCGAACTCGACCTGTTCGGGCGCCTCGCCAACGCGAATGCCGCCGACCGCGACCGCGCGCTGGCGACCGAGGCCGCGTCGCGCACCGTGCGGCTGAGCCTGATTGCCGATCTTGCCAATGCCTGGGCCGCCTATGGCGCCGACCGCGACCTGCTCGCCATTGCGCAGGAAACCGCGACCAATGCGCGCGAAAATGTCCGGCTGACGAAGGCGCGGCTCGACGGCGGCGTCGCGCCCCGCACCGACCTCAGGCAAGCCGAACAGATATTGGCGACCGCCGAGGACGCGATCGCGCAGCAGCAGACTGCGATCGCGCAGGACGAAAATCTGATCCGCCTGCTCGTCGGCGGCGATGTCGATCCGGCGCTGTTCCCCGCCAGCCTGGCCGAGGTGACGCCTGCGGTTGCGGCGCCCCCGGCCGGGATGCGGTCGGAAATCCTGTTGCGGCGGCCCGACGTGATCCAGGCCGAATATCTGCTGCGCGCCGCCAACGCCGATATCGGCGTCGCGCGCGCGCGGCTGTTCCCGACGATTTCGCTGACCGGCCTGCTGGGCTTTGCCAGCGACGCGCTGTCGAGCCTGTTCGACAAGGGCTCCTTCGCCTGGTCGGCGGGCGGCGATGCCAGCGCCTCGATCTTCGATTTCGGTGGCCGCCGCGCCGGGGTGGCGGTGAGCGAGGCGCAGCGCGATGCCGCGCTTGCCAGCTATGAAGGCGCGATCCAGACCGCCTTTCGCGAAGTCGCCGACGCCCTCGCGGTGCAGGGCACAATCGCCGAGCGCGTCCGCGCCGCCGCCGCCAACACCGAAGCCGCGGCCGATACGGCGAGACTCAGCGATGCGCGCTACAAGGGCGGGGTCGACAGTTTCCTCGCCAGCCTCGACGCGCAGCGCAGCCTCTATGCCGCGCGGCGCAGCGAAATCGCGACGGGCCTGCTGCTCGTCCAGACCCGCATCGCCCTGTTCCGCGCGCTCGGCGGCGACAGCAGCGTGGGGTCCGCGGCGCCTTAGAGCGCAATCCAGAAGCGAATCCCGACTCCGCTTGACAACCCCATCCGCTCGCGCGCTAATAGAACAAATCAGGAACATTATGCGCGAGTCGTCTTCCTCTCTCGCCGCGCTGCGCCAACGCGTCGCCCGGCTCGCCGATAGCGGCGCCCCGTCCGGCGGGGGCGATGGCGGCTGGCTGGCGAGCGGCCATGCGGATTTCGATGCGGCGATCGGCGGTGGGCTGGCGATCGGCAAGACGCATGAATTTTTCGCAGCCGACGCGCTCGATGCGACGAGCGCCGCCGCCTTTGCCGCGTTGCTCGCGCTGCGTACGCCCGGCGCGGCGCCGCTGCTGTGGCTGCGCACCGCCGATGCCGCACGGCGCGCAGGGCATATCTATGCGCCCGGCATCGCCGAGCTTGGCGGCGACCCCGACCGGCTGCTGCTCGTCGAAACCGCCGACCCCAAAATGCTCCTCGCCTGCGCCAATGACGCGGTGCGGTGCGGCGGATCGGCGGCGGTTATCGTCGAAAGCTGGGGAGCGTGGCCCGCGCTCGACCTGACCGCGGGGCGGCGGCTGGCACTCGGTGCGCGCGATGCGGGGACCGTGCTGCTGATGCTGCGCCTCAACACCCTTCCCGCGCCCAGCGTGGCGGAAACGCGCTGGACGATCGCCGCCGCGCCCTCGACCGCGCTCGAGGCCGATGTGCCGGGCGCCCCGGGCTTCACCCTCGACCTGATACGCTGGCGCGGCGGCCCCGCGGGCGCCCGCTGGCAGATGGAATGGAATCGCGATGAGCAAGTCTTCCGGGGGGCGGCGCTATCTGGCGCTCTTCTTCCCGTGGCTCCCGGCCGAACGGCTGTGCCGCGCCGCGCCGCCGCCTGACGCCCCGATCGTCTTTGCCGAAAAGCAGCGCGGGGCGCTCCGTCTTGCGAGCGTCGATCCGCACGCCGCGGCGCTGGGGCTCGGCCCCGGCATGCCGCTCGCCGATGCTCGCGCGCAGGTCGGCGACCTTGCCGTCGTGCCGCACGATCCCGTCGCCGATGCCGCCTGGCTCGACCGGCTCGCGCAAGGCTGCGCGCGCTACACGCCGCTCGTCGCGCTCGATGCCCCCGACGGGCTGATCCTCGACATCGCGGGCGCGGCGCATCTGTTCGGCGGCGAAGCAGGACTTGTCGCCGATGTCGAAGGGCGCATGGACCGGCTGGGAATGACCCTGCGCAGCGCGCTTGCCGGGACCGCCGATGCGGCGCGCGCGCTCGCGCGCTACCAGGCGCTCCCCGCCCCCGACGAGGCCGCGGCGGTGCGCCGCCTGCCCGTCGCGGCGCTGGGGTTGGAGGCGGAGGCGACGACCGCGCTCGTCCGCGCGGGGCTCAAAACGATCGGCGATCTTTCGGGCCGTCCGGTCGCCGCAATCGCCGCGCGCTTCGGGGCCGAGGCGGCGAACGCGCTGCGCCGGTTGCTCGGCGATGCGCCGAGCCCGCTCGACCCGCGCATCCGGCCCCCGCCGATCGTCGTCGAGCGCCGTTTCGCCGAACCGCTGGGCAGCAGCGCCCATGCCGCTGCGGTGCTCGCCGAGCTTGCCGCCGAGGCTGCCGTCGCGCTTGGCGAACGCGGCAAGGGCGGACGCCATTTTCGCGCGACCTTCTTTCGCAGCGACGGGCTCGCGCGCAGCATCGCGATCGAAACCGGCCAGCCGACGCGCGACGCCGATCTGGTCATGCGTCTGTTCGCCGAACGGATCGACAGCCTGCGCGACCCGATCGACCCCGGTTTCGGTTTCGACATGATCCGCCTCGCCGTCCCGCGGATCGAGGCGCTGGGTGCCGGCCAGCTCAGGCTCGAGGGCGGGGCGGCGAACACCGCGCGGGGCGCCGCCGCCGTCGACGAACTCGCCGACCGGCTGGCGACCCGGCTGGGGCGCGGGCGCGTCCGGCGGCTGCGCAGCGCCGATACCCATATCCCCGAACAGGCGCAGCTTGCCTTTCCCGCGGTCGAGGCGCCGCCGCCGACGCCTTGGCCCGCGACCGAGCCGGGCGAACCGCCACTGCGCCCCTTTCACCTGTTCGATCCGCCGCAGCCGATCGAGGTGATCGCCGAAGTCCCCGACGGCCCGCCGCAGCGCTTCCGCTGGCGCCGCACGCTCCATGCGGTGCGCCGCTTCGAAGGCCCCGAACGCATCGCCGCCGAATGGTGGCGCCGCCGCGACAATGCCGGGCTGACGCGCGACTATTACCGCGTCGAGGATGCGCAGGGCCGCCGTTACTGGCTGTTCCGCCACGGCCTCTACGATGAAAAGCCCGACCCGCGCTGGTATATTCACGGGGTCTTTGCATGAGCGCGCCTTGTCCCGACGCCGATCCCGGTTTCGCCGAGCTGGTCGCTGCGACCAACTACAGCTTCCTGCGCGGCGCCTCGCACCCCGCCGAAATGGTCGCGCGCGCGCTCGAACTCGGCATGACAGGCATCGGCATCGCCGACCGCAACAGCGTCGCAGGCGTGGTGCGGGCCTGGGCCTTCCTGAAAGAACTGCAGGTCAAGCAGCCGGAGGCGGTGGCGGGATTCCGGCTGGTCGTCGGCGCCCGGCTCGCGTTCGCCGACGAGACTCCCGACATTATCGCTTATCCGGTGAGCCGCCATGGCTGGGGCCGACTGACGCGCCTGTTATCGACCGGCAATCTGCGCGCGCAGAAGGGCGACTGCATCCTTCACCTCGAAGATCTGCTCGCGCATTGCGACGATCTGTTGCTGATCGCAACGGGTGGCGACGAGGCCCTGCTGCGCCAGCTCAAGCATGCACGTCCGAAATCGGTCTGGCTCGCCGCGACCATGCCCCGGGGCGGCGCCGACGCGCGGCGGCTGGCGCGACTGCACCGTCTGGCGGCGGCGGTGAACATCCCGCTGCTTGCCACCAGCGATGCGCTCTACGCGACCTCCGCGCAGCGCCCGCTCCACGACATCGTCACCTGTATCCGCGAGGGCACGACACTTCACAAGGCGGGCCGGCGTCTCCACGCCAATGGCGAACGCCATCTGAAAGCGCCGGCCGAGATGCGCCGGCTGTTCGCGGCCTGTCCGGAAGCGGTCGAGCAAAGCGCGCGACTGCTCGACCGTATCGGCTTCGCGCTCGACGAACTGCGCTACGAATATCCGCACGAGCCGGTACCGCCGGGATGGAAGCCCTTCAACTATCTGCACCATCTGGTGAAGACAGCGGCCGAGGCGCGCTATGGCACGCCCTTGCCGGCGAAAGTCCGCAAGCTGATCGGCAACGAACTGCGGCTGATCCGGCGGCGGAATTACGTCTATTATTTCCTCACCGTCCACGATCTCGTCCGTTTCGCGCGCGCGCAAGAACCCCCGATCCTCTGTCAGGGGCGCGGATCGGCGGCCAATTCGATTGTCTGCTTCCTGCTCGGCGTCACCTCGGTCGATCCGATGCAGCACGACCTGCTCTTCTCCCGCTTCGTCTCGGCCGAGCGCGATGAGCCGCCCGACATCGACGTCGATTTCGAGCATGAGCGGCGCGAGGAAGTGATCCAATATATCTACCGCCGCTACACGCGCGACCGCGCCGCGATCGCCGCAACCGTCATCCACTATCGCCCGCGCAGCACGATCCGCGAGGTCGGCAAGGCGCTGGGCCTCAGTGAGGATGTGACCGCGCGGCTCGCCGATACGAGCTGGGGGAGCTGGGGCGACGAGGTGCCGGTCGAACGGCTGGCCGAAGCCGGGCTCGACCCCCATAATGGCGAGATCGAGCGCTTGCACCGCTTCGTCGGCGAATTGCTGAAGGCGCCGCGCCACTTGTCGCAGCATGTCGGCGGCTTCGTGCTGACCCAGGGGCGGCTCGACGAACTGGTGCCGATCCACAATGCCGCGATGGAGGACCGCACCTTCATCGAATGGGACAAGGACGACATCGATGCGCTCGGCCTGATGAAGGTCGATGTTCTCGCGCTCGGGATGCTGACCTGCATTCGCAAATGCTTCGACCTGATGCGTGCGCACGGGCTGGGCGACCATACGCTGGAGGTCGACATCGATTGCGGCGACGAGGCCGTCTATGAGATGCTCCAGCGCGGCGACAGCATCGGGGTGTTTCAGGTCGAGAGCCGCGCCCAGATCAACATGTTGCCGCGCCTGAAACCCAGGATATTCTATGACCTTGTCGTGCAGGTCGCGATCGTCCGGCCGGGCCCGATCGAGGGCGACATGGTCCACCCCTATCTGCGCCGGCGATGCGGCGAGGAGCCGGTTGAATTCCCCGAGCCTGCCCCGCCGCACCCACCCGACGAACTGCACGACGTGCTCGGCAAGACCTTCGGCGTGCCGCTATTCCAGGAACAGGCGATGAAGCTGGCGATGGTGGCCGCCGATTTCACGCCCGAGGAGGCCAATGGTCTGCGCCGCGCGATGGCGACCTTTCGCAACGTCGGGACGATCGAGAATTTCCGGGACAAGATGATCGGCGGCATGGTGCGGCGGGGCTACACGCAGGATTTCGCCGAACGCTGTTTCAAGCAGATCGAGGGCTTTGGCAGCTATGGCTTCCCCGAAAGCCATGCGCAGTCCTTTGCGCGGCTTGTCTATGTCTCGTCATGGATCAAGCATTACCACCCCGCCGTTTTCACCTGCGGCCTGCTCAATTCGCAGCCGATGGGCTTTTATGCGCCGGCGCAGCTTGTCCGCGATGCGCGCGAGCATGGCGTCGAGGTGCGCGCGGTCGACGTCAATTCCAGCGATTGGGACAGCAGCCTCGAACCCCGCGCCGACGGCAGCCTCGCCCTGCGGCTCGGCTTTCGGCAGGTGGAGGGGTTTCGCGCCGAATGGGCGAAGCAGATTGCCGACGCGCGCAACACGCCCTTCGCATCGGTCGAGGAACTCGCACGCCGCGCGAACCTGCCGCCGCGCGCGCTGCGCCTGCTCGCCGATGCCGACGCATGCCGGTCGATGGGGCTCGAACGGCGCCCCGCGCTATGGGATGCGCGGCGCGTCCGTCAGGGGGTGCTGCCGCTGTTCGGTGCGGCGGGCGCCGACGAACTGGGCACTGAAGACGATGCACGCCTGCCGCCGACCCCCCCGGTCGAACAGGTGCTGACCGATTATCAGACGACGCGCCTGTCGCTGAAGGGCCATCCGATGGCCTTTCTGCGTCCCGCCTTCGCGCGCGAAGGCGTACTGAGCGCGGGCGAGGTTGCGGCGGCGAAGAACGGGTCGATCGTCCGCACCGCGGGGGTCGTGCTGATCCGCCAGCGGCCGGGCAAGGGAAATGCGATCTTCATCACCATCGAGGATGAGGGCGGGATCGTGAATATCCTGCTGTGGGCGCGTCATTTCGAACGCTATCGCCGCGCCGTCATGGCGTCGCGGCTGATGCTGGCCGAAGGCGAGGTGCAGCGCAGCAAGGAAGGCGTCATCCACCTGATGGCGACCCGCATCGTCGATCGCACCGCGATGCTCGACGCCCTGGGCAGCGATCGCGGCTTCGATCCCGACTTGTGCCGGGCCGACGAGGTCAAGCACCCGCAAATGCCGCGCGGCCGCACGCCGGGCGCGCGGCACGGCCATCCTCGCAACGTCCGCATCCTGCCCAAGTCACGGGATTTTCATTGAAGCGGGGGGCCTCCGCCCCGCACGCAAAAAGATGCCCCGGCTGTGGGGAGCCGGGGCATCCGATCAGGCTATTAAAGGGACCAACCAAATATAGCCTGAGATGTTTGCGATGTTCCGCGCTTAGCGCAGCAGGTTCATCACACCCTGGGCGCTCTGGTTCGCCTGGGCGAGCATCGCCGTCGAAGCCTGCGACAGGATCTGCGCCGCCGCCAGCTTCGTCGATTCAGCCGAGAAGTCGGCATCTTCGATGCGCGAGCGCGATTCGTCCAGATTGGTGACACGCGACGTCAAATTATCGACAGCCGCTTCAAGACGGTTCTGCTGCGCACCGAGGTTGGCGCGTTCGCCGGCGACCGTGGTGATCGCGGTGTCGAGCGTCGCCAGTGCACCGGTCGCGCCGGAAGCCGTGGCAACCGAAAGCGCGTTGACGCCCAGCGTCGTCGCATCGAGCTTGCCGATCGTGATGTTCACGTTTTCACCGGTGTTGATGCCGGTCTGGATATCGAAGCCTGCGGTGACGCTGCCGTCGAGCAGTTTGTTGCCGTTGAACGTCGTCTGGCCGACGATGTCGCCGATCTGCGAGATCAGCGCGGTAACTTCCTTCTGCACCAGACCGCGGTCGGCATCGCTGAGAGTACCGGTCGAAGCCTGCATCGCCAGGTCGCGCATACGAACCAGGATGTCCGAAACGCTGCCAGCAGCGCTGTCGGCGGTCTGCGCCAGCGAAATGCCGTCGTTGGCATTGCGGATCGCCTGGGTGAAGCCGCGCGAGGCAGCCTGCATGCGAGTTGCGACGGCGAGGCCGGCGGCGTCGTCCTTGGCGCTGTTGATGCGCTTGCCGCTCGACAGACGTTCCATAGCCTGCGACTGCATGCGATTGGCAACACGCGAGCTGTTCTGGGCGCGAAGCGCGCTCACATTGGTGTTGATGACAGTCATAATGTTCCTTTCCGGCCCCTTGGCCATTCCCGTGGTGTGAGGGCTCAGCGAGCGGTCACGAAAGCTGTAACGGCGGCGGCGGCGGTGGATTAAGCCGGCGCGTCAAAAAAACGCCGCGGAGCGCGGGGCGCGACAGAAGCACTCTATCAAACATCTGTTTTTCAACGAAAATAATTTTTGGCACGGGCTTTGCATTACTCTTTGTGCGTGCGGCGAACCGCCGCGCACCAGGACGGATGAAAGCTTATGAGCACGATTGACCAGAGCCGACTGCTGCAAATGCGCAGTTCGATTCTCAATCAGAACCAGGCGCTGCAACGCGCCGCCGGCGGCGCGGCTGCGGGCGGCGCCGCGGGTGCCGGTGCGGCGCCCGATTTCGGATCGGCGATCGCCAGCGCACTGCAGCAGGTCAATACCCAGCAGGCGAAAGCGAGCGACCTCAGCGAAGCCTATGAACGCGGCGACACGCACGACATCGTCAGCGTGATGATCGAACGCCAGAAGGCCTCGCTCGGCTTCGAAACCACGTTGCAGGTCCGCAACAAGCTGCTGTCCGCCTATCGCGACATCATGAACATGCCGGTGTAATCCATGGCCGAAGCTCAACTCCTTGCCCCCGTTGCCGATACGAACCGGCTGCCCCTCCCCGCGATGGGTGGCCGCTTTGCGCCGGTCCAGCAGTTCGTCCGCCAGCCCGCCGTCCAGCGCGCCCTGCCCGCGATCGCCACGACGACCGCGATCGGCCTTGCCGCGCTCGCCTATTTCATGACCCAGTCGGCGCCGCAGGCGCAGCTCTTCGCCGGGCTCGACGACAGCGACAAGGCCGCCGTCGCCGACGCGCTCCAGTCGCAGGGGATCGGCCACACCATCGATCCGACGACCGGCGCGCTGACCGTCGATGCCGACAAACTGTATCAGGCGCGCATCGCGCTCGCCGGGCAGGGATTGCCCAAGGCGCAGCCGAGCGGAGACAGCCTGATCGCCTCGCTCCCGATGGGGTCGAGCCGCGCGATCGAAGGCGAAACGCTGCGCTCGGCGCGCGAAGCCGATCTTTCCCGCACGATCGAGACGATCGACGCGGTCAAGACCGCGCGCGTCCACATCGCCGCCGCCGAACCCAGCCTGTTCGTCCGCGACGACAAGCCCGCCACCGCGTCGGTGATGCTGACGCTGCAGAACGGCCGCAGCCTCAGCGACGCGCAGGTTCAGGGCATCCGCTTCCTCGTCGCCTCTTCGGTTCCCGGCATGAACGCCGACGAGGTCCAGGTGATCGACCAGCGCGGCGCCCTGCTTTCCGACGGCGCCAGCAGCGGCGACATGAAGAGCTTCCAGCTTCAGATGCAGATGGAGGACCGTTTCCGCCGCGCGCTCGAAACGCTGCTCGGCCCGATGCTCGGTTCGGGCAATTATTCGGTCGAGGTCCACGCCGACGTCGACATGTCGGAAAGCCAGGCGACGCGCGAAAGCTTCCCCGAGAACGACCGCGCGCTGCGCACCGAACAGGTGAGCCGGGTCGTCAGCGGCCAGAGCACACCGCCCGCCGTCGGCATCCCCGGCGCGCTGTCGAACCAGCCGCCGCAGGCAACTACGGTTACGAACAATGCCCCCGCGCCGACGCCCGCCGGCGCGCCGACCACCGACACGCAGAGCAACGAAAATTCGGCCCGCGCCTATGAGGTCGGCCGCGAAATCTCTGTCACGCACCAGCCACAGGGCCGCCTGAAGCGCCTGTCGATCGCGGTCGCGCTCAACCAGGGCCAGAAGGCGCTGACCCAGGCCGACCTCGCCAAGATCGAGGGGCTGGTGAAAGGCGCGGTCGGATATGACCAGACGCGCGGCGACGTCGTCGCGATCAGCCAGCGTCCCTTTGCAAAGGTCGACGATGTCCCTCCAGCCTTCTACGACCAGCCGTGGTTCATGCCGCTCGCCAAGCAGATCGGCGCCGTGCTCGCTGCGCTGCTCGCCTTTCTGTTCATCGGCCGTCCGATGATCAAGTCGGCCAAGCAGCGCGCCGCCGCGCGCGCCGAACGCGATGCCGAAATCGAACAGTCGCTGCTCACCGCCACCGAAAACCGCGCCGCGCTCGACGCGCCGCGCGGCGGCAGCGCAATCACGCTCGAGATGATCGAGGCTGCACCGAGCTATGAAGCGCGCGCCAATCTGGTCCGCGCCTTCGTCCGCCAGGATTCGGCGCGCGCCGCGCTCGTCGTCCGCCAGCTGATGCAGGAGGGCGCCCATGGCTGACGACACCGACGTCGCCGGCGAGATCGCACCCGCGGTCGGCCTGCGCCCCGCCATCGAAGGATCGGCCGCCGCCGCGATCCTGCTGATGCTGCTCGAGGAAGGCGACGCCGCCACGATCCTCAAGCATCTCGATCCCGATGAAGTGCGCCAGCTTGCCAAGGGCATGTTCGACGCCGCCAACGCCAGCGAAACGCAGATCGAACAGGCACTCGACCAGTTTGTCGTGCGCAGCCGCGACGTCAGTGCGCTCGCCATCGGCGCCGAAACGCGTATCCGCACCGTCATCAATCAGGCGGTGGGCAATGTCCGCGCCGACAATATCCTGGCCGCGGTCGCGCCGCAGTCGAGCGCCGCGTCGCTTGAAATGCTGCGCTGGATGGATGTCGAGGCGATCAGCGCGTTGCTGGCGAGCGAACATCCGCAGGTCGGCGCGCTGATCCTGTCGGTGCTGATCCCCGACGTCGCGGCGCGCGCGATCGAAACGCTGGACGAAGTCCTGCAGGCCGATCTGGTGCTGCGCGCGGCGCAGCTTACCACCGTCCCCGCCGCCGCGATCGAGGATCTGGAATCGGTTCTCGCCTCCGCCAATGTCGGCGGCCAGCGCGTCGCCAAGCAGCCGATCGGCGGCCCGAGCGACGTCGCGAAGATCATGAAGAAAATGCCCAAGTCGCTGTCCGAACGCACGATCCGCGCGCTCAAGAAGCAGGACAAGCTGCTCGCACAGGCGATCGAGGAAGAGATGTTCATCTTCGAAAATCTGCGCGAACTCGACAAGAAGAGCATCGGCACGGTGCTGCGCTCGGTCGATGCCGCGATCCTCGCGGTCGCGCTCAAGGGCACCGACGCCGACATGGTCGATCTGTGCCTGTCGACGATGTCGCAGCGCGCATCGGAAACGATCCGCGACGAAATGGCCGAAATGACGATGGTCAAGCGCACCGACGTCGACGAGGCGCAGAAGTCGATCATGCAGATCGTCCGCCAGATGGCGGCATCGGGCGAAATCATGCTCGCGGGCGGGGGCGACGATTATGTCTGATCTCGCGGCCGAATCGACCGTTGCCGCACTGGCGCATGCGATGGCGCGCGACGGCGGCTTTCGCCCGCTGCAATTCGGCCAGCCGCGCAGCGCTCCGCTGACGCCGGTCGCCGAAGCGGCGGCCGAGCCCGCCGACGATCCCTTTTCGCGCGGGCTTGCCGAAGGCCAGCGCCTCGCCGAAGCCGCCTTTGCGGTCGAACGCCAGCAATTGCTCGCGATGGTCGCCGCCGCCGAAGCGCTGCAGGACGAACCGAGCGAGGAACTCGCGCAGCTGATCGCCGAAACGGTCGAGCGGCTCGTCCGCCAGATCGTCGAGGCGGCGCCGATCGAGGCCGACTGGCTGCGCACTCAGGCCGAAACCGCCGCCGCGCTGGTCGCCGAAGCCGACAAGGCGCGCACCCTGTGGGTCAATCCCGCCGACGCCGTGCTGCTCATCGACGCGCCGATCGCGCTGCCGATCGAAAGCGATCCGTCGATGGCGCGCGGCACCGTCCGCGTCGAAACTTCGGCCGGCTGGATCGAACATGGCCGCGCGGTCTACCTGGACGAGCTGCGTGCCGCGCTCGGCAGCCAGGGCGCCGCCGCATGACGCGCCGCCTCGCCATGTCCGCGCGCCAGTTGCTCGACCCCGTCGACCTCAGCGACGCATCGCCGCGCCGCATCGGCACGCTCGTCGCGCACGAAGGCATCATGCTGGAAGTATCGGGCTTTCCCCAGCCGCTCGGCAGCAATGTCCGCATCAAGTCGGCGAACAACGAATATGTGAACGGCGAGGTCGTGGGCTTTCGCGGACACCGCAGCCTCGTGCTGCCCTTCGACACCAACATGCCGCTCGTCACCGGCGCGCCGGTCGAACCGCATGGCGCGTCGAGCATGGTGACCGTCGGCAAGGCGCTGCTCGGCCGCATCATCGACGCGCAGGGCAATCCGCTCGACGGTCGCCCGCCGGTCAAGTCGCAGTTCCAGTGGCCGCTCGCGGGCCGCAAGGTCAATCCGCTGCGCCGCGGCCGCGTGACCAAACCGCTCAACATGGGCGTGCGCGCGATCAACGGCCTGCTCACCGTCGGCGAAGGCCAGCGCGTCGCGATCATCGCGGGGTCGGGCGTCGGCAAGTCGGTGCTGATGGGCCAGATGATCGCAGGCACCGAGTGCGACGTGATCGTCGTCGGCCTGATCGGCGAGCGCAGCCGCGAGGTCAGCGACTTCGTCGAGACCAAGCTGCCGCCCGCCGTCCGCAAGAAATCGGTGGTCGTCGCGGTTCCCGCCGACCATCCGCCGCTGCTCCGCCTGCGCGCCGCGATGCGCGCGACCGCGATCGCCGAAGCCTTTCGTCAGGACGGCAAGAAGGTGCTGCTGCTGATCGACAGCTTGACCCGCGTAGCGCACGCGCAGCGCGAGATCGGGCTGACACTGGGCGAACCGCCGACGATGAAGGGCTATCCGCCCTCAACCTTCGCGCTCATCCCCTCGCTCGTCGAACGCGCGGGCAACGACCGCCTCACCGGCGGGTCCATCACCGCGCTCTACACCGTACTCGCCGATGGCGGCGACATCGAGGATCCGGTCGTCGATTCGGCGCGCGCGATCGTCGACGGTCATATCATCCTGTCGCGCCAGCTTGCCGAACAGGGCGTCTATCCCGCGATCGACATCGCCCGGTCGCTGTCGCGCACCATGGCCGATTCGGTCGATGCCGATCACGCCGCCGCCGCCGCGCGCTTCCGCCAGCTCTGGTCCGCCTATGAAGAGAATCGCGACCTTATGCTGATGGGCGCCTATGTCGCCGGCACCGATCCGGTGCTCGACACCGCCATCGCGCGGCGCGCCGACCAGCTTGCATTCGTTACCCAGCCCGCCGGCGCCCAGGTCGATTTCCAGACCGCACGCCAGTCACTCATCGAAGGATATTCTGCATGACCGCTCGCACCGCACGCCGCAAACGTATCATTCGCGTGCGCACCGTCGAACATCAGATGGCGGAGGCCAATCTGGCGCGCGCCAATGGCGAGCTTGCGAGCCTCGTCGAGCTGTCGCGCCGCCTCGAGGCGCTGCGCGCCGACCTCGCGGTCGCCCGGGGCGTCGTCGCGGGCCGCGCGCTCAATACGGTCGGCGAGCTCGGCGTGCGGCTCGACATGGCGAAGGAAAATCTTGCAACCCCGCTGGTCAACGCCAGCGCGCGCCGCGACGAAATGGGCGTGCTCGCGCAGAGCGCGCTGATGAAGGAAGAATCGGCGGTGCGCCTCTATGAACGCAGCCGCAAGTCGGCCGAAGTCGAGATGGAACGCCGCGCCGACGCGAACCGCCCGCACCGCCGCCGCACGATGAGCCTGCGCCTGGTCGAAGGCGGCCCGGAATGATGCCCGGTCTGCCCCAGAGCGCGAGCCAGCCCGGCTTCGCGGCCTTTCTGGCCAATATCGGCCAGGCGCCGGCCAGCGGCACGGGCGAGGACGGCGGCTTCAGCCAGCTCCTCGCCGCGCTTCCCGGAGCCGCGACGATTGGCAAGACCGGCACGCCCGGCGCTGCGCCGATCGGCGATACTCAGGCGACGGCGACGGCCGCGAGCGTGATCGCGCTCGCAGGGGCCGGAGCGGCAGGCGCAGCGGCGCCGACAGCGGATGCCGTGCCGGCTACGGCCGCCAACCCCGACGGCACCCCCGCCGCCGAGACGCCGCACGTCGTGACACCCGATTTCGCCGCCATCGTCGGCGGCAAAAAACTCGCCACCGATACCAAGGCGGCACCCGCCGCCGATACCGAAGCGGCGCCCGCGATCCCGGCCGACGACACGTCGCCCAAGGCCGCACCCAAGCGTGCCGGCCCGGACGTTTCGCAACCCGATGCGCAGGATGCCGCGGCCCACGCCGCCACCCTGCTCGCCGCCCTCACCGGCAACCCCGCCAAGCCAGCCGCCACCGATCCGGCGAAGGCCGGCACCGGCGATGCCGATGCCGAAGCGACCGATGGCGCGCCCGCGACCGACACCGTCACGACGGCAGAGACGACGCTTCCTGCCGCGCCGCTGCCCGTCAATCCGGCGCCTGCCGCCGCGAATGGCGTGGCGCCCGAAGCCTCCGCGCCGGTTGCTAACAAGCCCGCGAAGGCTGCCAAGCCTGCACTTGCCCCGGCCGCGCCGCAAGGCCGCGACGCCCCCGCCGCACCCGCGGTAACGCCTGCGAAGGCCGAGAGCGCCACCGCTACGCCGGCGCCCGCCGCCGAACCCGCGGCCAAGCCGATCCGTGCCGAAGGCGGGGCTTCCATGACCGTGCTGTTCAATCAGCCCGCCGCGTCCGGCGCCACAAGCATCGGCGCCCCGGCGCAGGCGGCGCCGCTCGCCGAACGCACGCTCGACTTGACGAGCGACGATCGCTGGATCGCGCAGCTCGCCGCCGATATCGCCGCGACCAAATCGGACAAGGGCGACCTCAGCTTCCGCCTGATGCCGCGCCACCTCGGCCGGCTCGACGTCGCGATGAAACTCGACGGCGACGGCGTGTCGATGAAGCTCGACACCCAGCATGAAAGCACCGCCGCGATCGTCGCCGCCGCACAGCCGCGACTGGTCGAAGATCTCCGCCAGCAGGGCGTCCGCGTTGCCGGTGCCGAAGTGACCTGCACCCCCGATCAGGCCGGGCGCCCGTCGCTCGCCCAGGGTCAGGGACAGGGCCAGAACCAGGGACGCGGCGCTGCGCCCGACGCGAGCCATTTGATCGAAACCGCCAATGATCGCGCCGACGCGCGCGATGACGACAGCGCCGCGAACCGCCGCGGCCGCTTTGCCTGATATCGAAAGGAACCGACGAGATGAGCAAGGACAAGGCCCCCGAAGCAGCGCCCAAGAAGGGCGGCAAGATGAAGAAGCTGCTGGTGGTCGGCGTCGGCGGAACCGCGCTGATCGGCGCCGGTGCTGGCGCGGGCATCTATCTGGGTGGCGGCCTCGGCGAGCATAAGGCGACGCCGCAGGACAATTACCCCAAGCTGGTCGTACGCAGCGAAAAGGAAGAAGCGGCCTCGGGCGAGGGCGGCGAAGGCGGCGGTGCGCCGGCGCTGAAGGTCGGTACCGTCTCCGTTCCCAACGATCATTACAAGGTCGATCCCCGCAAATATGAGATCACCTATTATCCGATCGAACAGCCCTTCACGACCAATCTGGCCGACGGATCGGGCTTTCTTCAGGTCGGGATCAGCCTGTCGACCTATTATGACGGCAAGCTGATCACCAACATCAAGCGGCAGGAGGTGCCGATCCGGTCGGCCGTCCTGATGACGCTTGCCGAACAGGATCCGGCGCTGCTTTCGACGTCGCAGGGCAAACAGCGGCTTCAACGCCAGTTGACCAATGCGATTAACCAAGTACTGCGCGACAAGGAGGGGTTCGGGGGCATCGACAATGTCTATTTCACAAGCTTGGTGATTCAGTGACGCTAAACGCCAAACCCGTAGCGGCCGCAGACGCCGCGGCGCGGCAGGAGGCCGACGCGCAGGCGTCGCTGCTGCTCCGCCGGTCGGAGGGCAGCTATGCCTTTCCGCTGCTCGACGCCGTGAGCAACCAGTTCGCGCGCAGCCTGCGCGATCTGGTGCGCGCGCTCGGCGCGCCGCTCGTGCAGATTGAGCGCGCGCCCGCGGAAACGATGCGCTTTGCCGACTGGTGCGCCGTCGTCGAACCGGCGATTTTCTGGCGCTATCACGCGCCGCCGCTCAAGGGGCCGGTGCTGATCACCGGCGGCCGCGCGCTTGTCCTCCAGCTCGTCGACATCTTTTACGGCGGCAAGGGCCAGCCCGCCGGCGAGCGCGAGGATCTGACCGACGCCGAAGAACGCTTTGCCGCGCGCCTCGGCCGCGACATGGGGTTGCAGCTCGCCGCCGCGTGGCGCGACAAGCACCCGATCGATCCCGAACTCGATTTCGTCACCACCGAAAGCGCGAAGCTCGCCGCGGTGCGCGCCGACGACGAACTGCTCGTCCAGCGCTTCACGCTGCGCGGCGCGCCCTTCGATGGCAAGACCGTAATGTGCGCTTATCCGCAGGCGGCGCTGCGCGGAATCGCGGGCGCTGAACCGGTGCCCGAAATGCGCGACCTGCCGCAGACCGATCCTGTCTGGTCGAACGCGCTCAACAAGGCACTCAAGGACGTCCGCCTGCCCGTGCGTTCGGTCCTCGCGCGTCCCGAGATCAGCCTTGTCAAACTTCTGTCGCTCGAAGTTGGCGACATCATTCCCATCACCATGCCGCGCCAGGTGCCGGTGACCGTCGCTGGGCGCAAATTCGCGCTCGGCAGCATCGGCGAAGCCAATGGCAACGCCGCCATCATGATCGATCAAATCGAAAAAGGACCGGACAATGACTGACCTCAGCGACGCGCCCGCGGCGCCGCAGCGCGACCGCCGCGAAGGCAAGACGATTGCCGCCGCCCCTAATTTCGACCTGCTCGCCGGCGTTTCGCTGCGTGTCTCGGTCGAGGTCGGATCGACGTCGATGACGCTCGCCGAGCTGCTCACGATGACCGAAGGCAGCGTGATCGAACTCGACCGCGCGGCGACCGACCTGCTCGACATCTATGCCAATGGCACGCTGATCGCGAAGGGCGAGATCGTCAGCGTCGAGGGCCGCTACGGTATCCAGGTCGCCGAAGTCGTCGCGCCCGACCGCGGCATCGCCGGCTTCGACCGGAGGGCCTGATGCTCGAATATATCCTGCGCCTGCTGATCCTGCTGCCGATCGTCGGCGGCATGGCCTGGGGCAGCCTGTGGCTGTGGAAGCGCGTCCAGATGGGCGTGCCGCTGGGCGGCGGCGCGAAACAGGATCGGCCGGTCGACCTTGTCGGCGTGCTCCCCCTCGGTCCGGGGTCGAAGCTCGCGGTCGTCGAATTTGCCGGGCAACAGATTTTGATCGCGGTGTCGCGCAACGGCATCACGCGCCTTGCCGACAACAGCCAAGGCGATTTTCATGTCGACTGACGCCGCCCCGGCGCGCAGCCGCTGGCTGCGCCGCGCGGCGATTGCCGGCGGCATCGCGCTGTTCGTCGCCGCGGCGCCCGCGGCGCATGCGCAAGCAGCCGACGGCCTGACCCGCGCGGTCGGCGAAATCGGCGGCGACGGCCGCCCGCTCAGCCTGTCACTGCAGATCCTGCTGCTGATGAGCTTGCTGACGGTGCTGCCGTCGCTGCTCCTGATGATGACCAGCTTCACGCGCATCATCATCGTGCTGTCGATCCTGCGCCACGCACTCGGCCTGCAACAGACGCCGCCAAACCAGGTACTCGTCGGGCTCAGCCTCTTCCTGTCGCTGTTCGTGATGCAGCCGGTGCTCAGCGAGGTGAACCGCGTCGCGATCACCCCCTATGGCCAGGAACAGATCGACATCGGCGAGGCGGTCGTGCGGTCGGGCGACGCGCTCCACGGCTTCATGATGAAGCAGACGCGCAAGACCGACCTGATGATGTTCGCCAAGATCGCCAAGGCGCCCGAATATGCGAGCCCGAAGGACGTCCCCTTTTCGATCCTGCTGCCCGCCTTCGTCACCAGCGAACTCAAGACCGCCTTCCAGATCGGCTTCCTGATCTTTCTGCCCTTCCTCGTCATCGACCTGATCGTCGCATCGGCGCTGATGTCGCTCGGCATGATGATGCTGTCGCCGACAGTCATATCGATGCCGTTCAAACTGCTGCTCTTCGTCCTCGTCGACGGCTGGGCGCTGACGATGGGGTCGCTCGCCTCGTCGTTCGGGACATAGGGCGATGGAGGCCGATTATTTCATCGGTGTCGCACAGCACGCGCTGTGGATTCTCGCGCTCGCCTCGGCGCCGATCCTGATTCCGGTGCTCGTCATCGGCGTGCTGCTCGGCATGGTCCAGGCGGCGACCTCGATCAACGAACAGACGCTCAGCTTCGTACCAAAGCTCATCATCACCGCCATCTGTCTGGCGATCTTCGGCAGCAGTATCCTGGTCCTGCTTACCGATTTCACCCGCGACCTGTTCGCCCAGATACCCAATCTGGTCCGATAGGGCCGCGATGAACCCGGCCGATATCCCGAATATCGAGGCGATGCTCCAGCTTTGGATGCTGGGGATGATCCGCCCCGGCGCCGCCTTTCTGGCCGCGCCGGTGTTCGGGGCGACGAACGTGCCGGTGCAGCTCCGCCTCGTCATCGCGCTCGCCGTCGGCGTTCCGGCGGTCGCGGCATCGGGGCTCCATCTGCCGCCCGAAGGGCTCGTGTCCTTCACCGGCCTGCTCCTCGTCGCGGGCGAGGTCGTGATCGGGCTCGCGATCGGCTTCGTGCTCCAAATGGGGCTCGCCGCGGCGCTGCTCGCGGGCGAGGCGATCAGCAACGCCATGGGCCTCGGCTTCGCGGCAATGGTCGATCCGATGAGCGGGCAGATGAGCTCGGCGGTCGGCCAGTTCCTCTCGATGCTCGCCACCGCGCTGTTCCTGGCGGCGAACGGCCATCTGCTGCTCATCGAGATCATCGTGCAGAGCTATAATGCGCTGCCGCCGGGCAACGCCTTTCCCTCCTATGGCGCGATCGAAGGCATCTTGCGCTTCGGCAGCCTGATGTTCGCGGCGGGGCTGACCATCGCCCTGCCCGTCGGCTTCGTGCTGATCATGGTCCAGATGGTGATGGGCGTCATCGGGCGCTCGGCTCCGGCGATGAACCTGTTCGCGGTCGGCCTGCCGGCGACGCTGCTTGCCGGGGTCATCCTGCTCGGCATCGCGACCCCCGCGATGGCCGAGGCGATCGCCCGCTTCCTGTCCGATGCGCTCGACATGGCGCGCCTGCTCGCGGGGGGCTGACGATGGCCGAACAGTCGGACAAGGACCAGAAAACCGAACAACCAACCCCGAAAAAGCGCGCCGACGCCGCGCGCGAGGGCGATGTGCTGATGTCGCGCGAACTCGCGACCGCGCTGATGATGCTCGCGGGTGCGGGCTGGCTTTTTGCCGCGGGCGGCTGGCTCGTCCAGTCGGCGGGCGACCTCATGAAACGCGGCCTGACGCTCAGCGCCGACGACGTCGCGCATTTTGCGCCGGGCGAAGCGGTGATGCGCAACGGATTCGAAATTCTGCTGCCGCTCGGCAGCCTGTTCGCGCTCGCCTTCGTCGCTGCGATCGCGGCGCCCGCGATGCTCGGTTCGCTCGGCTGGCGCGGCAAGGCGCTCAATTTCAAGGGCAACCGCATCAATCCGCTGAATGGCCTCAAGCGCATCTTCGGGCCGCAGGGGCTGATCGAACTGGTCAAGTCGATCGCCAAGGTGCTGCTGCTCGGAACGATCGGCTATTGGCTGATCGCGGTCAATCTGCCCGCGATCATGACCATGGCGTCGACCGATCTCAATGCCGCGATCGGGCTCGCCGGCAGCGCCATCGGCCATTCGATGCTCGCGATGGCGGGCGGGCTGGTGGTGATCGCGCTGATCGACGTTCCCGCCCAATGGTATCAGCGCAACCGGCGTCTGATGATGACCAAGCAGGAAGTCAAAGAGGAGATGCGCCAGTCTGACGGCGCCCCCGAACTCAAGCAGGCGCAGCGCCAGCGGGCGCACGAAATATTGAGCGGGTCGGCGCGCAAGGCGGTGACCGACGCGACGGTCGTGCTCACCAACCCGACGCATTTCTCGGTCGCGCTGCGCTATCGCCCCGGCGTCGATGCAGCGCCGGTGGTCGTCGCCCGCGGGCGCGGCGATGTCGCGCTGGCGATCCGCGAGCTTGCCCGCGGCGCCGACATTCCGATCCTGGAATATCCGCAACTCGCCCGTGCGATCTATTTCACCGTGCGCGCCGGGCGGACGATCCCAGAAGAATTGTTCGTCGCGGTCGCCACGATCCTCGCCTTCGTGTTCCAACTCGAACGCGCGGTCGCCGAGGGACGCAGCCAGCCCGATGTCGAGATTCCGGTGTCGCACCAATTCGATCCCGACGGGCGCCGACAAGGCTGATTTCGCGCTTAATGTCGCGCGCGCGCGGCCGTTAAGAGGAGCGAAGGATATTTGCCATGGCTCTCACTTCCATTGCCAGTTCGCTCGGCGCCGGGTCGGGGATCGACATTCCCAAGCTTGTCGATGATCTTGCGGCTGCCTCGCGCGAGCCCAAGGTTACGCGGCTCTCGACGCTGGCGCAGCAGAATCAGGCGCGGATCAGCGCCGTTTCGCAGGCGCGATCGAACCTTGAAGGCTTTGCCGATTCGCTGGCGCAGATGGTGTCCGACGGCACCTTGCGCAGTACGCCGACGGTTTCGGACGAAAGCGTGATTTCGGCAACGACGCGCGCCGGTATCAACGCCGACAGCTTCTCGGCAACGGTGGTCGTCGACCAGCTTGCCCGGGCGCAGACCGCCTATTCGGCGGTGGTCGCCGACAGGACGGCGGCGATCGGGACGGGCACGATGACGCTCAGCGTCGGCGGCACCGACCATGTGATCACGATCGACAGCACGAACAACAGCCTCGAAGGGCTGGCAAAGGCGATCAACGCCAGCGGCAGCGGCGTATCGGCCTCGATCGTGTCCGACACTGGCGGCAGCCGGATCGTGCTCAAGGGCGCGACGGGAGCGGCGAACAGCTTCACGCTGACTGCCGACGCGGGCGCCGATCCGGCGCTCGCGGCGTTCGGCTATGGTGCAGACGGCGGCATGACGCTCGGCCAATCGGCGACCGATGCCCAATTCACGATCGACGGCGTGGCCTATAGCCGCAGTTCCAATATCGTCGACGACGTGATTCCCGGCATGTCGCTCACGCTTAAAAAGGCATCGCCAGGCCAGGAGGTGGATGTGGGGGCAAGTCGCCCGCTCGACATGATCCGGCAGACGGTGAAGGATTTCGTCGACGTCTATAACCAGCTCAAGAAGAGCATCACCGACGCCGCCGCGATGTCGGGTGACACGCGGGGCCTGCGCGAGCTCGAGGGCCAGTTGCGCGGCATGATGTCGCAAACGCTGACCAGCAGCGGCACCTACACGACGCTCGCCGACATTGGCATCTACACGAACAAGGACGGCCTGCTTGCCGTCGATCAAACCCGGCTGGAAACCGCCCTGACGACCGACGCCGGCGCGGTCGAAGCATTGTTTAATCCGCCGCGCGACGGCGCGCATACCGACGTCAGCGATCCGGGCATCGCCGGTGTGCTTGACGCTCTGCGCGACAAGGCCGTGGGGACAGGCGGCGTGATCGATCGCGTCACCAGGACGCTCGATGCCAAGAGCAAGGATCTTGCCGACCAGCTCGACAAGGTCAACGAGCGCGAAGATGCCTATCGCGCGCGGCTGGAGAAAAAATACAGCACGCTCGACGCCAAGCTGGCAGCCTTCAAGGCGACCCAGGCCTATCTGGAACAGCAGATCCAGATGTGGAACAACCAGAACAGCAATAACTAAGGGTTTTCGCCGTGCCTGCCACCGCCTCGATCGTCCGCGCCACCGGCACCTACCGCCGGCTGCAGCAGGAAAGCCGCGCCGAGGGCGCCGACCCGGTCGAGCTCGTCGCCATGCTCTATGACGAGCTGGAGACGGCGGTCGGCGTGCTCGGATCGATGGCGCGACAGGGACAGCGCGTCTCCGCCACCGACCCCGCGCACCGCGCGCGCGCGATCCTGATCGGACTCGACGCCAATATCGATCATAGCGCGGGCGGCGATGTCGCCGCGGCGCTGTCGCGCGTCTATCGCAGCATGCGCCGCAAGCTCGATGAGGCGATCGCCGCCAATCACGAAGACGGCTTTGCCGAGGTGCTCGACGGCATCCGCACGATCGCCGAGGCTTGGCGCCAGCTTCGCTGACGCGCCCGCGTCGTCTCTTCATTATCGATCGGTAAAAAAGGGTTCGGCACCGGCCGCGGCCCGCGCCGTCGCTATAAGTGGGGACAAGCGACGACGGGGGTGGGGTGCGACCGGTGCCGAATTCAGCGGCGCCGAAACTGGTGGGGTAGTTTTCAGGCGGCCTGCTGCTGAACTCCATATTTGCGCATCTTTTCGATCAGCGTCGTGCGCTTGAGCGACAGGAGGCGGGCAGCCTCCGAAATGATGCCGTCGGCAAGGTCGAGCGCGACGTGGATCTGTTCGAGTTCGATCGTCTCGATCTCGCGCTTGAGGTCGATCGGCTGACCCGGCGCGGGCTTTTTCGCCTGCGCGCCGGCGGCCGCCGGGATGTCCAGCCCGCCGGCTGGTACCGCGACCGTACCCGTGGGGAGGATCGGCCGCGGTGCCAGCGCTGCGGTGGGGTTCAAAAGCATCGCGACATCGTCGCAGCCGAGCGTTTCGCCGCCGAACAGGACGCTGGCGCGCTCGACGAAATTACGCAGTTCGCGGACATTGCCCGGCCAGCGGTGCTGCATCAGCATCGCGATCGCGGCGTCGTCATAGCGGCACTTGGCGTCGGCCGGCATCTTGCGCTGGAAATGGCGGATCAGCGCGGGAATATCCTCGACGCGGCTCGCCAGGCTCGGCACCTGCAGGACGACGACGCCCAGGCGGAAGAAAAGATCTTCGCGGAATTTGCCTTCGGCGATCGCCGCGCCCAGATCCTGGTGCGTGGCCGAAATGACGCGGACATCGACCGGGCGGACCTCGCTGCTGCCGACGCGGACGATGGTGCGTTCCTCGAGCACGCGGAGCAGCTTGACCTGCATGTCGAAGCGCATGTCGCCGATTTCGTCGAGGAAGAGCGTGCCGCCGCTGGCGACTTCGAAATGGCCGATACGGCGCGCCGTGGCGCCAGTGAACGAGCCCTTTTCGTGGCCGAAGAGTTCGGATTCGATAAGTTCGCTGGGGATGGCGCCGCAGTTGATCGCGGCGAAGGCCTTGCCGGCGCGCACGCCTTCATCGTGGATGGCCCGGGCGACCAGTTCCTTGCCCGATCCCGACGGACCGCACAGCATGACCGAGGCATTCGACCGCGCCACCCGGCGGATCATCTCGCGCAGCTGGCTGACCGCCGGGCTGTTGCCGATGATCAGCGCTTCGAGCGCTGCGTTATTGCCCTTGTTCTGCCCCACCTCAGTCATTTTCGTCTCCATGGCGCCCCCCATGGCGCCTTTCCGATGAGCCGAGAGATTGAGGAAAATGGTAAACGAAAGATTATCCAGACTATTACAACCCATTGAAAACAAATTGTTATTGCCAATCTGGCAGCAATGATCGCGCAATTGCGCTGTTAAGGATTTATCTTACTGCCAATCTGGCACTAATATTTGGCCGCGCTGCCCCAGCCGAGCGTGATCGAGATGCGCCGGTTGCGCGGGTCGAAGCGATTCGACGGGACATAGGGTTCGCGGTCGGCGACCCCTTCGATGCGCGAGAAGCGGTTTGAATCGATCCCGCGGAACTGGAGATAGTTGCGCACCACCTCCGCCCGGTCGACCGACAGCCGCCAGTTGTTGGTGCCCGCGCCTGCCGACCAGGGTGCCGCATCGGTGTGACCGCGGATCATCAGCTGGTTCGGAACGCCCCCGATCGCCTCGGCCACTTCCTGGAACAGCCGCACGCCTTCGGGCGTGAGCTGGCTCGTTCCCATCGTGAACATCGAGAAATCGGCATCGTCGACTACGTCGATGCGCATGCCGTCGACGGTCTGGGTAAAGCGCAGGTTGCGCGCGAGGCGGCGCAGATCGCCCTTGCGCTGGACACGCTCGGCGAGCGATTTCGCGACCTGCTGGAACTTCTTGGTTTCCTGTTCGCGGCCCGAAGCCTCTTTGGGTCCGCCGACAACGTCGCGCGGGATCGTGATCGACCGCGTCCCCGTCTGCCCGGCGCGATGCGGATAATTGTCGGCCGAAACGATCGAATCGCCGCCGAACATGCCGTTGGACCCGGCGCTTTCCTGCTTGGTCTGGACGATCGTCGGCGCGAAATAGTCGGCAAGCGCCTTGCGCTGCTTTTCGGTGGTGGCGCCCAGCAGCCACATGAGCAGGAAGAAGGCCATCATCGCGGTCACGAAGTCGGCATAGGCGACCTTCCACGCACCGCCATGATGGCCGCCATGGCCCCCCTCGATCACCTTTTTGACGATGATCGGCCGCGGCGGCGTGTTGGGACGCGCGGCCATCAGCGGCCCCGCATTCCGTCAAAGACCTCGGCGAAGCTCGGCTGGTTCGAATGTTCGACCCCCGAACGCGCCGCTTCGATGACGAGTGGCTGCGGGTGGCCGTGGAGCGATGCGATGATGAGCTGCTTCACCGTGTGATAGATGGCGCCGTCGCTTTCGATCACGCTTTTCGCGCGCGTCGCGAACGGGCCGACGAGCCCGTAGGCGAGCAACACGCCGAGGAAGGTGCCGACGAGCGCCGAACCGATCATCCCGCCCAGAATTTCCGGCGGCTTGTCGATCGAGCCCATCGTCTTCACCACGCCAAGCACCGCCGCGACGATGCCGAGCGCGGGGAGCGCGTCGGCGAGATTCTGCAAGCCGTCAGCCGGCTTCATCGCGTGGTGGTGGTGGTTCTTTACCGCATTGTCCATCACGTCCTCGACCGCGTGCGGATCGAGCGTTCCCGACGACACAACGACCAGGCGCAACGTATCGCAGATCAGGTGGACGAGCGTGCTGTCCTTGAGCAGCCTGGGATATTGCTGGAAGATGGGCGAGCTTTTGGGGTCTTCGATATGCGGTTCGACCGCGACCGGTCCTTCGGTGCGCATCATCTTCATCAGCGAGGACACGAGCAGGATGACGTCGAGATAATCCTGCTTCTTGTACTGCGGCCCCTTGAACACCTTGCCAAGCCCGCCGGCGAGCGCCTTCAGGTCGGCGCCCGAATTGCCGATGATCAGCGATCCGACCGCGGCGCCGCCGATGATGAGCATTTCGTGCGGCAGGGCGTGCATGACGGGGCCAAGATTGCCGCCCGTCAGCGCAAAACCCCCGAACACCAGCAGGATCAGTACGACGATGCCGATTACGGGAAACATGCGCGCTCAACTCCATCCGGACCCGCCCGGGGTCCGCCTAAACAGGGACGTCTCTTACGCTTAACGGCAGCGGCGCCGGAAACTTGAGGCCGCTCAGCTCAAAAGATCGAACAAACTCTGCCGGTTGATCTTGGCAAAGGCCGCCTGCGCAGCGCCGAGCGTCAGATCGGCAGCGTTGAGCTGCGCGATCGCAACCGAAAGATCGGTATCCTCGACCGACGAGCGTTCGTCGGCCAGCGTCACGCCGCGCGCGGCAAGGCTGTCACCGATCCGCTCGAGGCGGCCGGCAGCGAGGCCTATGGCGGCGTTCTGGTCAGCAGTGTGGTTGATTGCGGTGTCGAGAGCGGTCATCGACCCACCCATCGCCGTCTTGTCGCCTGCCGCCACCGCGGCCGCGGCATCGCGGACGAAAGTCGACAAGCTCGTCCCGCTGACGGCCAGGGCATCGGCTGCAGATGGCACCGGGGCGAATACCGTGTCCGAATCGAACCGCATTGCGCGCGCATTGCCGGTTGCGAAAAGCGGTTCGCCGTTCGCATCGCGGGTCGCGGCCAGCCCGTCGATCTGGTCGGCAATCGCGCTCAATTCCGCGGCGATCGTCGCGCGATCGGCCGGACTCGCGGTGTCGCTCGCCGCATTGAGCGTGAGTTCCCGAGCACGGGTGAGCAGATCGCTCGTCGATTCCAGAACACCGTCGGCCTGCGCGGCGAGCGCCTTGCCGGTGTTGATGTTGGTCGCCCAGGTGTCCATCGCCGCTTGGGTCTTGCCGATCGTCGCGATCCGCTTCGACGCCACGACATCGTCGGACATGCGCTGGAGCCGTTTGCCGGTCGAGACCTGGATCTGCAGCTTTTCGATCTGTTCGGCGAGCTTTGACTGGCGCGCGATCTCGCGCGTCATGCGGTTGCCGGTGGCGTTAATCATCGTTCTGCCCCTTGTGGCTCATGGCCCCAAATCCTTCGCCTACACCGCGTTCAGCAGCGCCTGCATCGTGTCGCGCGCGACCTGGATCGTGCGCGCCGCCGCCGAATAGGCTTGCTGGAAACGCAGCAGATCGGCCGCCTCGCGGTCGAGATCGATTTCGCTGACCGCGCTGCGTGCCGCCGAGGCGGCGTCGCGGCGGGTCGTCGCGGCGGCGTCCTGCGCGCGCGCCGATGCGGTCGCCTGCGCCTGCGTCGCCATATGCGCCGCCCAGGCGCTTTCGGGATCGTTCGACCCGCGCATCCCGCCGATCGCAAGCATATTGCCGTTGCTGCTCGTCGCATCGGCCGCCGCGACCTGTGCGGTCGTCAACGGCGCCGCGGCCAGTGTCGCAGCGCTGCCGGCGCCAGCGAACAGCGGCTGGCCCGGATTGCCATTGGCATCGATGCCCGCCTGGTGTGCAGCGTTGACCTGGTTCGCGAACTGCGCCGACATGGTGTCGAGCCCCGCGCGCTGGTCGGCGACATGGTTCGCCGCCTCGGCCAGTCCGGCGAGCGATCCCGTCGCGGTCGTGAACGGCGATCCGCCGATACTGTAGGACAGCCGGCCGTCGGCCGCAGCGCTGACCGAAATCGGCGTCACGACGCCGCCGCCGACCAGCGTATCGCCGGTCGCCGTTGCGGTCAGCGTCACCGCGCCATGGCTGTCGAAACTCGCGGTGACGCCGGCCTGCGTCGAAAGCTCGTCGAGCAAACGGTCGCGCTCGTCGAGCAGCGATGCCTCGTTGGTCGATCCCGGGCGTGCCTTGCGCAGCCCGATGTTGATCTGTTCGAGGGCGTTCAAATTGGTGTTGAAGCTGTCGACTTCGCCCGCCGCGGCGCTCGAAATCCCGTCGGCCATGCTCGAAAGCTGGCCCGCCGCGGTGCGGAATCCCGACGCGACATCGTCGACCGATTGCAGAAACTGCGCCCGCAACGTGGGGTTCGACGGATCGGCGGTGAGCAGATCGGCAGTGTTGAACAGCTTGCCCAGCCCGGTCGCGATCCCGTTCGAATCGTCGCTCATTGCGGCCTCGACCTTGTTCATCCAGTCGAGTTTGGTCGCCGAGCGCTCGGCGTCGCCCGACGAAATGCGCGAATCCTGAATGAGCCACTGGTCGACCGAACGCGTCACGCCCTGGATCGCCACGCCGCCCGGTTTGATCGAGCTGCGATAGAGCGGCATGTTGCTCGCCGCCTGATTCTCGACCAGTTCGAGCGTACGCCGCGCATAGCCGGGCGTCTGCGCGTTGGCGATATTGTCGCCGATCGTCGACAGCGCGCGCGAATAGGCGCGCAGGCCGCTGGCGCCGATGTTGAGAAGGTCGCTCACTGCGCGCCTCCGACCCGGGCGCGGAACTGCGCCTCGACCATGTCGGCGATACCGAACTGGCGCATCGAGGCGATGCTGTCCGCGGTCTTGGCGTCGGCCATTTCGCGGAAATTGTCGGTCGCGCTCGATCCGAAGATGTCGTCGCCCAGCTTGGCCTGCCGCATCGACGAGAGGAGCTGACGCAGGATGACCGCCTCGAAGGATTCGGCCGCTTTGCGCAATCCGCCGTCGCCGCTGCCGGCCCCGGCGGGGGCGGCACTGGCGGCGGGGGCGCCGATCGAAGAAAGAGGTGTCGTCATATGATCACCAGTTCCGCAGTGAGCGCGCCGGCTTGGCTCAGCGCCTCGAGGATGGCGACAAGGTCGCCGGGAGGAACGCCCATGCGATTGATCGCATCGACGAGCTCGGAAAGCGATGCGGTGGGCTTCACCATCATCACCGGACGATATTCCTGGTCGACGCCGATCTCGCTCGACTGTTCGACCGTCGTTTCCCCGCGGCTGAACGGTGCGGGCTGCACCACCGTGGGCGATTCCTTGACCGAGACGGAGAGCTTGCCCTGCGTCACCGCCGCGGTGCCGACCCGGACCGCGCCGTTGATAACGACCGTTCCGGTGCGCGCATTAACAATGACTTTGGCGGGCGGTTCGGCGCGGATAACCTCGAGATTCTCGATTCGGGACATCAGGCGCATGCGATCGTCGCCGCTGCCGCCGGCGCGAATCGAGATGCTCGCACCGTCGAGCATCGTCGCCGCACCCGGCCCGACCGCACGGTTGATCGCATCGGTGACGCGCTGGGCGTTAGTCGCATCGAACTGGTGGAGGTTGAAGGTCAGCTGGTCGCCATAGGCAAATCCCGTATCGACCGCGCGCTCGACTGTCGCGCCGCCGGCGATCCGTCCGCTCGACGGCACATTGACCGTCAGCTTGGAACCGTCGGCGGCGTCGACCCCCAGACCGCCGATGACGAGGTTACCCTGCGCCATCGCGTAAATCTGTCCGTCCGCGCCATAGAGCGGCGCGAGCACCAGCGTGCCGCCGCGCAGACTCTTGGCCTTGCCGATCGCCGACACGGTGATGTCGAGCCGCTGGCCAGGCTTGGAAAAGGGCGGAAGTTCGGCGGTGACCATCACCGCAGCCGCATTTTTGAGCGCCGGGTTAACCCCGGCAGGAAGCGTCATGCCAAAGCGCGACATCGCGCCCTTCATTCCCAGCGTCGAATAATCGAGGCTGTCGTCGCCCGTTCCGGCGAGGCCCACGACGATGCCATAGCCGGTAAGCTGGTTGGCGCGCAGGCCCTGGAACTGGCCCATGTCCTTGATCCGCTCGGCCGACGCCGGCGCCGCGAAGCCGAAGCCCGCGATCAGCAGGAGGAAGAGGGCGAGAAGGGTGGGACGCTTGGTCACGGCACTATCCTTTAAAAAGGCGTTCAGAAGGGGCTGATGATCGAGAAGAAACGCTGCAGCCAACCCTGCTTGCTGGCGCGGGCGATCTCGCCCTTGCCGACGTAGCGGATCGTCGCGTTGGCGACGCGGGTCGACAGGACTCGGTTGTCGGGGCCGATGTCGATCGGCCGCACGAGGCCCGAGATCTGGACGCGCTCGTCGCCGCGATTGAGCGTCAGCAGCTTTTCGCCGCGCACCAGCATCATCCCGTTGGGATAGACTTCGGCGACGGTGACGCTGATCTCGCCCGACAGCGCGTTGGACTGGGCGGCATCGCCCTTGCCCTTGAACTGCTGGTCGCCGCCCGCGCCAATGTCGCTGGGCGAAAAGAGCGACAGCGGACCGGTCGATGGCGGGGTCAGGCCGATGCTGCCGCCGCGCTGCGTCGTCGCGCTGTTGCTCTTGGTCGCCGCAGTGCGTTCGACGAGCTGGATCGTGACGATGTCGCCGACCCGGCCGGCGCGGCCGCCCGAGGTGAGCGGGGTATAGCCGCCCTGGAAGATGGCACCGTTGGGCGTCGGCGGCGGCGCGGGATCGACCGGCATCGCGACGGCAAAGGCGTCGGGTGCAACCTTGTCCTTCGCCAGCGCGGCGACCGGTGCCAGCATGCCGAAGGGCAGCAGCAGCGCCGATGCGAGGAGCAGGGCCTTAGAGCGTTTGCGTGGCATTTTTCATCATCTCGTCGGTGGCCTGGATCATCTTCGAATTGACTTCGTAGGCGCGCTGCGTCTCGATCATGTCGACCAGTTCCTCGACGACATTGACGTTCGATCCTTCGAGCATGCCCGACCGCAGGATGCCGCGGCCTTCCTCGCCTGCGGCGCCGACCTGCGGTGCGCCCGAAGCGGCGGTTTCGACGAGCATATTGTCGCCGATCGCCTGCAGGCCCGACGGATTGACGAAGCGTGCGATTTCGATGCGGCCGAGCTCGGTCGCCTCGGCCTGGCCGGGAACGGTCGCCGAAACGGTGCCGTCGGCGCCTACCGACACGCCGGTCGCGCCTTCGGGAACCTGGATATTCGGCTGCAGCGGCTTGCCGTCGGGCGTGACGATCGTGCCGTCGGCCGACATGGTGAAATTGCCGGCGCGGGTATATCCGGTGCGGCCGTCGGGCAGCAGCACCTGAAAGAAGCCGGCGCCTTCGATCGCCATGTCGAGCGCATTGCCCGTGGCGTTGAGCGAACCCTGCGTATCGATGCGCGCGGTGCCACCCAGTTCGACGCCGGTGCCGAGGTTGAGGCCGGTCGCGTAGCGGTTTTCCGACGACGAGGGCGCACCCGGCTGGGTCATCATCTGATAGCCCAGCGTTTCGAAATTGGCGCGGTCGCGCTTGAAGCCCGTGGTGTTCACATTGGCGAGGTTGTTCGCGATCACCTGCATCCGGAAGCCTTGGGCATCCAGACCGGTCCGCGCGACGTGCAAGGCACCGAAGCTCATTGTCTATTCTCCTTAACGGGGGAGCTGCATCAGGTTCGCGGTCGCGCTGTCCATGTCGCGCGCGTCGCTGATGAGCTTGAGTTGCGAATCCCAGCTGCGGCTCGCCTCGATCATCTCGACGAGAGCGCTGGTAGCGGCGACGTTCGATCCCTCGAGCGACCGCGTGACGACGCGCGCTTCGGGATCGTCGGGCAGGATGCCGCCGCCCTTGACGCGGAAAAGATTGTCGAGCCCCTTGACGATGTCCGATCCCGTGGGGGTCGTCAGGCGCAGCCGGTCGACTTCCTGCGGGTTCTGCGGATCGCCGCCGGTGGGCACGACCCAGATGCGCCCTTCGCTGTCGATGCTGACCTTGTCGGCGGGCGGAATGGTAACCGGGCCCTGCGCCCCCTGGACGGGATGACCGTCGCCGGTGGTGAGCAACCCGCTCGCCGAAACCTGCAGATCGCCACGGCGCGTATAGGCTTCTTCACCATTTTCGGCCTGCACAACGAGCAGCGCGTCGCCGGTCATCGCGACGTCAAGGTCGCGGCCGGTGGCGAACACCGCACCGGCGCGCATGTCGGCGCCGATCACTTCCTCCGACGACATGGCACGGGCATTGACGCCGCTGCCCTGCAGCCAGAGCGACTGCGCCTCTGCCATGTCGCCGCGAAAGCCGGGCGTCTGGGCATTGGCAAGATTGTTGGCGATCGCCGTCTGCCGGGCCTGGCTGCCCCGCATCGCGGTGAGGCTGGTGTAGATGAGACGGTCCATCTTCTGGCTCCCGGCAGACGGCTAATCGACGATTACGAACGCATGTTGATCAGGGTCTGCGTCAGCGTCGACGCGCCCTCGATCGCCTTCGCGTTCGCCTGGAAGTTGCGCTGGGCGGCGATCAGCAGCACCAGCTCTTCAGTGATGTCGACGTTCGAGCGTTCGAGCGCGCCCGAGCGGATCGTACCCATGGGGCCGTTGGTCGCGGCGTCGATCGTCGGCTGGCCGCTTTCGCCCGTCGACTGGTAATGCGCGTCGCCGACGGGGCGCAGCCCTTCCATCGAGGGGAAGCTCGCCATCGCGACCTTGCCGAGCACCTGGCCCTCGCCATTGGCGAAGGTCGCGGTAACGAGCCCGTCGAGGCCGACCGACACATTGACCAGCGCCGAGGTCGGATCCGACGGCGCGCCCGCGGGGAGCACGAAGTCGGTCATGCCGGCAAGCGTGCGGTCAGTGACATTGCCCGACGCATCGACCGGGAGCAGCTGCAGCTTCTGGCCGGTGGTGTCGACGATATGGCCGTCATCGGTCGGGGTGAAGGCGCCGTTGCGGGTGTAGGTCACCTGCTCGCGCGGCGGCTCGCCCTTGACGACGAACATGCCTTCGCCCGCGATCGCGAGGTCGAGCGTCTTTTCGCTCGCCTCGAGCGTACCCTGCGTGAACTGCTGGATGATGCCGTTAAGGCGCTGGCCCTGACCCGCGACCATGCGCGTCGACTGGGTCGGCGACGAAGCGAACAGATCGCCGAACTGGGCGCGGCTGCGCTTGAAGCCCGTCGAGCTGGCGTTGGCGATATTGTTCGAGATGACCGACATGTCGGTCTGGGCACCCTTGAGGCCCGAAAGCGAAGTATAGAATGACATGGACTTATCCTTCCTGCGTGGTCGATTGGGTGGCTGCGGCGGCCGCCGCGGCGGCGTCCTGGGCGGTCTTGATGTCCTGAAGCAGCGCGGTCTGCGCCGTGAGCTGGTCCGATATCGTCTTCAGCGTCGTGTTGGTTTCGGTGACGCCGGCCAGGCTGGAGAATTGCGCCATCTGCGCAACCATCTGCTGGTTGTCGACGGGGTTGAACGGATCCTGCTGCGACAGCTGGGCGGTCATCAGTCGCAGGAAATCCTGCTGGCCGAGCTGGGTGCCGCTGTTCTTCGGCACCACCGTGATATTGCTTCCGTTAACGGCAGAGGTGGTCGTCATGGCTTATTGTCCCAACCGCAGCGTTTCGTTGATCAGGCCCTTTGCGGTTTCGAGGACCTGGACATTGTTCTGATACTGGCGGGCGGTCTCGACCATCTCGACCAGTTCGGCGGCGCTATCGACCGCGGCTTCCCAGACGTTGCCGTCCTTGTCGGCGAGCGGGTTCGACGGGTCGTGCCGTTTCGACGGGGCCATCTTGCTGACCGTCACCTGGTCGACCGCGACGGTCGCGCGCCCCGCGCCGTCCATGACGGTGCGGAACACGGGCTTCAGCGAACGGAAGGCTTCCTTTTCGCTGCCCGCGACGGTGCCGGCGTTGGCCAGGTTCGATGCCGTTGTGTTGAGGCGGACGAGCTGCGCCGACATGGCGCGGCCGCTGATGTCGAAGATCGAGAGCGCGCTCATCGTCATTCGCCCTTCAGCGCGCGCGTCAGCGTGCCGATCCGGCCCTGCAGAAAGGACAGGCTCGAGCGGTAGGCGAGCGCGTTTTCGGCAAAGGCGGTCTGTTCGGTCGCCATTTCGACGGTGTTGCCGTCGAGCGAAGCCTGCACGGGCACGCGGTAAGCGATGGCGCCTTCGATCGCGCCGTCGGTCGATGCGCCCTGCTGGGCCAAGTCGAGCGCCTTGGTAAAATCAAGGTCGCGCGCCTTGTAATTGGGGGTCGCGGCGTTGGCGATGTTCGACGCGAGCATCATCATGCGCTGGCTGCGCAGCTGGAGCGCTGTCGCATGCAGGCCAAAGAGCTTCTCGGATGCCATCATCACTTTCCTTCGCAAGCCACCTTTCGGTAGCGGGCCTTCGCTTGCCGCCAGCAAGTGGCGGCTTTCGATCCGTCGCCCCGCCTCGCTGCCGGCGGTCCGGCGCAGGGGCGCGATGAATCACCAAGGCATGATGCAATCGCCGTGCCAAATTGCATTATCGCTTGTTTTTCAGTGCCCTGGGGCAATGCCGCGACGGGAGCCGACCCGGCCCGCGAAGCGCTCGTCAAAAGATTGACGGCGACGGGCGCGCAGGCCGCAAATTCGGCGGTTGCCCGCGATTGGCACGCATCCTGCACCGTAACCGGCGACAAAGGACCAGCAAAGGAGATTGGGTCATGTATCGCAGGATGATAGCCGCCCTCGCCGCCGGCATCGCGATGGCGCCCGCCGCAACCGCGCAGCAGGCGACCGAGGATTGGCAGACCATCGACACGCTGACCGCGATGGTCGCAAATGCGATGGGACGCACCGCGACGCCGATCGACCGGCGCATCAAGCTGGCGCGCTGCCCCGAACAGGCATCGATCACCGCGATCGACAGCCAGACGCTCGCGGTGCGCTGCGAATCGCTTGGCTGGCGCTTGCGCGTGCCGATGGCGGCGCAGGCGGGCGCGGCGACCTCCGCCGTTTTCGCCCGCTCCGCCCCGGCTGCCGCGCCGGTCATCCGCCGCGGCGACAATGTCCGCGTCTCGATCGACACCGACAGCTTTTCGGTAAGCTACAACGCCATCGCGACCGAAGACGGTCGCGTCGGCGAAACGATTGCGCTGCGCGGCAATGACGCGAAAAACATGATCAGCGCCACCGTCACCGGACCGGGCCGCGCGAGCCTTCAGGACTAGTTTTCAGGTAGTTAAGCCCCACTGGCCCGGTGGCTGTCGATTTTTCGACGCCGCCGGGCCTCTTTTTTTTTAATTTTTTGGCAACCCGCCCCTTAAAGCGCCGCCCCACCCGCCGTTAATGGCTCTGAAGCAGTGCCGTCGAGTTTCCGACGGTGCATGATGGAGGCTAAGATGGCAGGTGACGACAAACTCGTCCTGCAGGTCGGCGGTGTCACGCGAGCGACACCCGTGCGCAGGACGGCAAGCGGTTCGACCGCTTCGGCGAACCAGCGCGCGACGGCCCAGCCCGCTCCGACGGCGATGCCCGTCGCGCGGCTGATCAGCCTTGCCAACGAAATGGCCGCGCAGGAGCCGCCGGTGGATTATGCCCGTATCGCATCGCTGCGCGCCGCGATTGCCAGCGGCGAATATAGCGTCGATCCCGTGGCAATCGCCAAATCGATGGCACTTTTCCACAGCACGGGCGGCAATTCGTGATGATCGAACAGATGCATGAGGTGCAGGCCAAGCTCGACCTGCTTGTCGGCGCGCTCGACGGCCATGATGCCGGGGCGATCGTGTCGGCGACCGAGGATCTGGCAACGGCGGTCATCCTGTTTCGCGGCGCCGGCGTTCCGGCGGGCAGCGAAATGCAGGCCCGGGCGCTGATCGGCAAGACGCTGGGCAAGCTCGAAGCGGCTGCAATCCGTATCAATGTCCTGAAGAACTGGACGCGTCAGAGGATTGACATGAACCATGCAATCCGCGGCACGCAACCCCGAGGCCCCGCTTTAACCTATTGATAAGCAAGATTTTCGGGGGCTTTCCCGGAAATGGCACGATGATTGCTTCTCTTCTGCTGAAACAGCGGAACAGAGGCAATGAACGCAATCAACAACCCCCAGGCAGCGAACCGGATCGCCGCACCCGTCATGGATGCCGTGCAGACGGCGTCGGCGCGCACGGGGGTCGATTTCGACTATCTGGTCGATGTCGCCCGCGTCGAAAGCCGCTTCAATCCCGGCGCCAAGGCCGCAACATCGTCGGCGCGCGGCCTCTATCAGTTCACCAATCAGACCTGGCTCGCGACGCTCGAGCGCCACGGCGCCAATCACGGGCTTGCCTGGGCCGCCGACGCGATCCGCCGCGATGGCGCGGGCCGCCTGTCGGTCAGCGATCCGGCACTGCGCGACCAGATCATGGCGCTGCGCGACGATCCCTTTGCCGCATCGAACATGGCGGCGGCGCTGACCGCCGATAATCGCGAATTCCTCGAAAGCCGGATGGGCCGCACCGCCGAACCGGTCGATCTCTACCTCGCGCATTTCCTCGGCAGCGCCGGGGCCGCGCGCTTTCTGACCGCGCTCGACGCGAACCCCGACCAGCCGGGCGCCACGCTGCTGCCCGAAGCCGCGGCGGCGAACCGTCCGATCTTTTACACCCCCGACGGCAGCATGCGCAGCGTCGGCGAGATCCGCGATCTGTTCCGCGCCAAACTCGACGCCGGCGGCGGCGCACCGTTGCCCGCCGCGGCAGCGCCCGTTTCGACATGGCGCAGCGCCGCAACCAGTTTTTCGGGCGAAGCCGCCGGACGGCCGCCGCTACCGATGATGGATATTCAACCCATGCCCAGGAAATTGTCGATGGATTTTGCCGCCAGTGCCTATCAGCGGCTCGCTTCGCTGTCGGGAGGCACCGCATGACCGGGCTCGACGTCCGCAATGCGGCGCGCTTCGCGACTGCCGCGGCACTGCCCGCGGCGATGCTGATTCTCGTCGCGTTGATGGTGATCCCGGTCACGCCGATCATCCTCGACATCAGCTTCATCGGCAATATCATGATCAGCCTCGCGATCCTGATGGTCGCGCTGTCAGCGTCGAAGCCACTCGACTTCTCGGCTTTCCCGACCGTCTTGCTGCTCGCGACGCTGTTCCGTCTCGCCCTCAACGTCGCCTCGACGCGCGTCGTGCTGGTCCACGGCCACGAAGGCACGTCGGCGGCGGGCCATGTGATCGAAGCGTTCGGCCAGGTGCTGATCGGGGGCGATTATGTCGTCGGCCTGTTCGTCTTCGGCGTGCTGATGATCATCAACCTTGTCGTCATCACCAAGGGCGCGGGACGCGTGTCCGAAGTGTCGGCGCGCTTCACCCTCGACGCCCTGCCCGGCAAGCAGATGGCGATCGACGCCGATCTCAACGCCGGCCTGCTGACCCCCGACGAAGCCAAGGCGCGGCGTCAGGAAGTCGCGACCGAGGCCGATTTCTACGGCTCGATGGACGGTGCGTCGAAATTCGTGAAGGGCGACGCGGTCGCCGGCCTGCTCATCCTGTTCGTCAATATCGTCGGCGGCCTGATCCTGGGCATGTTCAGCCACGGCCTGTCCTTCTCGCAGGCGGGCAGCACCTATGTCACGCTGGCGATCGGCGACGCGCTCGTCGCCCAGATTCCGGCGTTGCTGCTCTCGATCGCGGCCGCCGCCATCGTCACGCGCGTGTCGTCGCCCCACAACCTGTCGGGCCAGATCGGCAGCCAGTTCGCTTCCCCCCATGTATGGATGGCGGTCGGCGGTATCCTGTTCATCCTCGGCCTTGTCCCCGCAATGCCGCAGATGCTGATCCTGCCTGCTGCGGCGCTGGCCTTCACCATCGGCTGGCAACTCCGGCGCGCAGCGGCCGAAGTCGCTGCCCAGCCCGAACCCGCGGCCCCGGCGCCCGACCCGCATCATATCGAGTGGGCGGATGTCAGCGACATCGGCCCGTGCCAGCTCGAAATCGGCTATGCACTCGTCAGCCTGGTCGACGAACGCAAGGGCGCGCCGCTGATGACGCGGATCACCGGTATCCGGCGCCAGTTGTCGAAGGAACTCGGCTTCGTCGTGCCGCCGGTTAAGGTCGCCGACGACCTGTCGCTGCCCGGCAACGTCTATCGCATCTCGATCGCCGGGGTGATCGTCGGCGAGGACGAGGTCTTCCCGAACGAAATGCTCGCGCTCGATTCGGGCGAACTGGTGACCAAGGTGACGGGCCGCCCCTGCAAGGATCCGACCTTCGGCCTCGACGCGCTGTGGATTTCCAAAAGCGCGCAGAATGACGCGATCGCGGCGGGCTATACCGTCGTCGATCCCGCCACGGTCGTCGCGACGCACCTCAACAACAGCATCATCGCTTCGGCCGCCGAACTGTTCGGCATCGACGATGCCCAGTCGCTGATCGACAATCTCAAGACCCATTATCCGCAGCTTGCGGCGAACCTCAGCCCGCAGGGCTATGCGCTGCCGCGCGTCGCCGCGCTGTGCAAGGCGCTGCTCATCGAGCGCGTGCCGCTGCGCGACTTCCGCAAGATTGCGGAGGCTATGGTCGCGCTCGTCGGCCAGCAGCTCGGCGATGGCGACCTGATCGAAGCGGTGCGCCAGCGCATCGGCGCGCTGATCGTCCAGACGATCGTGCCGAGCCGCATGCCGCTGCCTGTCGTGACCTTCACCCCCGATATCGAAGTGCTGCTCAATCAGGCGGTGCGCGCAAATCCGGGCGCCGAATGGCCGTTCGAACATGGCATGGCGATGAAGATCGTCGAACAGATCGGCCAGGCGGTCGAGCCGCTGCTGCTCCAGACGCGTAGCTTCGCGCTCGTCGCCTCCCCCATCTGTCGCCCGGCGCTGTCGCGGCTGGTGCGCGCGACATTCCCCGATGTTGCGGTGATCTCCTACCTCGAAATCCCGGCGACCAAGGCAACCGAAATCGTCGCGACGATCGGTGCCGATCAACCGCGGCTGACCAGCGGCGAAGAAGCCTATCAGAAGGACGAGCCCCATGAAAATTGAGCCCGCCGAGCAATTTGCGGGAAAGACCGCGCACGCCCTGCGGCCGCAAGGCTATGGCGAGAATGTCGAGGCGCTGATCGCCGAACATGCGCCGCTCGTGCGCAAGATCGCCTGGCAGGTTCATTCGCGCGTGTCGCGGACGAGCGATCTTGAGGATCTGATCCAAGTCGGGCTGATCGCGCTGATCGAAGCGAGCCGTACCTATGAAGAGCGCGGCTTCGCCTTTACCACCTATGCATCCACGCGGATTCGCGGCGCAATGATCGACCAGCAGCGGCGCGAGGCCGATGTCGGGCGCGCCGCGATGGCGGCCGCCAAGCGGCTCGCGGCGACGCGCGACGCGCTCGAACAACAACTGATGCGGGCGCCGGGCGCCGCCGAAATGGCCAAAGCGATGGGGATGGGTGCCGAGGAATATTTCGAGTTCGAACGCAGCGCGACGCACGGCCGCTCGACCTCGCTCGACGAAATGATGAACGAAGGCGATTTCCTGTTCGCCGACGACCGGCTCGGCGCCGGCGAGCTGCTCGAACAGGAAGGAATGCTAGACGCGCTGCGCGCCTGCATCGGGCGCCTGTCGGACCGCGAACAGATGGTCCTGCAGCTCTATTTCTTCGAAGAGCTCAATCTGCAGGAAATCGGGCTGACGCTCGACGTCAGCGCGGCGCGGGTCTGCCAGATCAAGCGCGACGCGATGGCCAGGATCGACCGCATGATGCGCGAAATGACCGAATGACGCGAACGGCCGGATGCGGCGGCGACCAGCAGAAGCCGCATCCGGCCGCGCCGGTCAACCTGCGCGATTGCTCCGCAACGCCAGGCCGACTTTCTCGAAATAGCTGGCCATCCGCTCGGTCCCCGCATCGGTCAGGCGGACGATGGTCCGGCGGCGGTCGCGTTCGTCGATCGACCGTTTGACGAGCCCCATCGCCTCGAGCGAGGCGATCATCCGCAGCCCCGACGACAACGGCACGCCGGCCCCCGTCGCGAGGTCACTCGCGCTCAGGATACGGCCATTGGCATTGGCCAGCATCAGGTCGAGCATCATGTCCCACGTCGGGCCCGACATCTGCGCGCTGCCGAAATGATGGCGCCGCATACGGCGGGCCTGGATACTGAACGACAATTGGTCGACCAGCCGCGGCGCCGCCACGTCGCTGCGCGGTTCGAGCTCGACGCGGACCGGCGCCGCCGACTCGTCGCCGCCGCGCGCGGCGAGCAGCTCGTGAATTTCGTCGATACGCGATTTCAGATCGGCAATTTCTTGGTTGGAAAATTGCTGCATGTGATGGGACCCCTGGTGCGCCTTCAGGCGCTACACTCCGACACCACCCCTCCGCCTGGTCGAACCCGATGCGTACAGAATGACGAACAAGATCGGGTAAGAGATATACATTGAAAGCAGCGCGTACGGACGCGCCAATATCTCCGAAAACATCAGCTTCTGGACATGGCCGAAAATGGCGATCAACTGCCATCCGGTGATCCAATAGGGCCAGAAACGCTGCGTTTTCAATGCGATGAACCAAAAGCTCGCGAGCGCGACCAAGTCTATCGCAAAGATATTATATTCAATATGCGACCAATCCGGATTGGGTGCGAGGAGGGTGGTGCACACCGACGCGAGCAGGGCCGTATAGGCGGCCCAGCGCTCGAGGGGACCGCCGCGCCACATCGCGACGGCCACCGTGGTCAGCAGAACCGCATAATAGCCCGCTACGGTCCACATGTGGTTCGTCCACCCCCGCTCTTGAACTTACGACGCTTTGGCGAGCGGCAGATGCGCCACCGCGGCATCGCCGTGATCGTTGCTGCCGTCCTCGACCAGCGTTGCCGCCGGCGGCTTGACGCCTGCACCGAACATGCGCGTGCCGAGACCGACCTGCTTTTGCGTGACGCTGAGCGCGAGATGCGCGTCGGTCAGCAGCTGACGGACTTCGCCGGCCGCGGCAAGCGCCTGCGCAACCTTGGCCATCGCTTCCTGACCGACGATCGCCGACATATTGGTATCGCGCCGTGCGGTGGGCAGCGTCGCGGCGAGACGCGCGATGCTGATCATCGTATCGTCGATCGCATCTTCGGCCTGATGGAGGTCCGAGGCGATCTTCTTGGCGGCAGACATGCGTTCATTCAGCATAATCCTGGTCCTTGTATACGAATGCCGACGGAATCCCCCCCGCAGCATTCAGGTCAACACACGACCAAGACCGACAAGGATCGAATAGAGGGCGGAAAAAGCCAAAATGGTCGCAAATGCGATCAGGATTGGCCAGATAATCCTTTCCATCAACCCGTGCCGGTTGGCCGGCTGGGACGCGGTAGGAAATGGCGAACCGATATCGAAAAGCCGCCGGATCGAACTGCGCCCCACACCGGCTTCATCGGCGGGCGCCTCGTCGCCTAGGCTGATCAATTGATATCTCAATGGCTGATAGGGAGTAACTTGGTCGAATACACCGTTACGTGCCAAAATCGTCGCAGCCTCTATCCTGTTGGATGCATTGAGTTTTTTCAAAGCGCGCCGCACACGCTCATCAACCGTGTGCGGGGATACATCCATAATGCGAGCAATCTCTTTGGAATTTTTGTGCTCAAAAACCAGCCGCAGCGTTTCGATTTGCGCGGCCGAAAGGAGACTGATGTAATTGTCTGGGTCACCCTGCACACAAAAGGGCATAGAGGATCATGATTCGAAATCAAGTTACGAGGGGCGCGATAGGCGTATCATCCTGCGTCACCGGCACGCCCGAGGCTCGAATTTCCGGGATTCCGCGGCGCCGCTTCATCCAGCCAGACCGGAAGCTCTCGCTATTTCCAAATGCCGCGCATTCGGCTAGGCGAACGGCGTGACCGACTGTGCATCCTGCGTCGTGCGAAACCGCGCGATCTGTGCGAGCCTCAATCCCGAGGAGCTGTTGCTGCTCGGCAAGATGGGGCGCAAGCAGCGCGTCAAGGCGGGCCAGACGCTGCTCTGGGAAGGCGACGACGCACCGGTGGTCGCCAATGTCCTCGAAGGCGTACTTAAACTGGTCGTCGCGACCGCCGACGGGCGCGAGCAGATCGTCGGCATCGTTTTTCCGTCGGATTTCATCGGCCGCCCGTTCGGCAAGGAAAGCCCGTACAGCGTCACCGCGATGACCGATGCCGAAGTCTGCATTTTCAACCGCAACGCCTTCGACGAATTTGCAGGCAACCATCCCGACCTGCAACAGAAGCTCTTGCGCCGCACGCTCGACGAACTCGACCGGGCGCGGCACTGGATGATGCTGCTCGGTCGCAAATCGGCGTCGGAAAAGGTCGCCTCCTTCCTCCTCGAAATGTCCGAACGGCTTTCGGGGCAGGGATGCCAGGTCGGCGGCACGCGTAACGGTTTCGAGTTACCCTTCGGACGCCAGCAAATCGCCGACATATTGGGGCTGACGATCGAAACGACGAGCCGTCAGCTCACCCGGATGCGCTCCGACGGTCTTCTGGACCTCCCCTCGCGCCGCGAGATCGTGATTACCGATCGCGACGCGATGGAAGCGATGGCGGGATAGCCGGCGGCGTCGGCGACACACCCCCACCACCCGGCGGGGACATGTCGCCGATCAGCGCCGCGCGCCGCTTCAGAAGCGGAACGCCACCCCCGCGCTGATCACCCACGGGTCGAGCTTGTGCTTGGTTTGCAGCACTTCGGTCGTACCCGCATACCAGGTCGCGGTCGGACGCAGGAAATAGCGCTTCGCATCGAACGAGACCGCCAGCCCCTTGTCATTCACGGGAATATCGATCCCGGCCTGCACCGCGGCGCCGAACTTGTCGTTGATCTTCTGCCGCGTCGCGCCCAGTCCGCGCGTCGTCACGCCCGGCTTTTCGTCGATGAAGAAGAAATAGCTCGGGCCGGCGCCGACATAGGGCTGAATCCCGCCGTCGCGGCCGAAATGATATTTCAGCGTCAGCGTCGCCGGGATGATCTTGACGTCGGACACCAGCTCGGCACCCGCCAGCGCCCCGGCGCCATCGACGTCGTGCTGGGTCACGCCGGCAATGGTTTCGAGCGAGACATTGTCGGTGACGAAATATTCGACCGCGATCGTCGGCGTGACATTGTCGTTCGCCTTGCTCTGCGTCCCGGCGGGCAGGCTGAGGCCGTCATATTTCACGTCGGTGATCTTGCCGTCGGGCGCGACGAGGGTCGCGAGCAGCTTCACCTGAACGTCCCCGGCCTTGGCCTGGGCCTGGCCCGGAACCACCATCGCAGCGGCCAGAGCGGCGAGGGAGAGATAATGCGTCTTCATGTCGTGACTCCTTGCGTTGACGAGCGCCTCCCTGCGCTTGCCCGCCGCACCGCGCATTGATGGAACGCAAAAAATTGCTTGATCCTGGTCAATGTTTTGGCCACCGTCCCCGTCCATGAGCGGTTCCCAGCCGTGCGGTCGAAGGGACCGCGCCAAGCAGGGACAAGCATTATGGACGGTGTGGTATTGAAAGCGGGCGGCTGGCTGGGCCTCGCCCTTCTCGCGCTCGTGATGGCGGCGCTCGCGGTCGATGCGCCCTTTGCGGTGCATATGGGGATCGTCGCGGTCGCCTGCCTCGCCGTCCTGTGGGCCACCGTCTCGCGCGCCGATTTCGACGGCATCGCGCGCGGCATATTGAAAATGCCCGCGGACGAAGGCGTCTATGACGACGACCCGATCCGCTGGGGGGTGATCGCGACGATCTTCTGGGGCGCCGCGGGTCTTATCGCGGGCCTTTATATCGCGCTCCAGCTTGCCTATCCCGCGCTTAACCTGGGGTTTGAATATACGACCTTCGGACGGCTGCGCCCGCTGCACACCTCGGGCGTGGTTTTTGCTTTCGGCGGCAATGCGCTGATCGCGACCAGCTTCTATGTCGTCCAGCGCACCTGCCGCGCGCGGCTCGCCTTTCCGGGCGCCGCCCGCTTCGTCTTCTGGGGCTATCAGCTTTTTCTGGTGCTCGCAGCCACCGGCTATCTGATGGGCGTCACCGAAGCGCGCGAATATGCCGAACCCGAATGGTATGTCGATCTGTGGCTGACCATCGTATGGGTCGTCTATTTTGTCGTGTTCGTCGGCACGATCGTCAAACGCCGCGAGCCGCATATCTATGTCGCCAACTGGTTTTACCTCAGCTTCATCATCACCATCGCGATGCTCCACATCGTCAACAATCTGTCGGTGCCGGCAACGATCTTCGGGTCAAAAAGCTATTCGGCTTTCGCGGGGGTGCAGGATGCGCTGACGCAATGGTGGTACGGGCACAATGCGGTCGCCTTCTTCCTGACCGTACCCTTCCTTGCGATGATGTATTATTTCGTCCCCAAGCAGGCCGAACGGCCGATCTACAGCTATCGCCTGTCGATCATCCACTTCTGGTCGCTGATCTTCCTCTATATCTGGGCGGGTCCGCACCATCTGCACTATACCGCGCTGCCCGATTGGGCGCAGACGCTGGGCATGGTCTTTTCGGTTGTGCTGTGGATGCCGAGTTGGGGCGGCATGATCAACGGGCTGATGACGCTGAACGGCGCATGGGACAAGATCCGCACCGATCCGATCATCCGCATGATGGTGATCGCCCTCGCCTTCTATGGCATGGCGACCTTCGAGGGGCCGATGCTCTCGATCAAGGCGGTCAACTCGCTCAGCCATTATACAGAATGGACGATCGCGCACGTCCATGCCGGCGCGCTGGGCTGGAACGGCATGATCACCTTTGCCGCAGTCTATTATCTGGTGCCGCGCCTGTGGGGACGGCCGCGCCTCTATTCGCTGCGCATGGTCAACTGGCACTTCTGGCTCGCGACACTGGGGATCGTCTTCTACGCCGCCTCGATGTGGGTCGCCGGGATCATGCAGGGTCTGATGTGGCGCGAATATGGCGCCGACGGCTACCTCGTCTACAGCTTTGCCGAAACCGTCGCGGCGATGCACCCGATGTATCTGATCCGCGCTGCCGGCGGGGCGATGTATCTCGCCGGCTTTGTCCTGCTGATCGTCAACGTCTGGGCGACGATTGCTGGCAAGGTCCGCGAAGAGAAGCCGATGACCGAGACCCCCTATAACGCCGCCGCGGACCGCCCGCTGGCGCCCGTTCCCGCCGAATAAGGAGCCTCCAGGCCATGGCCACCCAATCCACCGAAAAGCGCTTCAGCCACAAGAAGCTCGAACGCAATATCACCCTGCTTGGCTTTTTTTCGCTCGTCGCCGTGGCGATCGGCGGCATCGTCGAGATCGCGCCGCTGTTCTGGATCGACAATACCGTCGAAAAGGTCGACGGCATGCGGCCCTATACTCCGCTCGAACTCGCCGGCCGCAACATCTATATCCGCGAGGGCTGCTACCTTTGTCACAGCCAGATGATCCGACCCTTCCGCGACGAGGTCGAACGCTATGGCCACTACAGCCTGGCGGCGGAAAGCATGTACGACCATCCCTTCCAATGGGGGTCGAAACGCACCGGCCCCGACCTGGCGCGCGTCGGCGGCCGCTATTCGGACGAATGGCATCGCGCGCACTTGATCGATCCGCGCAGCGTCGTGCCCGAATCGATCATGCCGCCCTATGCCTTCCTTGCCGAAAACGACCTTCGGACCGACGATCTGCGCAACGACCTGACCGCGCTCTATCGCGTCGGCGTTCCCTATACCAAGGAGGATATCGCCAAGGCCAACGAGGATTTGAAGGCACAGGTCGATCCCGCGTCGGCCGCCGATCTCCAGAAACGCTATCCCAAGGCACAGGTCCGCGATTTCGACGGCGATCCCGCGCGTCTTACCGAAATGGACGCGCTGATCGCCTACCTCCAGATGCTCGGAACGCTCGTCGACGTCGACAAGGCGGCGCCGCAGGAACAGGCGCACGCCGCCGACATCGCGCAGGAGAAAGCGCGATGACCTATGACGAGATACGGCATTTCGCCGATAGCTGGGGCTTGATCGTCATGGTGGCGATGTTCCTCCTCTTCATCGCCTGGCCGTTCCGCAAGGGAGCCGCCCGCCACCATGACGAAGCAGCGAACATGATCTTCAAGGAAGACGACAATGGCCGAAGATAAGCGCATCGACGAAGTGACGGGCACAGCCACCTCCGGTCACGAATGGGATGGCATCGAGGAACTCGATACGCCGATGCCGCGGTGGTGGCTGTGGTCACTCTATGCGACGATCATCTGGGGGATCGTCTATGTGATCCTCTATCCCGCCTGGCCGATGATCCGCAGCGCGACCGAGGGCACACTCGGCTGGAGCAGCCGCGGCCAGCTCGAAAAGGAACTCGCCGCCGAGGCGCAGCGGCGGGCGCCGATCGTCAATGCGATCGCCGCCACCCCGATCGCCGAACTACCCGCCCGACCGCAACTGATGCAGGCGGCGATCCAGGGCGGGGGCGCGGCGTTCCGCGTCCATTGCGTCCAATGCCATGGCGCCGGCGGTGCCGGTGTAAAGAAGCTCTATCCCAATCTGACCGACGACGACTGGCTGTGGGGCGGCGACCTCGCCGCGATCCACTATACGATCACCAACGGCATCCGGAATCCCGACGTGAAGACGACGCGGATCAGCCAGATGCCCGCTTTCGGCCGCGACGGCATCCTCGACGCCAGGCAGATCGACGATCTGGTCAGCCATGTGCGCGTCATCAGCCGTCAGGAAAAGCCCAGCGCCTCGTCGGCGCGCGGCGCGGCGCTCTTCTCGGCCAATTGCGCGGTCTGTCACGGCGCGGGCGGGGAAGGCGGCCGCAGCGTCGGCGCGCCCAAGCTGACCGACGCCATCTGGCTCTATGGCGGCGATCGCGCCAGCCTGACCGCGACGATCAACCAGCCGCGCAACGGCGTGATGCCGCACTGGGGCGAACGGCTCGACCCGGTGACGATCAAGATGCTCGCCGCCTATGTCTATTCGCTGGGCGGCGGCGAAAAGGCACCGGCGCCCGCGGCGGTCGCCGCAGCCGCCCCGGAAGGACAGGGAGCCGATGGCCAGCCCTGACGATCTGACCGGCGGCAAGACGTCGCTCTACGCCGCCCGGAAGGCCGTCTATCCCAAGCGGGTGGACGGCCGCTTCCGCCGGCTGAAATGGGCGATCATGGCGGTGACGCTGGCGATCTATTACGGGACGCCGTGGATCCGCTGGGACCGCGGCCCCTATGCACCCGACCAGGCGGTGCTCGTCGATCTTGCGCACCGGCGCTTCTACATGTTCCAGATCGAAATCTGGCCGCACGAATTCTATTATGTCGCCGGGCTGCTCATCATGGCGGGGATCGGCCTGTTTCTGGTGACGAGCGCGGTCGGCCGCGCCTGGTGCGGCTATGCCTGTCCGCAGACCGTATGGACCGACCTGTTCCAGCATGTCGACCGGCTGGTCGATGGCGATCGCAACGCGCAGATCCGTCTCGCGCAGGGGCCGTGGACCGCCGAGAAGATCGGCAAGCGCGCACTCAAATATGCGATTTACCTGACCATCGCCTTCTGGACCGGCGGCGCATGGATCATGTATTTCGCCGATGCGCCGACGCTGACGCATGACTTCTGGACCGGCCAGGCAGCGCCAGTCGCCTATGGCACCGTTGCGGTGCTGACCGCGACGACCTTCGTCCTCGGCGGCTTCATGCGCGAACAGGTGTGCATCTACATGTGCCCCTGGCCGCGTATCCAGACCGCGATGATGGACGAAAAGTCGCTGCTCGTGACCTATCGCGAGTGGCGCGGCGAACCGCGCGGCAGCACCAAGAAGGCGATGGCGCACCCCGGCGCCTTCGGCGACTGCATCGATTGCAACCAATGCGTTGCGGTCTGCCCCACCGGCATCGACATCCGCGAAGGGCCGCAGATCGGCTGCATCACCTGCGCGCTGTGCATCGACGCCTGCGACGGGGTGATGGCGCAGGTCGGCCGTCCGCGCGGCCTGATCGACTATTGCACGCTCGAGGATGTCGCGGCGGAAAAGGCCGGCGGCACGGCGCGCCCCGTGCGCAAGACGCTGTTTCGCCCGCGTACGATCATCTATTTTTCGATCTGGTGCGCGATCGGCGCCGCCATGCTGTTCACGCTGGGCCAGCGCACGCGGCTCGACCTCGCCGTCCAGCATGAACGCAGCCCGCTCTACGTCCAGCTTTCGGACGGCCATATCCGCAACAATTACACGCTCAAGCTGCGCAACATGGAAACGCGCCCGCGCGCGGTCGAAGTGACGGTCAGCGGACTCGAGGATGCCGCGCTGTGGACCGAGGAGGGCTCGCGCGTCACGGCGGCGCAGCGGATTACGCTGACTCTCGCGCCCGACAGCGTCACCCGCGTCAAGCTGTTCGTCGCCGCCCCCGCCGCGGGCGCGGCGCGGCAGGATTTCACGATCGCGACGCGCGGCCTCGACGGCGATCCGCGCGGCGACAGCGAAACCATCCAGTTCGACCGGCCGCCGGCCGACAATCAGGAGCCCGGACAATGAGCAAGGCGCGCCGCTTTACCGGTTGGCACATGACGACGATCCTCGTCGCCTTCTTCGCGGTCGTCATCACCGTGAACATCGTCATGGCGCGCTTTGCCCTCTCGACCTTCGGCGGCACGGTGGTCGAAAACAGCTATGTCGCGAGCCAGCATTACAATGAATGGCTCGCCCGCGCCGCCGCGCAGGACCGGCTGGGCTGGGACAAGAGCGCCACGCTCGATGCCGACCGCCACATCGAACTCGCCGTCCGCAGTCAGGGCAAGCCGCTCGACGGGCTGGCGACGACCGCGACGCTCAGCCACCCGCTCGGCCAGTTGCCGGCGCGCGCGGTGCATTTCGCGCCGGCAGCGGACGGCCGCCTGATCTCGCGCGAAACGGTGCCGGCAGGCCGCTGGCGGCTCGACCTTTCGGTCCGGCACGGCGCAGACGAGGCCCGCTACCAGATCGATCTGCAATGAGCGTTGCCACCGCCTCGCCACTGGTCGAGCGCGACTTCGCGGTTCCCGATATCCGCTGCGCGGGCTGCATCTCGAAGCTTGAACAAGGGCTGGTCCGCGACCGGCGCATCGCTTCGGCGCGCGTGAACTTCACCGAAAAGCGCGTCCATATCGCCTGCACCCCCGACGCCGAGACGCCCGATCTGGTTGGCGCCTTCGCGCTGCTTGGGTTCGAGGCGCATCCGATCGGCGACGCCCCCGGCGAAGGCGATCCCGAAGCGGCGAGCAGCCGCGAATTGCTGCGTGCGGTGGCCGTCGCGGGCTTCGCGATGATGAACGTCATGCTGCTGTCGGTATCGGTCTGGTCGGGCGCCGAGGGCGCGACACGCGACCTGTTCCACTGGCTGTCGGCGGCGATCGCGCTGCCGACCGTCGTCTATTCGGGGCGCCCCTTCTTCCGCTCGGCATGGCGCGCGCTGCGCCACGGCGGGACCAATATGGACGTCCCGATCAGCATCGGCGTCATCATCACCAGCGCGCTCAGCGTCTACGAAACCGCGACGCACGGCCAGCACGCCTATTTCGACGGCGTCGTCATGCTCCTCTTCTTCCTGCTCTGCGGACGTTGGCTCGACAGCGTGATGCGCGACCGCGCCCGCGGCGGCGTTACCGCGCTGCTCCGCAACATGGGCACCGGCGCGACAGTGCTGCGCGGCGAAGGCAGCGGCCACTGGGTCGATGCGACCGCGCTTCAGCCCGGCATGGTGATGCTGGTCGCCGCCGGCGAGCGGCTTGCCGCCGACGGGGTGATCGTCGCGGGGTCGACCCAGATCGACCTGTCGCTGCTCACCGGCGAAAGCGCGCCGCAGGCGGTGCATGTCGACGACCATGTCCACGCGGGCACGCTCAATCTCGGCGCGCCGATCCGCGTCCGCATCACCGCCGCGGGCGCCGACACCGCCATCGCGGATATCGCACGACTGATGGGCGAGGCGGCGCAGGGCAAGTCGCGCTATGTCCGCATCGCCGATCGCGCCGCACGCTTCTATGCGCCCGCGGTCCACACGCTCGCGCTGCTCGCATTCACGGGCTGGATGATCGCGGGCGCAGGCTGGCATCATAGCCTCCTGATCGCGGTCGCGGTGCTCATCATCACCTGCCCCTGCGCACTCGGCCTTGCGGTTCCCGCGGCGCAGATCGTCGCAGCGGGGGCGCTGATGCGCGTCGGTGTGCTGATCAAGGACGGCTCGGCGCTCGAACGCATGGCCGAGGTCGACCGGGCGCTGATCGACAAGACGGGGACGCTGACGCTCGGCCGGCCGGTCGCCACCGATCTCGACGCCGTCGATCCCGCCCATCGCCCGCTGCTCCTCGCGCTGGCGCAGGCCAGTCGCCACCCGCTCAGCGAAGCGCTGACGCGCGGCTTGTCGGCGCTCGGCGTGGTGCCCGAAACCGTCCAGAATATCCGCGAAACGCCGGGCTTCGGTATCGAGGCGGACTGGCATGGGCACAAGGTCACGCTCGGCCGCCCGCAAAGCCCCGCGGCGGGCACCGCGCTGGCCACCGAACTCGCCATCGACGGCGATCCGCTCGCGACGATCCGCTTCGCCGACCAGCTTCGCCCCGACGCACGCGCCGCAATCGACGCGCTGGCGGCCGAGGGAATCGATGCGACGATCCTGTCGGGCGACCGGGCCGAGGCGGTGGCACCCGTCGCCCGCGAACTCGGCATCACCGCCCAGACCGGCATGACGCCGCAGGACAAGCTCGCCGCGATCGCCCGCCATGCGGGCGCCGGACACCGGGTGCTGATGATCGGCGACGGCCTCAACGACGGCCCGGCGCTGGCCGCCGGTCATGCCTCTATGGCGCCGGGATCGGCAAGCGACGCGGGCAAGAATGCCGCCGACTGCATCTTCCTCGGCGACCGGCTGACGCCGGTGGTGCAGACGGTGCGCATGGCGCGCCGGACGCAGCGGATCGTGAAGCAGAATTTCGCCCTCGCCATCGGCTATAATATCATCGCGGTGCCGCTCGCCATCTTCGGCCACGTAACCCCGTTGATCGCGGCCATCGCGATGTCGGGTTCGTCGCTGATCGTGGTGGGCAACGCGCTGCGCCTGAAGGCGGCGATCCGGTGAACGGCCTGCTTTTCCTGATCCCGATCGCGCTCGGGCTGGGACTGCTCGGTCTTTCGGCTTTCTTCTGGTCGCTGCGCCACGGCCAGTTCGACGATCTCGACGGCGCCGCATTGCGCATCTTCGTCGAGGATGAAGAGGATGCCGCGCCATGATCCTGCGCCCGCTCGCCTCGCTCGCCGCCGCCACCGGACTCGCCTTCGCGCCGCTTGCCAGCGATGCGCAGATCTTGCTGCTTCCCGCATGCGGCGGCGGGACGCATCTGCTCGTCATTCCCGGCGCCCCGGACAAGCCCGGCGACCACCCCTGTTCGAAGCCCTGCCATGCCGTGACCGAGCGGCGCAGCAAGCCGACCGACGACAAAAAGGGTTGTTGCTGACATGGCCGCCGCCGCTTTGACCTTGGTCAATGCGGCAAAGACCGCCCGCCCGTAGGACCATGGCCATGTGGACCTATTATCCCGAGCTGCTCGCAAAGCCCGTGCCGCGCTACACCAGCTATCCCACCGCGGTGGAATTCGGCGACGCGGTGGGCGAAGCCGATTATGCGCGGGCGCTCGATGCGATCGAGCCGGCCACGCCGCTTTCGCTCTATGCCCATATCCCCTTTTGCGAACAGATTTGCTGGTATTGCGGATGCAATACCGGGGCCGCAGGCCGCAAGCAGCGGCTCGCCGACTATCTCGTCGCGCTACGCGCCGAAATCGCGATGGTGGCGAAACGGATCGGCGGCCGCGCGCGCGTCCAGCATATCGCTTTTGGCGGCGGCAGCCCCAATGCGGTCGCGCCCGTTGAATTCGTCCGCATCCTCGACCGCCTGCTGACCGTCTTCGACGTCAGCCGGCCCGAAATATCGATCGAGATCGATCCGCGCGGCTTCACGACCGAATGGGCGCTTGTCCTCGCCGCGTCGAACGTCACGCGTGTCAGCCTGGGCGTTCAGACCTTCGCGCCGCACATCCAGCAGGCGATCGGCCGCGTCCAACCGCTCCGCGATATCGAGGCGACGGTCGCGGCGCTGCGCCTGCGCGGGATCGACGCGATCAATTTCGATCTGATGTACGGGCTGCCGGGGCAGAGCATCGCCGATCTCGACGCGACGCTCGACGAAACGATCCGCCTCGCTCCCAGCCGGATCGCGCTGTTCGGCTATGCCCATCTGCCCGCGATGTTGCCGCGGCAACGGCGCATCGACGCGACCGACCTGCCCGACGACCGGTTGCGCTTCGAACAAGCGGCGCACGGTTTCGAACGGCTGACCGCGGCGGGCTATATTCCCGTCGGCTTCGATCATTTCGTGCTGCCGGGCGATCCGCTTGCCGCGGCGGCCAAGGCGGGGCGCGTCAACCGCAATTTCCAGGGCTTTACCGAAGACGACGCGCCGGTCCTCCTCGGCTTCGGGGCAAGCGCGATCAGTCGGTTTCCGGGGTTGATCGTCCAGAATGAAAAGCGCGCCGGTCCCTATCGCGACCTGATTGGCGAAGGACGACTGGCCGCGGTGCGCGGCGTTGCGGTGGGCGAAGACGACCGCCTGCGCGGCGCGATCATCAAGGCCATCCTCTGTCAGGGGCGCGCCGCGATGCCCGCTGCATGGGCCGATGCCGCGCGCCCGGCGCTCACCGACGTCGCGCAGCGCGGACTGATCCGCTGGGTTGGCGACGAACTGGTGCTGGATGAGGGGTCGCAGCCTTATGCCCGCACCATTGCGGCGCGCTTCGACCGCTTCCGCGGCACCATCGCCCCTGCCGATACCGCCGCCATCGCGCGCTGATCGCGCGCCGCGCTTCGCCGGAACAAGAAAGGCCAGCTCTCGGGGCGCGAGAGCTGGCCAGCAGCAGGTTGTTCGGGGCTTCGGGTGCCGGGGTCAGCCCTTGCAAGCCTGCTTGTTCTTGTTGCCGGGAAGGCTGCAATTATAGGTCACGGTCTTGCCGTTCGCCTGCTTCGCCTTGACCATATGGCCGGTGGGGCGGGCTGCGGCGACGCGCTGCGATGCGGCCTTCGGCTTGGCGGCAGCCTGCTTGACGGGCTTTGCGGCGGGCTTGACCGCGGTCGTCGCGGGCTTCGCCGGGGTGGTTGCCGCAAAGCTCGGGGCGGCGATCATCATCGTCGCGGCCAGGCCGACGCCGATCAGGGAACCAAAACGTGCCATCTCTATCACTCCGAATGGTCCCGCCGCACGGTCCCGGTCAACGCGACGGGGCCGGCGGGGAAACAGGACGTCCAGGGCGGGGTCTGGGTGGACAGGGGGTGATCCCGCCTTGGACGAACCCCTATTAGGCGGCCGCGACCGACGGGGTGATGGCCGCGACATGACAATATGGTAATTTGCGCGCCAGCATCCGGACGGCCGGTCGGGTGCATAACGCGATCCTGCTCAATGGAAGTACCCCCGTGACCGCGCACGCCGACCTGGCATCGATCGCCGAACCCGCTTCGCCCGCCGCTCGCCGCGGCGGCGTGGGGCGCGGCGTCAGGCTGGCCCTTGCCGGCCTGCTGCTGGCGCTGCTCGCGCTCGGCGATTTTTATGTCTGGGCGGGCTATTATCACGGACCCCTCTACCGCGATCTCGCGTCGGACGCCGCCGGACCCGACCGGCCTGCGATCGTGATGCTGTCGGGCGACATGGGGAACAAGGTCGGCATGACCCCGCCGGTGTCGCGGCGGATCAATCGCCGCGGCTACGCGGTAGTGACAGTCAATTCGCTCGCCTATTTCTCGCCGCGCCGGACGCCGCAGGAAGCGGCAACGCTGATCGAGAATGCGATGGCGCTGGCGATGCGGCTCGGCCGCACGCGCCGCGTCGTCCTGATCGGGCAATCCTTTGGCGCCGACATGTTGCACGCCGGCCTCGCCGCGATGCCCGCGGCCGACCGGACGCCGATCAGCGCCGTCATCCTGATCGTCCCCGGCCACGATATCATCTTCCGCGCCTCGCCGATCGAACTCGCCGGTCTCGAAATCCCCGACCAACTCGCCCTGCCGACCGCATCGCAGCTCGACTGGGCGCCGCTCACCTGCATCTGGGGCATCAAGGAAAGTGACAGCCTGTGCCCCGAACTGACCTTGCCCGGCCTACGCAAAATCGCTTTGCCGGGCGGCCACAAGCTGCAATCCGACGACGCGGCGCTCGAGGCCGCGATTTTCCCTGCCATTGCGCATGCGACCGACCGGATGCACGCACCGCCCCAACGGAGAAACTGATATGAAGGCTCTGGCGATCGCCCTGCTGCTCGGCGCCGCGACCGGCATTCCTGCCGCGCAGCCCGTGGCCAGCCCCGTCGGCGTCTGGCAAAATCCCAAAGGCACCATCCTGGTGCGCACACGCAATTGCGGCGCGATGCTGTGCGGCAATATCGTCTGGGCCAGCCCCACCGCCCTCTCCGATGCGCGCGACGCCGGGGTCAATGCCTTGATCGGCACCGAATTGCTCAGCGACTATCGCGCGACGGGTGCGGGGCGCTGGACCGGGCAGGTCTATGTGCCCGACCAGGGTCGTCGCTTTTATTCGACGATCGAGGTAAGGAACCCGAACAGCTTGCGAATTTCGGGTTGCATCCTGGGCGGGCTGATCTGCAAACATCAGGAGTGGACGCGTCGATGACGGTTTTCGGGGGCGTGCGATCCTGGGCCTCGCGGCATCGCCGGACGTTGTCGATCGCAGCCGCGCTGGTCGTCGCGGCGCTCGGCTTCACCGCGCTCTATCATTTGCTGCATTCGGTGCGCCCGCACGCGATTCGAGAGGCTTTTCGCGCGGTTTCGAACGTGCAGATCGGATTCGCGCTGCTGCTCACCGCGGCCAGCTATCTGCTGCTCACCCTCTACGACACGGGGGCATTGCGCGTCATCGGCCGCAAACTGCCTTGGCGCACCGCGGCCCTTGCCTCCTTCACAAGCTACACGCTCAGCCACAATCTGGGCCTGGCCCTGCTGACCGGCGGCTCGGCGCGCTACCGCGTCTATCGCGCCGCCGGGCTCAGCGGCGGAGAGGTCGGCAGCGTGATCGCGCTCGCCAGCCTGAGCTTCTGGAACGGCGTCGTTCTGCTCGCGGGTCTGGCGGCCATGGCGAGTACGCAGTTGCTGCCGATTTTCGACATCGGCCTGTCGCTGCACTGGTTGCATCTCGGCGGGATGGTCGTCGCGACCCTGTGCCTCATCCCGCTGCTGCTCCGCCATTTCGGGCTGACCGCGCTCGACATCGGCGGGTGGCGCACTCCGATCCCGGACCTGAAGACAAGTGCGTCGATGACGCTCGTCGCCGCGCTCGATCTGGCTGCGGCCAGCGCGGCGCTGTTCGTGCTGCTGCCGGCGCCCGACCCAGCCGCCTACCCCGCCTTTTTCCTTGGCTATGCCTTTGCAATCATTGCCGCGCTGATCAGCCATGTGCCCGGCGGGCTCGGCGTGTTCGAGGCGGTGGTGATCGCGATGGTCCCCGGCGACAAGGCGCAGCTCCTCGCCGCGCTGCTCGCCTATCGCGTCATTTATTATCTGCTGCCGCTGCTGCTCGCGGCGCTGCTGCTTGCCTGGCACGAAAGCAAGGCGTGGCACGCCCCGGCGCGCCAGTTCGCCGCGGCGAGCGAATCGCTGCTCCGCGAACTGGCACCGCCGCTGCTCGCCGCACTCGTCTTCGCCGGCGGCCTGATCCTGCTCCTGTCGGGATCGACCCCCGCCGAAGCGGGACGGATGCACGATTTGCGGCATATCCTGCCGCTGCCCTTCGTCGAAGCATCGCATATCGCCGCCAGCCTGTCGGGCACGCTGCTGCTCTTCCTGGCGCCCGGCCTGCTGCGCCGCCTCAACGGCGCCTTCGTCGCGACGCGCGCACTGCTGCTCGCCGCAGCGATCTTTTCGCTGACCAAGGGGTTCGACTATGAGGAGGCGGCCATCCTCCTCGCCATCTGCGCCGCGCTGCAATGGAGCCGCCCCGCCTTTTACCGCAAGACTTCGCTGATTGACGCACCGCTGTCGACCGGCTGGATCGTCGCCGCGCTGATCGCCATCCTCGGCTCAGCCTTCGTCGGCCTCTTTGCCTATAAGCATATCGATTATACCAGCAGCCTGTGGTGGCAATTCAGCTTGCGCGGCGACGCGCCGCGTTTTCTGCGCGCGAGTTTCGGGATCGCGGTGCTGATCACCGGCCTCGCGCTGTGGCGGCTATTCGCGCCGTCGGCCCGCACGGTGCGCGATACGCCGGTGGGGTTCGATGCCCTCGAACCGGCGCTGGCGCTCAGCGACAGCACCGATGCCTTTCTGGCCTACACCGGCGACAAGCGCTTCCTGCTCGCCGACGAGGGCGACGCCTTCCTGATGTACCGGGTGCAGGGCGGCAACTGGATCGTGATGGGCGATCCGGTCGGCAACGAGGATCGCTGGGCCGATCTCTTGTGGAAGCTGCGAGAAATGGCCGACGCGGCGCAGGGGCGTATCCTGCTCTATCAGATCAGCGCGGCCTGCCTGCCGCAAGCGATCGACCTTGGGCTGTCGATCGTCAAATATGGCGAAGAGGCGCGCGTCGAGCTTGCCCGCTTCACCCTTGCCGGGCCGCAGGCAAAGACGCTGCGCCACGCCGAGCGCCGCGCGGTGCAGAATGGCGCCGAATTCGCCGTAATCGCCGCCGCCGAGGTTCCCGCGCATCTTGCCGAACTCAAGGCCGTGTCGGACGACTGGCTGCACGCGAAAAAGCAGCGCGAAAAAGCGTTCAGCCTCGGCCGCTTCGATCCCGCCTATATGGCGCGCTTTCCCTGCGCGGTGGTACGGATAGACGGGCGGATCATCGCTTTCGCCAATATATTGGCGACCCCCAATGGCGCCGAAATGTCGGTAGACTTGATGCGCCATGTGAACGACGTCCCCTATGGCGTCATGGACTTCCTGTTCATTCGCCTGATGCAGCATGCGCAGCAAGCGGGCTATCGCTGGTTCACGCTCGGCATCGCGCCCTTGTCGGGCATCGAGGGGCGCAAGCTTGCACCCGCATGGGCGAAGGGCGCCGCCTTCGTCTTTCGCCATGGCGAGATGCTCTATGGTTTCGAAGGCTTGCGCAGCTACAAGGCGAAATTCGCGACCGATTGGCAGCCGCGCTACATCGCCGGACCCCGCGGCATGGCCTTTGCACAGGCGATGGCGGCGGTGCACCAGATCGTCTCGCGTGCGCCGGTGCGCAATGACACGCGCGCACCCATCGCCGCCACGGCCTGATCGCCGGCAAGATTACCGCAGTTTCATCTTCGCGCCATCGGGCGGTGGGACGCGACCTGCTACGCCGGTCCAATGGACCCGCCGCGCATCCGATCCATGCCGCCGACGGCCGCGCTGATCCTGCTGCTGGCGGGGGTCGTTTTCCTGTCTGCGCGGCTCTATGCCTCGCCGCATTCGCGTGGCGGGGGACAGGTGGGGGGATTGACCTTCGAAGCGGAGCCTGTCCGGCGCCACCAACCGATCGCGCTGGTCGTCACCAGCGTCGAGGACGGCGGCCCGGCGGCAAAAGCCGACATTGCGGCGGGCGACCGGATCGACCGGATCGATGGCCGCCCCATTGCGTCGGCGGCCGATGCCGCGGCGCGGCTACGCCGCGACGCGCGCAAGGGGGTGACGCTGCGAATTCGCCGTGGCATCCGGACAAGCTATAAGCATCTTCCCGCGACGCGCGGGCCACAGCCGGGGACAGTGCATGTCGCAGAAAATATTGCTCGTCGAAGATGACCGGACGACCGCCGACTTCATCGGCAAGAGCCTGACCGGCGAAGGCTTCGTCGTCGATCATGCCGCCGACGGCCGCGACGGCCTGTTTCATGCGACCGACGGCAGTTACGACGCGATCATCCTCGACCGCATGCTGCCCGGCATGGACGGCATGGCGCTGCTCGCGGCGATGCGCGCCGCGCAGATCGCGACGCCGGTTATCATCCTGTCATCGCTGGGCGCGGTCGATGCGCGGGTCGAAGGGCTGACGTCGGGCGCCAATGATTATCTGGTCAAGCCCTTCGCCTTCTCCGAGCTGCTGGCCCGGCTCAAGCTGCTCCTTGCCAAGCCCGGCAACGGCCCTCAGGTCGAAACGGCGCTGCACTGCGAGGATCTGGAAATGAACCTGCTCAATCGCCGCGTGACGCGCGCCGGCAAGCGGATCGAACTGCAGCCGCGCGAGTTTCGCCTGCTCGAATATCTGCTCCGCCACAAGGAACAGGTGGTGACGCGCACGATGATGCTGGAGGGGGTCTGGGAATATCATTTCGACCCCGGCACCAACGTCGTCGATGTCCATGTCAGCCGCCTGCGCCGCAAGATCGACGACGGGTTCGCGACGCCGCTGGTCCATACGATCCGCGGCGCGGGCTATATGCTCGGCGCCGCGAGCTGACCGGCGCATGCGCGCGCGCTTCTTTCAATCGACGATCGTCCGCCTGACGCTGGCGCTGGTGATCGCGCAGGTCGCGGCGCTGGCGCTCGGCCTGACGATCATCCATCGCTTCACCCAGGCGACGATCATCGACGACGCGCGCATCGCCGCCGAAGTCGCGCGCGACGATTTTGCCGAAACCCAGCGCCAACAAGGGCCCGAAGCGCTGGTGCAGGCGATCCGCGACCGGCTGACCCGGCGCGACGACCGCAATTTCGTAGTGCTGTTGAAGGCGCCCGATGGCACGCGCGTCGTCGGCAATCTCAGCCAATGGCCGGCGACGGTGTCCGACCATGAGGCGTGGCGCGAAATCCGCCTGTTCCGCCAGGATGCGGCCGAGGCCGAACCGATCGGGTTGATTACCACGCCGCTTCCCGGCGGCTATGCCCTGCTGACGGGCGAAGTGCTCGAGGCGCAGGTTCAGCTCGCGCGCGCCAGTCAGGCCGCCTTTCTGTTCGCGCTCGCGGTCGGCATCACGATCGCCGGAATCGTCGCCGCGTTCGTCGCCTGGCTGCTCGGGCGGCGCATCGACGTCTTTTCGCGCGCCGCCTCCGCAATTGTCAGCGGCCGGCTCGACGCGCGGGTGGAGCGCGACCGGACCGGTGACGCCTTCGACCGGCTCGGCGTATCGATCAACGCGATGCTCGACCGGATCGAAACGCTGGTCGGCGAGCTGCGCATGCTCACCGATTCGATGGCGCACGATCTGCGTTCGCCGGTCGCGCGGATGAAGGCGAAGCTGGAACAGGCGCTGAGCCGCGCGCGCGACCCCGAAACAACAGCGGCGCTTGCCGGTGCGATCGACGAGGCCGACAGCCTGCATCGCCTGCTCGACACCGCGCTGGAGATCAGCCGCGCCGAGGCAGGCATCGGCCGCGACCAGTTCACGCGGTTCGCACTCGCGCCGCTGCTCGAAGACATGGCCGAAGTCTATGGTCCGCTCGCCGAGGATGAGGGCTTTGCCATTGCGGTCGCGGCACCCGCGGACCTTGAGGTCGTCGCACACCGCGAGATGCTGGTGCGCGCGCTGTCGAACCTGATCGACAATGCCCTGAAATATGCGGCCGGCGGCACGCAGATCCGGTTGACCGCGGCCCGGGAAGCCGGCGATGCGATCAACCTCGCGGTAATCGACGACGGTCCCGGCATCCCCGCCGACCGCATCGCCGAAGCGGCGCGGCGCTTCGTCCGGCTCGATCCCGCGCGCGGCGGATCGGGTGCGGGGCTGGGATTGTCGCTGGTCGAGACGATCGCGCATATGCACGGCGGCCGGATGACGATTACCCCGGCCGAGCCCCACGGCACCGTCGTCACGCTTCGTCTGCCGGTCGTCGCGCCGGCCGCCTGATCGCCACGGCTCCGAAGACTTCGAATTGACGCCGAAGCCGAGGCGACCCTGCTCGGCGGCGGCGGGCACCGCTGGCACCATGGCGTCATGCAAATGTCCGGTGCGCATATCCATCTGGTGCTTCCCGACGCCACCGAGCGCGCCGCCTGCTTCCGCGCGCTTGCCGATGGTCGTCATATCGTCCGCAGCTTTGCGAGCGGCGCCGACTGGCTCGATGCGGGGGCGGCGGACGATTGCGCCGTCCTGCTTTTCCACTGGGACCAGCCCGGCGCGGTCGATGGCGGCGCGATGCTCGCGGCGATCGCACAGTCGCCCGATATCGCCTGCTTCGTCGCCGCGAGTCGGCTGAGCGTCGACGAAAGCCGCGCCATCCTGCGCGGCGGCGCGACCGATCTGCTGCCTGCCCCGCTCGATCCGTGGCTCGTCCGGTCGGTGATCGGCGATGCGTTGACGGCTTGGGAGCGGCAGCGTGCAATACACGCGGACCGGCGCGCCGCCGAGGCGCGCCTCGCCGCGCTGACCCCGCGCGAACGCGATATATTGGATGCCATAGCGGCGGGGCTCGGCAACAAGGCAATCGCGCGGCGGCTCGACGTCAGCCCGCGCACCGTCGAGGTGCACCGCGCCAATATCATGCGCCGGTCGGGCGCGGCGAGCGTCGCCGAGCTGCTGCGGCTGCGCTTCACCGTCGAATTCGCGCGGGGCCCGAGCGCCAATCCCGTCCATTTCGGAGCTTGATGTCTGCCCGCCTCCGGCCAGCGCGATAGATTGGCCCCTATAAGAGAATCGAACGGTCCGTCGCCCCTGTGTTGGTCCCCAAGGGCGATCCGTTCGACCGCGCGTGCCATCCCCACCTGGCCGCGCATCCCAGCCGGGCCGGCGGAGGATGTTCCACTTCCGTCGGCCCCTTTGGCGCTGGCCCCTTCGCGGGACCTCGACAGACAGACGGGCTAGCCCGTGACGAGCGCGCGCTGTTCCGGGCGGCCCATCGACAGCAGGATCGGGTCCGCCGCCTGACGCGCCATGAAGTCGGCCTTGCCCGCGATTCCCTGCCATTCGATGCCGATCAGCGCCTGCGCGATCGCGCCGCCCAGCGTATCACCGGGGCCGGGCAGGATGATCACGTCGGGCGCATATTCCTTGACCGCAACCTGCACCGACAGCGCGAAATCATAGGGCGCAAGGATCTGATGCCCGAAGGTATAGTCCCAGATGCCCCAGGGATTGCTGGAAAAGCGCCGCCAGATATGACCGCGACCGTCGACCATCGGCAGGTTGGGCATGCCGAACAGCGCCGGGGGCAATTCGATCTTCGCCTTGTCCGAACTGCCGACCATCAGCGGCGTATGAAAGGGGCCATGTCCCGCCAGCCGCAGCGGATCGCGGCCCGGCGTCGGCGCCGCCTCGGCAAGCAAGGCGGCCAGCCCCTCTTCATTGCCCGCGAGGACAAGCATGCCGGCAAGGTCGATCGAAAGCGCGAGCGCATGACCCGGGCGCGCGGCGATGTCGGCGACGAGCCCCAGCAGGCTGGCGCGCAGCCCCGGCACCGGGCGCCAGTCTTCATCGACGATCTGCACCAATATCTGCCCGCCCGGCCCGTGCGTCTGGCTGTTGAGACCCATCGCATTGGCGATACGAAAGCCGTCCTCGACCGACACCGCGCCGCCAAGCGCGAGCGCGCTGTACCAGCCCATCGAATTGCCCGCGACGGCGACGATGTCATATCGGGCGCGGTCGATGCTGAGCCAGTCGAGCAGGGTCGCGGTGTAGATCAGCGGGGCCGCGACATCGCCGCGCATGTGCGTCGCGACGCTGAAGCGATCGGCGCCGTCGAGTTCGCTGACCGTCGGCTGGTCCCGCTCGCGGCGCTGGGCGTCGAACCCGGCGATGATATCGCCGAAGCGCGCGCCGTGCAGCCGCGCGATGCTGCCAAGCTCGCCCTTGCCATAGGTGCCGCGGCCGGGGGCGACGACAAGCGCGGTCTTCTTCGCCGCCGTCATGCCAGCAGCTCCTTCGCGGCGGCATAGATCGAATCGCGGCTCGGCAGCGTCACCGTCGCCGCCTTGCCCAGCGGGATGAAGCTGTCCTCGGCGGCGATGCGCGCCAGCTTCTTCTCCGGCGTGCGTTCAGTAAACAGCGCCATCAGCGCCTCGCTTTGCGAACCGGTGATGCGGCATTCGTCGACGATCAGGACGCGTTTCGCCTCGCCGACCGCGGCAACGAGCTTGTCGGCATCGACGGGACCGAGCCAGCGCAGGTCGATTACGCGCGCCTTGACGCCGTCGGCGGCGAGCAGCTTTTCGGCCTGCCGCGAGAGATAAGTGCCGTTACCATAGGTCACGATCGCCAGATCGGTTCCGTCGCCATGCACGCCGACATCGCCCAGCCGGATCGGCGTCCCTTCGCCGGGCGCTTCATAGGCGCTCGTCCACAGGCCATCGCCCTCTTCGTGCAGGTCGCGCGTCATATAGAGCGCGATCGGTTCGACGAAGACCACGACGCGCTGCTCCTCGCGCGCCAGCCGCACGCATTCGCGCAGCATCTGCACGGCGTCGCGCCCGTTCGACGGCACCGCCAAGATTACCCCGGGAATGTCGCGGAACACCGCCAGGCTGTTGTCGTTGTGGAAGTGTCCGCCGAACCCCTTCTGATAGCCGAGCCCGGCGATCCGGATCACCATCGGGTTGGTATACTGGCCGTTCGAAAAGAAGCTCAGGGTAGCCGCCTCGCCGCGGATCTGATCCTCGGCATTGTGGACATAGGCGAGGAACTGGATTTCGGGCATCGGCACGAAGCCGTTGTGCGCCATGCCGATCGCGAGGCCGAGGATCGCCTGTTCGTCGAGCAGCGTGTTGATAACGCGCGCCGAACCGAAGCGCTGATGCAGCTTGGCGGTTACATTGTAGACGCCGCCCTTCGGCCCGACATCCTCACCCGCGACGACGATTTCGGGATAGGCGAGCATCAGGTCGGCGAGCGCCCAGGAGAGCAGCCGCGCCATATGCATCGGCTTGTCCATCTGGTTCGCGTCGCCGGCGAACAGCGCCGCGCGCTCGTCGGTCGAGGGGCGATTGGCCGGCGGGCGGTCGATCTTCGGCGGAACCAGGCTCTCCATTACCGCCGCGGCGGTGGTCAGCTTGGGGCGGCGTATCGCAGCTTCGGCCTGCCGCGCCAGCGTTGCGCCGATCTCTTCATAGGCATCGGCGACTTCGGCGGCCGACATCCATCCCTGTTCCACCATCAGCGCCGCACCGGCGAGCAGCGGATCGCGCGCCTCGTCGGCTTCGATCAGCGCCTTGGGCAGATAGGCGCCCTGCACGTCCGACCCGGCATGTCCGTAGAGCCGCACCGTTCCCATATGGAGAAACACCGGCTTGCGCGTGCGGCGCGCGAAGTCGGCGGCCTCTTTTGCGCCCGCGTAGGCCGCGACAAGGTCGGTGCCGTCGCACTGGATATAATGCAGCCCGGCGCGGTGGCGGAACTGCGCCTCGATCCACCCCGTCGGAGTGCGCGTCGAGATGCCGATGCCGTTGTCTTCGCACAGGAAGATCAGCGGCAACGGCGTGCCCTGAAAGGCCGACCAGCCCGCGGTGTTGAACGCGCCCTGCGCGGTCGAATGATTGGCCGACGCATCGCCGAAACTCGCCAGAACCACCGCGTCTTCGGGCAGCGGGAGGCCGCACATGCCCAGTCGCCGCGCGATACCGATCGAAAAGGCGGCACCCACGGCCTTGGGCAGATGCGACGCGATCGTCGATGTCTGCGGCGGGATCGCGAGCGGCTTCGACCCGATGACCTTGTGCCGCCCGCCCGAAATCGGATCCTCGGCCGAAGCGGCGAAGCTCAGCAGCATGTCCCAGTCGGGGGTCTGCCCGGGGAGCTGGCGCGCGCGGTGAAGCTGAAAGGCGTTCGAGCGATAGTGGAGGAACGCCATGTCGGTGACGCGCAACGCCGCCGCGACCGCGGCATTGCCCTCGTGCCCCGACGATCCGATGGTATAAAAGCCCTCGCCGCGTGCCTGCAGCGTCCGCGACAACCGGTCCATCTGGCGACTGGTGAGCTGCGACAGGAAAATGTCGGTGGCATCCGACCGCGTCAGCCCGGCACGTGCGGGATCGGGCGCATCGGCGCGGCGCGCGAGCGTTCCGCTAGCCAGCGCGCCGAGAAATTTTTCATGTACCGCCTGTGCCGCGTCCACGCTGTCCTCCTGCTGGTCTTCCGGTTGCCGGTGCAACCATTTGCCGCCGTCTCGCGCAGCTAGAACGGGGGCTGCGGGCGTGCAAGCATCCTCTTGCGTCGGTGCTGCGCCTCGCGCTACCACCGCAGGGCGATGGTGCAGCGGGGCGAGGCCATAATTTCAATATGATGTCGATCTGGATCGCCCAGGCGTCGGCCGCCGCCGCCGCACCCGATCAGGGCTGGCTGCTCGATCCCGAACTCGTCGATCCGGCTTATGGTCAGACGGTTGCCCGCGGCGATATCCAGACGGCCTTTCCCGCGCCGCCGCCGCCGCCCGACGTTCCCGACTGGCTGAAATCGCTGTTCGAAGCGATCGGCCGCTTCTTCGAATGGAGCGCGCCGGCGCTGAAGCCGATGCTGTGGGGCGGCGCAATCTTGCTCGTCCTGCTGATCCTCTATTTCACCGTCCCCGCCTTTGCGCGCTGGGTCAACGCGTTGCCCTTCCTGCGCAAGACCGGAGCGGGCGCCGAGACGGAGGAGGCGGGCGCGGTCGAAGCGGGTGCGGCGCGCGCGCTGCTGGCCGAAGCCGACGCGCTCGCCGCCGAGGGGCGCTTTGCCGAGGCGGTTCATCTGCTGCTCTATCGCAGCGTCGAGGATATCAGCGCGCGGCGGCCGGGGCTGGTGCGGCCGGCGATGACCTCGCGCGAGCTGGCGGAGGCGCAGGATTTGCCGGGGGTCGCGCGCAACGCATTCAGCCGCATCGCGCGCTCGGTCGAAATCAGCCTGTTCGGCGGCCGCTCCATCGACGCGGCGGCGTGGGACGCGTGCCGCGGCGCCTATTCGGAGCTGACGGTGCCGAAGAATTGGGCGCGGGCATGACGGGGCGCAGCGATCGCGACAATCCCTTCGACCCGCGACTGATCGCGGCGGTGGTCGCCGTGGGTGTCGTCGCCTTCATCGCGCTGTGGGCGCTGGTTGCGCTTGGCCCGCAGCTGTCGAGCGGCAATGACGGCGGCGGTCACGCGCTGTCGAAGGCGGCGCCGGGCTTTGCGGGGATCGTCGACCTCGCCGAACGCGCCCGCGCCGATGTCGAGCTGCGCCGCAGCGTCGAGACGGCGACCTATGAGGACGACAAGCCGTTGCTCGTCCTGACCCCCGCAGCCGACACCAATGCCGAAGATGTCGCCGATATGCTGGCGAGACAGGGCAATGGTCCGGTTCTGCTCGTTCTGCCCAAGTGGCGGACGATGCCCGGCACCGGCGAGGGCCATAAGCCCGGCTGGGTCGGCTTCGGCGTGCCGCTGCCCGCCCCCACCCGCCTGTTACCGCAAAACTATTTCGGGACGGTCGAGATCGCGATGCCGCAGGCGAAGGCGCAGACCGTCACTGCCGATGTCGCGCGGCGCCGCTTTGCCGTGCCGCTGCCGGCCGGTGCCCAGACGATCAGCGGCGCCGGTCTGGAGACGCTGATCCCCGGCGCGAACGGCGGCGCGGTGCTGGCGCGGACGACAAATCGCGAATTCTATGTTCTCGCCGAGCCCGACCTCCTCAACAATCTGGCCTTTGCGTCGCGCGACAAGGCGCATGCAGCGGCCATGCTGATCGACGCGGTCGGCGAGGATGCGGAAGCGGCGGGGCTCGCCTTCGACCTGACGCTCAACGGTTTCGGCGGCGGTCGGTCGCTGCTGCGCTTCGCCTTCGTGCCGCCCTTCATCGGGATCACATTGTGCTTGATCGCCGCGGGCCTGCTGGCGTTGTGGCAGACATGGGCGCGCTTCGGCCCCGCGCTGCGTCCGGCGCGCGCGATTCCGATTTCCAAACAGGCGCTGATCGCCAACAGCGCCGACCTGATCCGGCAGGCGCGCCGCGAACTCGACGGTGCCGATGCCTATGTGCGCAGCCAACGCGGCGCGATCGCACGCCGGTTGCACGCCCCCGGCGGTCTGAGCGCCGAGGAAACCGACGCATGGATCGACCGCCATCTGAAGGCGGATAGCGCCTCCTTCGCCACTCTCGCGCGCCGCCTCCCGCTGGCGCGCAACACCCATGAATTTCTGGCAGACGCGCAGGCGCTGCACGACATCAGGAAGGAATTATTGCGTGACGGCTGACACTATCGAGGGCGTTCAGGCGCTCGGCGCCGCGATCGAGGGCGAAGTCGCCAAGGTCGTGTTCGGGCAGCAGGATCTGACCCGCATGGTCACGATCGCGTTGCTCGCAGGTGGTCATGTGCTGCTCGAAGGCCCGCCGGGAACCGCCAAGACGCTGCTCGCGCAGGCTTTCGCCCGCGCCGTCGGGCTCGATTTCGGGCGCATCCAGTTCACCCCCGACCTGATGCCCGGCGACATATTGGGATCGAACCTGTTCAACTTCCAGACGTCGAGCTTCACCCTGACCAAGGGGCCGATCTTCACCGAGCTGCTGCTTGCCGACGAAATCAACCGCACCCCGCCCAAGACGCAGGCGGCACTGCTCGAGGCGATGCAGGAACGGCGCGTGACGATCAACGGCGAGCCGCACCCGATGAGCCCGCGCTTCACCGTACTGGCGACGCAAAATCCGATCGAGCAGCAGGGCGTATATCCGCTGCCCGAAGCGCAGCTCGACCGCTTCCTGTTCAAGCTGGTCGTCGATTATCCCGACGCCGACGAGGAGCGGCGCATCGTGGCCGAACATGGCGGGCGCTTCAAAAGCCCCGTGGTCGCCGATTTCGGCGTCGGGCAGGTTGCCGACGCCGCGACGATCGGCACCGCGATCGACACGATCGCGACCGTCCGCCTGGCCGACGAGATCGTCGACTATATCGTCCGGCTGGTGCGCGCGACCCGCGAAAGTGCCGACCTCGAATGCGGCGCGAGTCCGCGCGCGGCGAGCCTGCTCGCCCGCGCCGCCTGCGCCGCCGCCGCGCTCGACGGCCGCGACTATGTGATCCCCGACGACGTGCAGCGGCTCGCCGGCGGCGTATTGCGCCACCGCGTGATCCTGTCGGCCGCGGCGGAGATCGAGGGGCGCGGCGTCGAACAGGTTGTCGCCGCGCTGCTCGACCGGGTGGACGTGCCGCGGTGATCTACCCGACGCGGCGCGCGATCTATTTGCTGCTGCTCGGCGCCCCCGTGGCGCTGGCGCTCGGCCTGCTGCGCCCCGACCTGTGGCTCGTCGCGCTCGGCTGGATTGCGCTCGTCGCCGTGGGGCTGCTCCTCGATACGCTGACCGGCGCGGCGCCGCGCAAGCTCGCGCTCGACGCCCAGTTCCCGCTGCAGATCGGGGTCGGCGAACCGTTCGAAATGATGCTTGCGGCGCGCGCGCCGGCCCTTCCGCGCCGCGCCGAGTTCGCGCTGTCGCTCGACGAGCGGCTGGCGCCGGGCGGCCGCATCGCGGCGGCTTTCGAAACGGTGGGCGACGGCGAAGACGCCCAGCTCACCCATCGGCTTCCGCTGACCGCGTCGCGACGCGGGCAGGCAGCCGTGGATGCGCTGTGGGTGCGCTGGGCGGGGCCGCTCGGCCTGGTCTGGAAACAGCGCCGCTTCGCGATCGACCGCGCGATCAGCGTCGTGCCCAATATGCGCCTCGTCACCGATGAAGGCCGCCGCCTGTTCCAGCGCAACAGCTGGTTCGGGCTCCGCCAGCAGAAGCTGCGCGGCGAAGGCCATGAATATGAGGCGCTGGCAGAGTATCAGCCGGGCATGGATCGGCGCGCGATCGACTGGAATGCATCGGCGCGGCACGTCAAGCTGCTTGCCAAGGAATATCGGGTCGAGCGCGACAACCGCGTCGTGCTGGCAATCGACGCCGGTCGCACGATGGCCGAGCCCGTCGGCGCGATGCCGCGCGTCGACCGCGCGGTATCGGCGGCGCTGCTGCTGACCTATGCAGGGCTGAAGCTCGGCGACCGGATCAGCCTGTTTTCCTTTGCCGCCAAGCCGATCGGCATGACCCCCGCCTATATGCACACGCAGGATTTTCCCGCGCTGCAACGCGCAGCGAGCCGCATCGATTATGCGCCGGTCGAGAGCAATTTTACCCTCGCGCTGTCGACGCTCGGCGCCGAGCTCAACCGCCGGTCGCTGATTATCCTCTTCACCGAATTCACCGATGCGACGAGCGCCGACCTGATGATCCGTGCGGCGGGCCGGCTGGTCAAGAAGCACCGGCTGCTGCTCGTCGTCATCAAGGATGAAGAGCTGGAGGACGAGGAACGCCGCCGTCCCGAAAGCGGATCGGACGTGACGCGCGCCAATGTCGCCGCGGCGATGCTGCGCGATCGTCAGCTGGTCATCGCGCGGCTCCAGCGGCTGGGCGCCGACGTCATCGAAGTCCCCGCCGATGCGATGGGCGCGCATGTCGTCGAAGCCTATCTGGGCATCAAACGGCAGGGGAGCCTGTGATGGAAACCGCGCGCCCGGCCGACGCCCCCGGCTTTTCGACCAGCCGTTTTCGCGCCGAGCGCGAGGCCGACTGGATCGCCTTCGACACGCTGCTCGGCCGTCTCGAGACGCGCGGCGCCAAGGCGCTGTCGAGCGACGAATTGCTGCAGCTCCCGATCCTCTATCGCGCGACGCTCTCGTCGTTATCGATCGCGCGCGCGACGATGCTCGACAAGGCCCTGCTCGACCACCTCGAAGGGTTGGCGATGCGCGGCTATTTCCTGATTTACGGCGTCCGCGAAACGCGGCTCAGCCGCCTGCGCCGCTTCTTCCTTTACGACTGGCCGGCGGCGGTGCGCGCAGTGTGGAAGGAAACGCTGATCATCGCGCTGATCATTACGCTCGGCGCGCTGACAAGCTGGTCGCTCGTCGCGCATAATCCCGAATGGTATTATAATTTCGTCCCCGAAGAGATGGCCGGCGGGCGCGACCCGCGCGCGACAGTGGAGTTTCTGCGCTCGACGCTGGGTCACGGCAAGGCGGGGGGCGAGGATCAGGGCGCGCTGCACGTCTTTGCGACCTTCCTGTTTACCCACAACAGCCGCGTTTCGATCATGTCCTTCGCGCTCGGCTTTGCCTTCGGCGTTCCGACGATGATGCTGGAATATTATCAGGGGATCGGGCTGGGCGCGATGCTCGCGGTCTTTTCCGCCAAGGGGCTGGGCGTCGATTTCGGCGGCTGGCTGTTCATCCACGGCACGACCGAATTGTTCGCCGCCGCCCTGTCCGGAGCGGCGGGGCTGCGGATCGGCAGTGCGGTCGTCTTTCCCGGCGCCCGCTCGCGTCTGCAGGCTGCCGCCGAGGCAGGCCGCACCGCGGGCAAGGTGATGGTCGGCGTCATCCTGATGCTGCTCGCCGCCGGCCTGCTCGAAGGGTTCGGGCGCCAGCTCATCACCGATACCGTGATGCGCTATGCGATCGGATCGCTGATGCTCGCCTTCTGGCTTGCCTATTTCTACATTCCGCGCCGCGAGAATGTCGCTTGAGCGCGGCGGGCAACCTGCGGATGCGCGCGGCGCAGGAAAAGAAGCTGCGCGAATTCGTGACGCCCGAAGGGGTCGACCTGCAATTGCGCATTGCAAGCGCGGCGCTCCGGCTCGGCGCGCTGCTGATCGACCTGATCCTCATCGTCCTGACGCTCGTCCTGTTCACCCTGCTGATCCTCTGGGCCGGGCTTGCGTCCAATTCGTCGATCGCGGTGACGGTCTGGCTGCTCGGCGCCTTTGTTCTGCGCACCTTCTGGTTCATCGGCTTCGAACTTGGCGCGCGTGCGGCGACCCCCGGCAAGCGGCTGATGGGCATCCGCGTCGTCGCGCGCGACGGCGGCCGGCTCACCGCCGATGCGGTGGTCGCGCGCAACCTGATCCGCGAGCTTGAGCTCTTCCTTCCCCTCACCATGATGGGCGTCGGCGCGGCCGAGGATATGGTATCGGGCTGGACTGCGCTCGCGGGGGTCGCCTGGTCGCTGACGCTCAGCCTGTTCCTGCTCTTCAACCGCGACCGGATGCGGATGGGCGACCTGATCGCCGGCACCTGGGTCGTGATGGCGAAGCGCGCGAAGCTTGACCGCGACATCACCGCCGATGGCGGCGGGGTCGACGCGATCCGCTTCACCGACGCCGAACTCGCCGTCTATGGCATCTATGAATTGCAGGAACTGGAGCGCGTGCTGCGCGGCGCCGATCCGCGCGCGATGCGCGATGTCGCTGACACGATCCGCGGCAAAATCGGCCGCCCCGTCGCCGAAGAGGATGACGTGTTCCTGACGAGCTATTATCGGCAGCTCAAGGCCCGGCTCGAACGCGGCTTGCTGTTCGGAAAACGCCGAGAGGATAAATATGCCAGCGAATGACGCCCTGTCCGTTGCCGAAGAGTTGCACCGCCGCCGTTCGGTGCGCGCCTTTTCGGACCGCCCGATCGACCGGGCGGTACTGGCGCAGATTTTTGCCGACGCGCAGCGCGCGCCATCGGGCGGCAATCTGCAGCCGTGGCAGGTGACGGTCGTTACTGGCGCGCGCTGGGAGCGGGTGAAGGCGGCGGTGGCGGCGCGGATCGCGATGGGACGCGACGGCCAGCAACCCGAATATGACATCTACCCGCGTGGACTGACCGACCCGTGGGAAAGCCGGCGTTTCGGTGTCGGCGAGGCGCTCTACGCCTCGCTCGGCATCCCGCGCGAGGACAAGCCTGGCCGGCTCGCTCGGTTCATGGAGAATTACCGGGGTTTCGGCGCACCGGTGATGCTTTTCCTTCATTGTTCACGCATCATGGGACCGCCGCAATGGGCCGACATGGGCATGTGGCTCCAGTCGGTGATGCTGTTGCTCGTCGAACATGGCCTTGCAAGCTGTCCGCAGGAATGCTGGGCGATGTATGGCGCGACGATCCGGCACGAGCTGGAACTGGGCGACGACCAGATCTTGTTCACCGGGCTGGCGATCGGCCATGCCGATGCGGCGGCGCCGGTGAATCAATGGCCGGTTCCGCGCGCCGAACTGGATGAGGTGATCGATTGGCAGGGGTTTTGAGGATGGTTTGGCGCGGCAAGACGGCGGGACTGACGGCCATGGCGGCTACGGCGCTGCTGCTCGCCGGCTGCGCCGCGATTCCGAAAGCGGCGGCACCACCGCCCGCCCCCGCGCCGCAACCGCCCGCCGCGACACCGCCGCCGCCGGCCCCGGCGCCGACGCAAGGGTGGGACGACCGTGCGCTCGATCGCGGCGCCTGGCGCTATGATGCCGGCAGCCGCAGTGCGATCTTCGCACCGTCCGCTGGCGCGGCGCCGCTGTTGACCATGGCGTGCAGCGGCGGCGCTATCCGGCTTACTGCCGCGCTCGACGGCACCGTCGCACTGCGCACCAGCGCGGCCACCGACCAGGTACGCTTCGACGGCGGTACGGCGATCGTACCGAGCCGCGATATCCGGCTGGACCGCATCGCCTTCAGTCGCGGCCGCTTCGCACTCGAAGCCGCGAACGGCCGGGCGCTGACGCTGCCCGTCCAGTCCGAAATCGGCCGCGTGATCGAGGATTGCCGTTAGGCAGGCGCGCTAGGCGCCAAGCCGGACCGTTCCGCCGCGGATCCAGCCCCAGCGGCACGGTCCCTGATATTCGCGCGCGCTGCTGACCGAGCGGCCGACGCCGCACATATCCTCGTCGGTGCCGGGGGCCGCGAAGACGATGCCGAACCAGGCGTCGTCATCGGTTGCCTCGCACACCGACACCTTCATCGCGCCGGGCAGTTTGGCCTTCACGGCGCGCGTTTCGCCCGGCGCCCAATAGACATCGGTGCCGCCGTCCTTGACGCGGCTGATGCTGGAGCAGGCGGGAAGCGTCGGGCCTTCGGTGCCGGTCATGACCGCGCGCGTCGCGAGCGGCGGGCCGGCAACCGCAGGGGCATTGTCGGCAGGCGGTGCAGGCTGCGAGCAGCCGGCGAGCGGCAGCGCGGCAAGCGCGAGGGCGGCAAGTATCGAACGGGGGGTCACAGGGCTTTTCATCCTTCGAAACTAGCCGCCGCCGCCGCCGTGCGCAACGCCCGTCGGCAGCGCGCCGAGGGGCGCATTTTTGCTTGGGTTTTGCGGCCGCCGACCCTATATAATCGGTATGACAGACACCCCCGTGAGCGGCGCGAGCGAAAGCGCCCCCAAACAGCCCAATCAGAACAGCTACGGCGCCGATTCGATCAAGGTGCTGAAAGGCCTCGACGCGGTGCGCAAGCGGCCTGGCATGTATATTGGCGACACCGACGACGGGTCGGGTCTGCATCACATGGTGTTCGAAGTCAGCGACAATGCGATCGACGAGGCGCTCGCCGGCCATTGTGATCTGGTACTCATCACGCTCAACAGCGACGGATCGGTCAGCGTCGAGGACAATGGGCGCGGCATCCCGACCGGCATCCATGCCGAGGAAGGCATTTCGGCGGCCGAGGTGATCATGACCCAGCTTCACGCGGGCGGCAAGTTCGAGAACACGAGCGACGACAATGCCTATAAGGTGTCGGGCGGTCTGCACGGCGTCGGCGTATCGGTCGTCAACGCGCTCAGCGAATGGCTCGAACTGACGATCTGGCGCGATGGCGAAGAGCATTGGATGCGCTTCGAGCATGGCGATTCGGTTGCGCCGCTCAAGGTCAACGGGCCGGCGCCTGCGGGCAAGAAGGGCACCCGTGTCACCTTCATGGCATCGACCGATACCTTCAAAAATGTCACCGAGTTCGATTTCGAAAAGCTGGAACATCGCTATCGCGAGCTCGCCTTTCTCAATTCCGGCGTGAGGATCAAGCTGGTCGACGCCCGCCACGCCGAACATGTCGTCCACGACCTGTTCTACGAGGGTGGGATTGCGGCCTTCGTCAAATATCTCGACCGCAACAAGAATCCGCTGCTGCCCGATCCGATCGCGATCAGCAGCGAGCGCGACGGCATCGGCATCGACGTCGCGCTCGAGTGGAACGACAGCTATTATGAAAATGTCCTCTGCTTCACCAACAATATCCCGCAGCGCGACGGCGGCACCCACCTCGCCGCTTTCCGCGCGGCGCTGACGCGCACGCTCAACGGCTATGGTGAAAAATCGGGCCTGCTGAAGAAGGAGAAGGTCAGCCTGACCGGCGAGGATATGCGCGAAGGCTTGACCGCGATCGTCTCGGTCAAGCTGCCCGATCCGAAATTCTCCTCGCAGACCAAGGACAAGCTTGTCTCGTCGGAAGTGCGCCAGCCGCTCGAAAGCCTGATGGCCGACCGGATGACTGAATGGCTCGAGGAAAATCCCGCCTATGCCAAGGCGGTGATCCAGAAGGTGATCGACGCCGCCGCGGCGCGCGAGGCCGCGAAGAAGGCGCGCGAATTGACCCGTCGCAAGGGCGCGATGGATATCGCGAGCCTGCCCGGCAAGCTTGCCGATTGCCAGGAACGCGACCCCAGCAAATGCGAACTCTTTCTGGTCGAAGGGGATTCGGCAGGCGGCAGCGCAAAGCAGGGCCGCGACCGGCATGTGCAGGCGATCCTGCCGCTGAAGGGCAAGATTTTGAACGTCGAGCGGGCGCGCTTCGACCGCATCATTTCGTCGAAGGAAGTCGGCACACTGATTCAGGCGCTCGGCACCGGGATCCGCGACGAATTCAACATCGAAAAGCTGCGCTATCACAAGATCGTGATCATGACCGACGCCGACGTCGACGGCGCGCATATCCGCACGCTGCTGCTCACCTTCTTCTACCGCCAGATGCCCGAGATCATCGAGAACGGCCATCTCTACATCGCCCAGCCGCCGCTCTACAAAGTCGCAAAGGGGCGCAGCGAGGTGTATCTGAAGGATGACACCGCGCTCGAAAATTACCTCGTCGATGCCGGGATCGACGCGCTGATGCTCGAAACGCCGGGAGGCGCACGGTCGGGTAACGATCTGCGCGGCCTGATCGAGCATGGCCGACGACTCCGCGCGCTGATGCGTTACGTCCCCCGCACGCTCGATCATGGGCTGGTCGAGGCACTGGCGCTGGTCGGCGCCCTCGATCCGGCGCTCGATACGGCCGGACGCCACAGCGCTGCGGCAACTGCCGCGAACTGGCTCAATGCCGCCGAGCGCGCGCTGACCGGCGGCGCCGAAGCGGTGTGGACCGTCGAGGCGGTCGAAGGCGGCGGCTATACGCTCGAGCGCCGCTGGCGCGGAGTGAGCGACCATCACGCGATCGATTCCGGTTTCCTCGCGAGCCAGGAGGCGCGCCGCCTTCACAAACTCGCCGCCGAACAGGCCGAAACCTATGGTGGCCCCGGACGGCTGGTGAAAGCCAGCGCTGCTACGGTCGTCGAGGCCGACAGCGATGCCGAGGGCGAGGATGGCGAGGCACCGACCGCCGCGAGCGCCGCAAAGGCCGCGCCGGTGACGCGCCCGTCCGAATTGCTCGATGCCATCTTCACGCACAGCCGCCGCGGCCTGTCGATCAGCCGATACAAGGGACTGGGCGAGATGAATGCCGAGCAATTGTGGGAAACCACCCTCGATCCCGCCAACCGCTCGCTGCTGCGCGTCGAGGCCGAACAGGCCGATGTCGCGCATGAAATCTTCGAGCGGCTGATGGGCGACGAGGTCGAGCCGCGGCGCGATTTCATCCAGACCAACGCGCTGTCGGTTGCCAATCTGGACGTCTGAGGCACCAAACCACTAGGCGCAGAATCAAACCGGCACGGCGCGGGCGGCTTGCAAGCCGCTCGCGCCGCTGCTTTGAGCGCTCCACCTGAAACGGGGGAGGCTGCGCATGCGGCGCGTGATGGCGATGAGTTTGGCGTTGATGCTGGCGATGCCGGCGGTGGCGCAGGATCAGATCGGCGGCGGCGAGACCGAAATCGGCAACGGCACGGCAAGCTATTACGGCCGCGAACTCGCGGGCAATCGCACCGCGAGCGGCGAGCGCTTCGACCCCGATCAGATGACCGCCGCGCACCCCACGCTCGCCTTCGGCAGTAAGGTTCGCGTTACCAACCTGTCCAACGGCCAGAGCGTGATCGTCCGCGTCAACGACCGCGGCCCCTTCGGCGGCCGCCGCGTCATCGATATTTCGCAGGCCGCGGCAAAGGAAATCGGCATGCACCGCAGCGGTACCGCCAAGGTCAGCCTGACGCTCGTCGCCGACTAGAATTAATCGAACACCGACCAACCCGCCGCATAGGCGAAATGTTCGAGCGCGAGCGCGCCGACGAGCGATGTTCCGGCTTCGTTGAGGCCCGGCGACCAGACCGCGATCGACCCCTGCCCCGGTGCGATGCACAGGATGCCCCCGCCCACCCCGCTCTTGCCGGGCAGGCCGACGCGAAAGGCGAATTCGCCTGAATTGTCGTAATGGCCGCACAGCATCATGATCGCGTTGATGCGCCGCGCGCGGTGCGGGTCGAGAAGCTGTTCGCCGGTGCGCGGGTCGCGGCCCTCGAAGGCCAGGAACAGGCCGGCCTGCGCCAGCTGGCGACAGCTCATCGACAGCGCGCATTGGCGGAAATAGACCGACAGCACCGTCTCCACCGGGTGGCGCAGCGTCCCGAAGGCGTCCATGAAATAGGACAGGCTGCGGTTGCGCGCGCCGGTGTCATTTTCCGATCCCGCAACCCCGGTGTCGATCGCCACGCTAGCGTCGCCCGCTCGCGCTCGCATGAAGGCGACGATCTCATCGACCGCCTCGTCAGCCGAGCGACCGTCGATCAGCCGGTCGGTGGTCGCGATCGCCCCGGCGTTGATGAACGGATTGCGCGGCACCCCCTGCTCGCTTTCGAGCTGGACGATCGAGTTGAAGGCGCTGCCCGACGGTTCGCGGCCGACGCTGTCCCATAGCGAGCTGCCGACCCGGCGCAGCGCGAGGGCGAGCGTGAACACCTTTGACACCGACTGGATCGAAAAGGCTTCGTCGGCGTCGCCCGCGGTGTGGACTGTTCCGTCTGGGAGCGCGAGGGCAAAGCCGAAGCGATCGGGATCGACCCCGGCAAGGGCGGGAATATAATCGGCGACCTTGCCCTGGCCGCGGTGCGGCAGCGCGGTCTGATAGGCTTCGGCGACGCAGCGGGCGAGATCGGGCATGCCATTTTCCTAGCAACTTCACACGGAATTGCATTTAGTTTCGTTTTTTGATAAATATTCTCCATCGATGAAATAATGAGTCGGGAAGGAAAGAGGCATGGCCGAAACGCACCGCCCCAAGGGGCTGTCGAGCGCGATCAGCTATCGCGACAGCAAGGCGGCATTCCGCTGGCTGGAAGAGGCGTTCGGATTCGAACCGCTGTTCGTGCTGCTCGATGCCGACGGCAATCTCGCGCACAGCGAAATGGGCTATGGCGCCTCGGTGGTGATGATCGGCAACGAATGGTCCGACGATCACAAGAGCCCGCAGTCGATCGGCGGCAAGAACACCCAGAGCGTCCATGTCCAGCTCGCCCCCGGCGACGATATCGATGCGCATTGCGCGGCGGCGCGCGCGGCGGGCGCCGCGATCATCGCCGAACCCGAGACGCAATTTTATGGCGACCGCACCTATCGCGCCAAGGATCCCGAGGGGCATATCTGGACCTTCGGCGTCACGGTCGCGGCCAAGACCGCCGCCGAATGGGACACCGAGGGCGGCTTCACCACCCAGACGCGGCTCGACGATTGAGCGCGGCTGCGGTCGATGCCGTGTTTGCGGCGCTTGCCGACCCGCGGCGGCGGCGCGCGGTCGAACTGCTCGGGCGGCGCCCCTATAGCGCCGGCGAGCTGGCCGACACGCTGGGCCTCGCGCCGCCCACGATGAGCCGGCACCTCAAGGCGCTGAAAGATGGCGGGCTGGTCGAGGATCATTATCTGCCCTTCGATGCCCGCGTCCGCATCTATCGCCTGAAGGACGGCGCGACCGACGCGCTCAAGGGCTGGCTTGCCGAAACCGAAAGCCTGTGGAGCGAGCAGCTCGCCGCCTTCAAGGCGCATGTCGAGCTCGGCGCGCCATGAGCCGCGCGCCATGAGCGGCGCCGCGGTGATCGTCGCCCTGCGCGTCGCGGCCACCCCGGCGCGCGCCTTCGAGGTGTTCACCCGCGACATCGGCAGCTGGTGGCAAAGCCATCCGCTGTTCGAGCTGGCGCGCGGCGACGACGGCGTGCCGCGCTTCGACCCCGCGGGGCCGGGCGGACGGCTGGTGACGCGCTTCACCGACGGCCGCGAATGGGAGATCGGCCGTGTCCACGCGTGGGAGCCCGGCAAGCGGCTTGCCTTCGGCTGGCGCGTTCCAAGCTTTGCCGCCGACCAGACCACCGAAGTCGAGGTGCGCTTCGACGCCGTCGGCGCCGAAACGCGCGTCACCGTCGAGCATCGCGGCTGGGATCAAATCCCGCAAAGCCATGCCGCGCGCCACGGATTCGACCTGATACTGTTCCAGCGCCGCCTCGGCGAACATTGGCGCGGGCTATTAGCAGCGATGGGCCGCCGTTTGTAAGGCGATCCGCAGGCTCCTGGGGATTTGGGCCCTAGTCGCGCGCGCCGAACAGGGCGGTGCCGACGCGGACGTGGGTCGCGCCGAGCATGACCGCTTTTTCATAATCGCCGCTCATTCCCATCGAGCGCAGCGGCAGGCCGTGGCGCTCGGCCAGTTCGTCGAGCAGTGCGAAATAGGGCGCCGGTTCGACATCGGCGGGCGGGATCGCCATCAGGCCGTCGATCGCCAGCCCCGCCGCCTTCGCCTCGGCGAGCAGCGCCGCGAGATCGGCGACGGCGCAGCCGCCCTTCTGCTCCTCGTCGCCGATATTGACCTGAACGAAAAGCTGCGGCCGCTTGCCGAGCTTGTCGCACGCCCTGGCGAGCGCCTGGACGAGCGAGCTGCGGTCGACCGAGTGAATGGCGTCGAACAGCGCGACCGCCTCTTCGGCCTTGTTCGACTGGAGCTGACCGATCAGGTGCAGCGTCACATCGGGGGCTTCACCGCGCAGGGCGGGCCATTTGGCCGCCGCCTCCTGCACGCGGTTCTCGCCGAAATGACGCTGGCCGGCGGCGATCAGCGGGCGGATCGCATCGGCATCGTGCGTTTTCGACACCGCGATCAGGCAGACGTCGCCCGCCTTGCGTCCGGCGCGGCGCGCCGCCTGTGCAATGTTCGTCCCCACCTCGGCCAGCCGGCTTGCCGCATCGCTCATATCGTCATCCTCGAAGGGCGCGTTGCGTGCGCCCGCGACGCGCCTATAGGAAGGGCGATGGTCCGACGCCACCCCCTGCCCGCATGCTGGCTGATGAGCGACACACGCAGCGCGGCCGGGACGGTGGCGCTCGCCGCGCTGTTGCCGCCGGGAAGCGGCATCGTCCTGCGGCACGACGCGCTGCCGCAGGGCGCGCGCTGGCGCCTCGCGCGCCGCCTTGCGCGCCTCGCAAAAGCGCGCGGGCTGATGCTGCTGATCGCGGGATTGCCCGCCGAGGCGCGGCGCTGGGGGGCCGATGGCGTCCATCTGCGGCAGCATGCCGCGCGCCGGGCGGCGCAGGCACGCGCGATCAGCCTGATCGTCACCATGCCGGTCCATGACCATCGCGAGGCGCACCGCGCCCGGCGGGCGGGCGCCGACGCGGCGCTCGTCTCGCCGCTTCACCCGACGCGGTCGCATCCCGGCGCAGCACCGCTCGGCCGTGCCCAGTGGCTGCGGCTCGCGCGTGCGGCCGGAGGCCGAGCCATCGCGCTGGGCGGTATGACCCCGGCGCGCGCGCGCGCTCTCACCCGCGCCAGCGCCGCAAGCCGCCTCGCGCCCGGCTGGGCCGCCATCGACGCATGGGAAGAAAAGGCGGCGACGCGAAAGGCGCGGCGCGCGTTGGCGCGTTAGCACCTGAAGCCTTGGGCATTATCGTCCGCAGGCCGAACTGGCCCGACGATCGATACAGCTTTTAGAAGCGGAAAGCGGTTCCGACATAGACCGCCTGACTGTCGCGGCGCGCGTCGGTCAGCGGCTGGAAGCGGTCGTCGGCCTTGTAGCGGACGCCCGCGGTCACATCGAGGTTCTTGGTCAGGCGATAACTGCTGACGACATCGACGGTCTGCTCTTCGCCCGGCGCGGTGATGCGGTCGGTTGCGCCGGCCGGATCGGTCGGACGGCTGACCATCTTGGTCGCGAAGCGCGATTTCTTGTTGTCGGCCTGTTCGGGCGCGCGCGCGACCGGCAGGTTGCGCAGGTCGGTGCCGCTGGGCAGCGCCGGGGTCACGAATTTTTCGAACCCGACCGACGCGCCCAGATTATAGGTCACAGGGGCGATCGAGATCGGCGATTTGGTACGACCTGCGGCAAGCGCGGCGGTGCGTGCGCTCGACGAATCGTCGCGGGCGCGAATCACGACGGTGATCGCGCGATTCTTGTGCCCGTCATCGGGCAGCGCGGGCGTGAAGCTGAAGCCGCGGCGCGCCTCTTCCGAGATTTTGATATAGCGGGCGATCAGGCGCGGGTCGCCCGACGCCGGGGTGAATTGGCCAAGCACCGAATTCGAAAGCTGGGTGTCGCGAATCCGGTCGGCGCGTGTCATCGACGCGAGCGCAGGCGGAAGCGCAACGGTAACCGCTGCTACCGCGAACAGTCCTGCTTTCCAAAAATGTCGCGAATTCCGCGCCATTGCTCTGCGACTCCAACCCCAATCGACTCCTGAGATAGGACGACGGGGGCGACAATTCCAGTGATTCCCGACCGATTGATCGCGCGCCGCCGGCTTTTCGCCGAACATGTTGCGCGAACAGCACAGTGGCGGGCGGAGATGAGCCGGGGATGAACGGTCGAAACACCGGAAATGGCGCGCTTGCCGGACGGCGGCAAGGGCGATAGAGACGCTTGCAAATTTCCGCATGCGCGCCCGCAATTCGCTGCCCGCGCGCCCAGAATAAGGTGTTACGGCATGTCCAAGCTTACCCTTCTTGCCTCGCTCGGTCGTCGTCCGGCCGCGCTCGCCCTGATCGGGGTCGCGGCGCTCGGCCTGTCGGCCTGCGGCGGGAAGGACCGGCCGCGCGCCGACCTGGCGGCGAGCCAAGTGACGACGATCGGCGTCAATTCCTATCTGTGGCGCGCGTCGCTCGACGCCTTGTCGTTCATGCCGCTGCTGCAGGCCGACAGCTCGGGCGGGGTGATCATCACCGACTGGTATGCGAACCCCGGCAATCCGAATGAGCGCATGAAGGTGACCGTGTCGATCCTCGACCGCGACCTGCGCGCCGATGCGCTGCGCGTCGCCGCGCTGCGCCAGGTCGCCCAGAACGGCACCTGGGTCGACGCGCCGGTTCAGGCTGCAACGGTGCAGAAGCTGGAAGAAATCATCCTCACCCGCGCCCGCGACCTGCGCCGCAGCGCGATCAAGGGCTGAGCTTCGGATTTCGGTGTTTCCCCGCGAAGGCGGGGATCCATCTCCGGTTGTTCCGGATTTGAACGGCAGGTGATGGGCCCCCGCCTCCAGCCTTTGGCTGAAGTTTATCCTGAGCGCCCGTCCTGCGGGCAGTCGAAGGACGGGGGCACATTATTTTGATCGATGGTATTTTGACAAACGGGGTAACCGACAAATGACCCGCGAAACGCGCTTTGGCGCCCTCGCCGCCGACGCCCGCTGGCAGGCGGCATGGGACGCCGCGAACAGCTTTGCGACGACCGACAGTTCGGATAAGCCAAAGGCCTATATCCTCGAGATGTTCCCCTATCCGTCGGGACGCATCCACATGGGGCATGTCCGCAACTATGCGATGGGCGACGTGCTCGCGCGCTTCAAGCGGATGACCGGGCATGACGTGCTGCATCCGATGGGCTGGGACGCCTTTGGCATGCCGGCCGAAAATGCCGCGATGGAAAAGGGCGTCCACCCCGGCGGCTGGACGCGCGACAATATCGCGGCGATGCGCGCGCAATTGAAGCGCCTCGGCCTCGCGATCGACTGGAGCCGCGAACTCGCGACGTGCGAGCCCGATTATTACGGGCAGGAACAGGCGCTGTTCCTCGACCTGTTCGCGCACGGACTGGTCACGCGCAAGGAAAGCTACGTCAACTGGGACCCCGTCGACATGACCGTGCTCGCCAACGAGCAGGTGATCGACGGGCGCGGCTGGCGTTCGGGCGCGCTGGTCGAGAAGAAGAAGCTCTCGCAGTGGTTCCTGAAGATCACCGACTTCGCCGACGAACTGCTCGACGGCCTCAAGAGCCTCGACCATTGGCCCGACAAGGTGCGGCTGATGCAGGAAAACTGGATCGGCAAGTCGCAGGGCCTGGAATTCAGTTTCAAGCTGGCGGGCGGCGCGCCGGGCTTCGACGTCTTCACGACGCGCCCCGACACGCTGTACGGCGCCAGCTTTGCGGCGATTTCGCCCGACCATCCGCTGGCCGAGTCGCTCGCCAAGGATGCGCCGCGCCTTGCCGCGTTCATCGAGGAGTGCCGCCGTCAAGGAACGTCGGCCGAACAGCTCGAAACCGCGGAGAAGATGGGCTTCGACACCGGCCTGTCGGTGCAGCATCCGCTCGACCCCGACTGGCATCTGCCGGTCTGGGTCGTGAATTATGTGCTGATGGATTATGGCACGGGCGCGATCTTCGGCTGTCCCGCGCACGATCAGCGCGACCTCGACTTTGCGCGCAAATATGATCTGCCCGTCCACCGCGTGATTGCCGACGGCGAGCATGTCGGCCAGCATTTCACGGGCGACGAAGCCTATACCGGCCCCGGCCGCCTCGTGAACAGCCACTTCCTCGACGGCATGAGCATCGACGAGGCGAAGGCCGCGATCATCGCGCGCGCCGAACATGAAGGCTGGGGCAAGGGCACGACCGTCTGGCGCCTGCGCGACTGGGGCGTCTCGCGCCAGCGTTACTGGGGGACGCCGATCCCCTTCATCCATTGCCCGGCCTGCGGCCTCGTGCCGGTGCCGAAGGATCAGTTGCCGGTCGTACTGCCCGAGGATGCCGATTTCTCGGTGCCCGGCAATCCGCTCGACCGCCATCCGACGTGGAAGCATGTCGCTTGCCCGACATGCGGCGGCGCGGCGGTGCGCGAGACCGACACGCTCGACACCTTCGTCGATTCGTCGTGGTATTTCCTGCGCTTCGCCTCGGCACCGGCGGACAAGCCGTTCGATCCCGATGTCATCCGCCGCTGGCTGCCCGTCGATCAATATATCGGCGGCATCGAGCATGCGATCCTCCATCTGCTCTACGCGCGCTTCTGGACGCGCGCGCTCAACAAGCTTGGTATGATCGACATCAAGGAGCCCTTCGCCAGCCTGTTCACGCAGGGGATGGTGACGCACGAAACCTACAGCCGTGCGCAGGGCGAGGGTCTGCCCCCCCTCTTCTTCACCCCCGACGAGGTGGTGCGCACCGCCGACGGCGCGACGCTGGAGGCCGATGGCGCGCCGGTCAAGGTCGGCCGGGTCATCAAGATGTCGAAGTCGAAGAAGAATGTCGTCGATCCCGACGCCATCCTCGACCAATATGGCGCCGACGCCGCGCGCTGGTTCATGCTGTCCGACAGCCCGCCCGAGCGCGATCTGCCGTGGAGCGAGGCCGGGATCGAGGGTGCGTGGCGTTTCGTCCAGCGCTTGTGGCGCCTGTTCGGCGACACCGACAATGTCGGCGACGGCGGCGAGGACAAGGTGCTGGCGCGCAAGCTGCACCAGGCGATCGCGGGGGTTGCCGCCGACATCGAATCGCTCGGCTTCAACAAGGCGGTGGCCAAGATCCACGCGCTCGCCAACGATATCGAAAAGGCAAAGCCCTCGGCAACCCGCGCCGAAGCGTGCCGGACGCTGATCCTGCTCGTCGCACCGATGATGCCGCATCTGGCCGAAGAGGCCTGGGCGGCGCTGCCCGCGGCGCAGCGGACGACCACGATGATCGCCGACGCCGCCTGGCCCGCCGCCGACCCGGCGCTGCTCGTCGATGACGAGGTGACGATCGCGATCCAGATCGCCGGCAAGCTGCGCGACACGATGCCCGCCGCGAAGGGCGCCGACAAGGCCGCGCTCGAGGCCGCGGCGCTCGCCCGCCCGCGCATCGCCGAGCTGCTCGGCGGCGCCGCACCCAAAAAGGTGATTGTCGTTCCCGACCGTCTGGTGAATATCGTTCCCTGACATGAAACGCCTGCTCACCTCCTCGCTCGTCGCCGCTTCGCTGCTTCTTGGCGGCTGCGGGCTCCGGCCGCTCTATGCGAACGGCAGCAAGGGCGCGGTGGCGCAGGTGCTGGCCGACGTCGATGTCGCGCCGATCGAGGGGCATAATGGCTGGCTCGTCCGCAACGCGCTGCGCGACCGGTTGCAGGCGACGCAGGGCGGACATGGTGCGGGCCAGCGGCTGCGCCTCGACGTGCGGCTCGAGGATTCGATCACAGGCCTCGGCGTCCGCTCCGACGATGCCGTGACGCGCGAGCGGCGGACGCTGCGCGCCCGCTATCAGCTCGTCGATGCGGCCAGCGGCGAAGTGCTGCTCGACGCGACCGCGGCGCAGGACGGCGGGATCGACGTCGTCGGCAGCGAATATTCGACGATCGCCGCCGAATCGACGACGCTCGAGCGGCTCGCGTCGGGAATCGCCGACCAGATCGTCGCACGGCTTGCGGTCTTCGCCGACCGCGGCGGCGGCCAGCCGGCGCCGTCCGCCCCGGCGCCCTGACCGGCATGAAGTCGGTCAAGCCCGGCGAACTCGAACGCCTCAGCCGCCTCGATCCCGCGGTCCGTTTCATCCTGCTGACCGGCCCCGATGACGCGACGATGGAAAGCGTCGCGGCGCATCTGATCGCGCTGGCCGGCAAGGAGGCCGAGCGGGTCGATCTGACATCGGGTCAGATGGCGCAGGACGGCGCGCTGCTCGCCGCCGAAGCGGCGTCGATGTCGCTCTTTTCGCCGGCGCGCGTGATCCGGCTCGAGATTTCGGGCGGCGGCGACGATTGCCTCGCCGCCGTCGAGGCGCTGCTCGGCGCCGACAGCGTGCTCAACCCGGTGATCGCGACCGGCGCCTCGGTCACCGCGCGATCGAAGCTCGTCAAGCTGGTCGAGGGCGCCGATCATGCCGTCGCCGCCATCTGCTACCAGCCCGACCGCCGCGCGCTCGTCGGCATCGCGATGGAAGCCGCGGCGGCGCAAGGATTGCGGGTTGCCAATGCCGAGGCGCAATTGCTCGTCGATCTCGTCTCGGGCGATCAGGCGCTGATGCGCCGCGAGATCGAGAAGATCGCGCTCTACCTCGACGCCGGCGCCGATCGGCAGCGGCAGGTCACGCCCGCCGACATCGCCGCGCTGGGCGCCGCGACGCATGAAGAGGATGTCAGCGCGTGCATCAACGTCGCGCTCGGCGGCAAGCTGCGCGACCTGCCCGACATGCTGGCACAGGCGGCGGCGGTCGGCGTTGCCGAGATCCGCATCATCCGCGCACTGGCGATCCGCGCGATGCAGCTCGCCAAGCTGCGCGCCGAGGTCGACGCGGGCGCGCACCCGGCGACCGTCGTCGCGGCGAAAAGCAGCGGCGTATTCTGGAAAGAACGCGATGCGGTGACGGCGCAGCTGCACATCTGGGATTCGGTGCGCGTCGCGCGGCTGATGACGCGGCTGCTGGAATGCGAGCGCGCACTGAAGGCATCGGGCACCGCGGGCGCGGTGCTGTTCCGCAAGCTGATGACCGACATCGCGCATCAGGCCGCGCGCGCGCGCTGACGCAAAAGCCTCAGACCGCGGCGGACGCTTCCTTCGCCTCGCGGCGCGCCTTCGGGTCGTCGGGCGGAACGAAGGTCCACACCGTATCGCCGGCCTCTACCGTCGGGCGGTGGCGGGTCGAGAAAATTGCGAGGTCGCCCGACGCCTTGACCACCATCAGGCTGTCGCCCCCCGACGCCTTCATCCGCGCGACAAAGTCGGCATAGGGGAATTTTTCGGTGATCCGGGTGCGGCCGAAGGTCCATCCGGCGTGGAGCCGGTCGAGCTGCGTGTCGATCGTGGTGCCGCCGATGGTGAACACGCGACCGAGCCGCTGGCTCGCGCCGGTCGCCTCGCCCGCGACGCGGCTGACGCGGTCATGGCCGATCTCGGGCGCCAGCTCGCCGCAGATCAGCGCGTTGTAGCTGTCATTGTCGGTCGCAGCGATGAGCTGCTGATACTGGCCCATGTCGATCGCATCCTCGTGCACCTCGTCCAATATGTCGCCGTGATAGACGCGAATGTCGGCGCGTCGCGCGCGGCGTAGTGCGAACTTGCTGGCGTCGGCGATCATCACGCCGCGATCCTGTTCCTTGACGAACTGCGCGAAGGCGATCGTCCAGCTGTTCGCCCCGACGAGCAGGACGCCGTCGCCCTTGCCCTGATCGAGGCCGAGCCAGCGCGCGAAGGTTCCGGCGGTAAAGCCGTGCGCAAAGATCGTCGCGATAACGACGCCGAAGCCCAAGGGCACCAGCGCCTCCGCCCCCGGCACGCCATAGTCGGTGAGGCGCAGCGCGAAGAGGCCCGTTACCGCAACCGCGACGATCCCGCGCGGGGCGATCCAGGCGACGAACAGCCGCTCCTTGAGCGGGATGCGCGTGAAGAGCAGCGCGGTCATGATCGTCAGCGGGCGCACGACGAAGAGCAGCAGAAGGAGGAAGATCAGGAAGCGGAACTGGAAATTCTTCACCACGTCCCAGTTGAGCGTCGCCGACAGGATGATGAAGACGCCCGACACCAGAACGACGGTCAGATCCTCCTTGAAGCGTTGCAGCGAGCGGGTCGAATAGGTTTCGCGGTTCGCCATCACGACGCCCATCACGGTGACAGTGATCAGCCCGGTTTCGTGCATGATGAGGTCCGAAAGCACGAAGACCGCGATCACGGTCGTCAGCAGCACCGGCGCCTTCAGATATTCGGGCACCCAGCCGCGCGGAAAGGCCCAGGTCAGCAGGAATCCCGCCGCGCCGCCGATCAGGATCGCCAGCACGCTCGCCGCGACGACGTCGGTGACGATGCTCACGCTATTCGCATCGGCACCGCCGTGGGTGATGTAGCTGTAGATACCGACCGCGAGCAGCGCGCCGATCGGATCGTTCACAATCCCTTCCCACTTGAGCATATTCTTGACGCGCGGCGCGATGTTGAGCGAGCGGAGCATCGGCGCGATCACGGTCGGTCCCGTCACCACCATCACCCCGCCGAACAGCGCCGCGAGCTCGAACGGCAGGCCCGCGCCATAATAGGCCGCGGCAGTGCCGAGCGCCCAGCCGACCGGCACGCCGATGAAGACGAGCATGAAGACCGCGGTGCCCGCCTGGCGCAGCTCGCGAAACTTGAGGCTCAAGCCGCCTTCGAACAGGATCACCGCGACGGCGAGCTTGATCATCGGTTCGCGCAGCGCGCCGAAATCGCGCACCGGATCGATCAGCCCGAGCACCGGCCCCGCCAATATGCCGGCGACGAGCATCAGCGCGATCGCGGGTTTGTTGGTCCGCCACGCCACCCATTGGGCGCCGATGCCGATCACGCCGATCAGCGCGATTTTTACGAGCAGGGAGTCGATTGCGAACATGCCCCCAGCCTATGCAGGGTCGGCGCAAAGGTTCCACAAAAAAGAACCGCCCGCCTGCCATTCGGCAAGCGGGCGGTCCCTTATCCGGCCGGACAAGCCGACCGCATGTTACGCGATCAGAACTTGCCGCGAAGCGTCACGCCATAGGTGCGCGGTTCGGCAAGGAACTGCGAGAACAGCTGACGGCCGCCCGGATATTGCGGATCGGCGAACGCGGTTCCGGTCGACGTGCCACCTTCCTGGAAGGGCGAGTTGAACGCGACCTGCGCATATTGCTTGTTGAACAGGTTCTGCGCCCAGAATTCGATGCCCCACTTTTCGTCGGGACCGCGAACGCCAACGCGCGCGTTGAAGATCGCATAGCCGTCCTGCGCCTTCTGCGGGAAGAGGTCCGAACCCGTGTTATAATCGCTGGTCATGCGACCATCGATATAGACGAGGCCGGTCAGGCCGCTGCTGCCGATTTCAGGCGTCCAGGTCACGCTGCCGGTCGCGACCAGTTCAGGCGCGTTCGACAGATTGCTGCCCGGCAGCAGACGCAGCGCCTGATCGAGCGGAGCGCCCGACGCAGTGCCCACCAAGTTCGCACGATATTTGGTCTTCGCGTAGGTGAGGCCCGCGGTCATGCGGAAGTTGCGCGCCGGAACCAGCGAGGCTTCGAGTTCGAAGCCTTCTGCCCGCACGCCCCAGCTTACATCGTCGGTCGGGCAGACGCCCGTCGCCGCGGCACCCGCATTATAGTTGGGCGCACCGGTGAACTTGCTCTGGTCGCGGTCGCCGCCAGCAAGGTCGCTCGAGCAGCCATTGATATTCTGCACGAGGAAGACGGTGCCGTTGAACGTATTGAGCTGGAAGTTCTTGAAGTCCGACCGGAAGAAGGTCAGCCCCGCGCTGAACGGGCCCGTCGAATATTTGGCACCCAATTCGTAGCTGGTGACCAGTTCGGGATCGAACTGGAGGTTGCCGGCAAGCGCTTGCGCCCCCGCCTGCCCGCCGAACGGCAGGATCGGCGACTTGAGCGCCGAGCGGTCGAGGTTGAACCCGCCCGCCTTGTAACCGCGCGCATAGCTTGCATAGAGCAGCAGATCATCGACCGGCTTGTACGACAGAATCGCGGTCCCGGTGAACTTGTCCTCGCCGCGCTTGCTATTGATCGAGACGCCATTCAACTCGGCGGTCGAATTGCCCTGACACGACAGTCCGATCAGCGCGCCCGCAAGCGCCTTTGCGGTCGAGTTCGATGTGGTGCTGGTCAGATCGTCCAGAACCAGACCCTGCACCGTGGTGCAGACCGTGTTGTCGTTGGTGAAGCTGGCGTTGAAGCGCTTCTTGTCATTGGTGTAGCGCAGACCCAGCGTCAGATCGAGCTTGTCGGTGATGTGGAAGATATTGTGGGTGAACAGCGCCCAGTTGCGATCGTTCTGATAGTAGCGATCGTTGATCGTCCCGAGGTCGTTGAGACCGTCGAGCGCGGTGAACGCCGAAACGATATCCGCACCCGAAGCGCCCGATGCCGCGAGGATCGTATTGCGGCCAACCCCGGCAAGATTGCCGATGCCGCCCGCCACGCATCCTGCCTGAGTCGGCGAATAGAGGCCGGCAAGACCGCCGCCCGAGATGATACGGCAATTGGCAAAACGGCCATAATCGTCCCCGAAGCGCAGATTGTCGCGAACCGTCAGCTTTTCATTGGCGTAGAAACCGCCGACGAGCCAGTCGAGCTTGCCGTCGAATGCTTCACCCTGCAGACGCACTTCCTGCGTGAAGGTGTGGAACTGGCGATAGGCGTCGTCGGTCGGCGCGAGATAGAGGATATCGACCGCGCCATAATCGAGGTCGCCGGCCTGGCCCGAACGATATTCGCGATAGGCGGTGATCGAGGTCAGCGTCGCGCCGCCGAGATCCCAGTCGATCTGGCCCGAAAAGCCATAATCCTTGGTCTTGCCGGCGAAGCTGCGGCCCGCGCTGACCGAAAGGTCACGACCATAGCCCTGGTTGAACGCGCTGAGCGGCTGGCCCAGATCATTCAGCACCTTGACGATATTGTTGGTCGTCGCGGTCGCGGGAACGCCTGGATTGTTGAGATTGCCGATGTACGGGTTGACGCTGTTGTCGACATAGATCGCGCCGCAGCATTTTTCGTTGCGATAGGTGTAGTCGGCGATCAACCGGATCGACAGCGCGTCGGTCGGTTCGAACAACAGCTGGCCGCGCAGGAAATAGCGGTCGCGGTTGTTGACGTCGGTATTGTTCGTCGTGTCGCGCAGGAAGCCGTCGCGCTTGACCCAGACGCCGTCGAGGCGCGCGGCGACCTTGTCGGTGATCGGACCGGTGACGCTGCCGGTCAGGCGCCAATAGTCATAATTGCCATAGGTGATTTCGCCGCTGGCGCCGAAGTTGAAGTCGGGCTTTTTCGAATAGATGCTGATCAGGCCCGCCGACGAATTGCGGCCGCCGAGCGTGCCCTGCGGGCCGCGCTGGACTTCGACACGGTCGATCTCACCCAGTTCGTTGAGGCCGATGCCCGAACGCGAGCGATAGACGCCGTCGATGAAGACCGGAACCGAGCTTTCGAGACCCGGGTTGTCGCCGACGGTGCCGATGCCGCGGATACGCGCCGAACCATTGGCTTCCGAGCCCGTCGACGAGACGAGCAGCGACGGCGCCACCTGGTTGAGCTGGCGAATGTCGTTGGCACCGCTGTTCTGCAGCGTTTCGGCGCTGACCGCCGAAATGGCGACCGGCACGTCCGACAGCAGCTGCGAACGGCCCTGCGCGGTCACGACGATCGCATTGGCGGTGTCTTCGGCATTATCGGTGGTGGCATCCTGCGCAAAGGCAGGCGCCGAGACGGCCGCGACGGCAATCGACACGCCGAGCGCGGTCGTGCGAAGCAGACGGGCATTCAGTAGGGAAGATGATGTCACTTTGGGCACTCCTCTCAGATAATTTCTTTTTTCGTTGCCCTTATGTCATACCGCAAATGGCGGCCCGATCCAGCGAGACCCCTGCTTTTTCGACGTTTTTGGACGGGTGATGCTTTTTGGCCACAGCCCGGCCAAGGCGCTACACGCCGCCGCGGGCCGCTATCGCGCCGCCGCCCTTTTGCTTGCCGTAGCGTCATCGCGGGTCGCCGCGGTCGAGGGAAAGGCGAGCAGCCGCCCCTGCGCATTCAGCGCCGCATGATAGCAACCGGCGAAATTGGCAGCGATCGCCGGGTCGAATACGTCGAGGCCACCGGTCAGGCTACCAAAGGCGGGCAGGATCAAGCGCTTGGCGTCATGCGCGAAGCAGGGGCGCGAGACGGGGCGGCCGCGAAGCTGCAGCCGCAGCTTGGGGTGGAAGTGCCCCGATATCTCGGGCCGCACCTCGTCCGGACAGCATTGGTGGCGCAGAACGATGCCGTCGACGCAAAGCGCGTCGGCGATCGTCCCGCCCCATGCCCCGCCGGTCAGCCCGTCGTGATTGCCGGCGACCCAGACGAGTTCGGTCATCGCCGCCAGCGCGCGTAGCCGGTCCGCCGCCGCCGGCGCGATGCGCTCGTCCGCGGTTCGATCATGAAAACTGTCGCCGAGACACCATATCGCGCGGGCGCCCGTCCGCCGCGCAAGATCGGTCAGCCGGTCGAGCGTATCCTGACTGTCGTAGGGCGGCAGCGGCTGGCCGCGCGCGGCATACCAGCTCGCCTTTTCGAGATGCAGGTCGGCGACGATCAGCGCCCCGTGCCGCGGCCAGAACAGCGCCCGTTCGGCAAGCAGGTGAAAGGTCTGGCCGGCAAAGTCGAAGGCGGGCGCGGGCGGCATCGCGCCGCTATGGCGCGCTATCCCGCCGCGGGCAAGCGCCGCGGACCGATCGCTTTGTTAGCTCCCGCGCGCCGCATTGTTGAGCGCGAAACGCTGACCGGTCTCGCGGTTCGCCCCGCTCGGCAAATCGAAGACGACGCGGCGGTTGGGGAAATCGATCTCGATCCGGTCAAACAGTGACATGCTGTCCATCCCCAGCAGCAACGCCGGCCGATCATCAAGACCCAGCGCCCGAAAGGCTTGGCTGTCAGCGAAGCTAACGGGCAAGTCGTTGATGTCCAGACCCTTGACCGTAATGCGCTTGATCGCCGTCCGCGTCGCAGGGACCGCCTCGCCAGTCACGGCGCTCAGCGTAGTCTCGACAAAGGGCACGCGGTTGGCACGCCTCGCCGCAACCAGCCGCTGCAACGCCAGATTTCCGACGCTCGTCTGCGCGCCCGTATCGACGATGAGGTCAATGCGCTTTCCATCGAGCCGGGCGTCGGACAGGATAAGGCGGCCCGCGGCATTGCGCGCGGTAACGACAATGGCGTCGTCGTCGCGGATAATCGGTGCAGCACGCTTGCGCGTTGCCAGTATCTCCATGTGCTGCTTGCGAAAGTCGATCAGGACGCGCCGGTCTTCGAGCATGTCGACGCCGATCAGGCCGGCGGCGCCGATATGGCGACCGTAGAAGGCGGGCGCGACCAAGCCGGTCATCTCAAGGTCGGTCATTTGCAGGGCGGCGACCCGAAAGCTGGGGACGGTCGCAGAGCCGCCGATGGTAGCCAGCCGGAGCTGTTCGCCCGGCGCCAGCTTGAGTCGGGCGGCCAGTTCGCGGGCGATCACGGTCCGTTCGGCGCCGGTATCGACTAAGAACGAAAAAGGCCCCTGCCCGCCGATCGTGACCTCGACTGCCATGCGCCGCGTCGCATCAAGATCGAAAGGCTGAATGAAGGGAATGAGCGTGCCGGTTGCGGGGTCGACGACCATATCGGGAGTTGGATCCGCGGCGGCCGGTGGAACAGCAGGAGCTTCGGGCGCCGCTGGCGCGCCGGCAGGCTGGGCCGATCCCATCAACAGCGGTGCGGCGAGCAACAACGCCATCAGCGCGGGGCGATGCACATTATGCTTCATGGCGGCATCCTCTCTTTATTGTTATACGCTCATAATACGCCTCTTCGCGATTTTCAGCAATCGTGCGACCAACCCCGTCATTCGCGCCCCATCGCGGTTGCCGCGAGCGTATCGGCGAGCTCGCCGAGCAGCGCGTCGTCGAGGTCCGAGGCCGCTACATTTTCGCGCCCGATCAGCACCAGCACCGGGATCGCGAGCGGGCTGATCCGATCGAGCCTTTGGTGCACCATCGTCCCCGCAGCGCGGTCGAGCAGGTCGCCGAGCCGGGCGACATCGGTGAGCCGCTCGCGCGCGTCGGCCCAGGCGGCTTCGATCAGCAGATGATCGGGTTCATATTTGCGCAGGACGTCGAAAATGAGGTCGGTCGAAAAAGTCACCTGCTTGCCCGTCTTGCGCTTGCCCGGATGCTGACGTTCGATCAGCCCCCCGATCACCGCAACCTCGCGGAAGGCGCGCTTCAGGAGGTGCGAATTTTCGACCCATTCGACGAATTCGCCTTCCAATATGGTCGCGTCGAACAGCGCCTCGGGATGCGCGACCGGCTTCAGCGACCAGAGCGCGAGCGCATAGTCGGAAGCGACGAAGCCGAGCGGCTGGAGCCCCGCGCGCTCCATCCGTTTCGACAGCAGCATGCCGAGCGACTGATGCGCGTTCCACCCCTCGAACGGATAGCAGACAAGATAATGCGCGCCCTCGTGCGGGAAGGTTTCGACGAGCAGCTCGCCGGGGCGCGGCAGCACCGAGCGCAGCGCCTGCATCTCGAGCCAGAAGCGCACATCCTCTGGAAAGCGCCGCCAGCTCGCCGGATCGGCCAGGAAGGCGCGCACCCGGTCGGCGAGCCGCGTCGACAGCGCCATCCGCGCCCCGACATAGGAGGGAATGCGCGCCGGACGCGTCGTTGCGCGCACGATGAGGTCGGTATCGCGGATCGTCTCGACCTCGAGGCTGAGGCCGGCGAAGGCGAAGGTGTCGCCCGCGGTCAGCGTGCTCGCGAAATATTCCTCGACGCTGCCGAGGCGCCGCCCGTTCTTGAAGCGCACGTCGAGCGTCGGGGCATCGACGATGATCCCGGCGTTGAGCCGGTGCTGCGCCGCGAGCCGGGGGTGCGCGATGCGCCAGCCGCCCTGCCCGTCGGGTGCCAGGCGGCGGAAGCGGTCATAGCTTTTGAGCGCATATCCGCCGTCGCGAACGAAGCCGAGCAGGCGCGCAAAGAGCGCCGCGTCGATCCAGCGATACGGCTGCGCACCGCGGATTTCGACAAGCAGATCCTCTTCGCGGAAGGGTGCGGCGCACGCGAGCGCCATGACATGCTGGGCCAGCACGTCGAGCGCGCCGGGACGGAAGCGATCGGCATCGCGCTCGCCCGCCTCGACCGCGTCGAGTGCGGCGCGCGCCTCGAGATATTCGAAGCGATTGCCCGGCACGATCAGCGCCCGGCTCGGTTCGTCGAGCCGGTGGTTGGCGCGACCGATACGCTGGAGCAGCCGCGACGAACCCTTGGGCGCCCCCATCTGGATCACGCAGTCGACGTCGCCCCAGTCGAGCCCGAGATCGAGGCTGGAGGTCGCGACGAGCGCCCGCAATCGCCCCTCGGCCATGGCGTTTTCGGCGCGCTGGCGCGCCTCGCGGTCGAGGCTGCCGTGATGGATCGCGATCGGCAACGACAGATCGTTGACCTTCCACAATTCCTGGAAAATCAGCTCGGCCAGCCCGCGCGTGTTGCAGAAGATGATCGTCGTGCGGTTCTTCGCGATTTCGGCCATCACCTGATGCACCGCATAGCGTCCCGAATGCCCCGCCCACGGCACCGCGCCTTCGGGCAACAGGATCGAAATGTCGGGATCGGCGCCGCGCTCGCCCTCGACCAGCGTCACGCGCGTCGCATCGCCCTCGGGCGCGAGCCAGGCGCGATAGGCGTCCGCATCGGCAATCGTCGCCGACAGGCCGACGCGCCGCAGCCCCGGCGCGATGCGTTCGAGGCGCGCGAGCGCGAGGCTGAGCAGATCGCCGCGCTTGCCGGTCGCGAAGGCGTGGATTTCGTCGATGACCACCGTCTTCAGATCGGCGAACATCGCGAAGCTGTCGGGATAGGACAGCAGCAGCGACAGCGATTCGGGGGTGGTCAGCAGGATATTGGGCGGCCGACTGCGCTGGCGCGCCTTTTTGTCCGAACTGGTATCGCCGCTCCGGCTTTCGACGCTGATGTCGAGGTCCATGTCGGCGATCGGGCCGAGCAGGTTGCGCTCGACATCGGCGGCCAGCGCCTTGAGCGGCGAGACATAGAGGGTGTGCAACCGGTCGGACGAGTTGGCCGCAAGGTCGATCAGACTGGGGAGAAAGCCGGCCAATGTCTTGCCGGCGCCGGTCGCCGCCACGAGCAGCGCGCTTTCGCCGCGCTGCGCCGCCGCGAGCATGTCGGCCTGGTGCCGCCGCAGCCGCCACCCGCGGTGCGCGAACCAGCCGGCGAAGGGAGCGGGAAGCGACATGCGCGAGATGTGGCGCCGACGCTGCGCCGCGGCAACCCCTTCGCGCCCGCCGATGAGGCGGGGCGGGCGCGAACCCGCCCCGCTCGCGTCTGGCTTAGAGGCCGTCGAGCCCCTTGCTGACGAGGATATTCACGGCCACGCGGCGATTCTGCGCCTTGCCTTCGACCGTGTCGTTGCTCGCTGCCGGATCGGCTTCGGCCATTCCGGTCGGCGTGAGCATGCGATAGGGCTTCCAGCCGCACGCCTGCTGCAGATAATTCACCACGCGCCCGGCGCGCTTTTCGCTGAGCTGCTGATTGAGTTCCTCGCTGCCGGTCGAATCGGTGTAGCCGACGACGAGCAGCAGGGCATTGTCCATGCTTTCCGCCTGCTGCGCGACGGCGCACAGGTCGGATTTCGCCTGCGGCGACAGGACCGACTGGCCGGTGTCGAAATTCACCGTCGTCGTGGCTTTGACATTATACTGGTCGATGTCGCCCATCCGGCCGCGCAGCGCTTCGGTGGCCGCGGTCTGTTCGGCGAACCGCTGATCGGTCCCGTTGCGAATCATCGAGGCGGTGCGCAGATCCTTGCTCTTGAGATCGATCTGGCTGGCGACCAGCCCGCCGTCCCACTGGCGCGTCTCGACCGACACGGGAAGGCCGTTGAGCAGCGCTTCGGCACCAAGCTTGTCGCGGTTCAGGCCCAGAAAGCCGCCGCTCGACTTGATCGTCGTGGCATCGGCGATGGTGATCACGGTGTTGCTGCCGTCGGCGGTCGTCACCTGCATCCGGTCGCCGCTGCGCGCCGAGATGATGCCTTCGACCTTCGGGCCTTCGGCCATCTGCGCCATATCGGGCGGCGCGGCACCGGTTACGAGCAAGGATCCGTCGCTTTCGGGCGCATCCTGCGCCTGCACCGCCACCGCGGTGCTGACCGAGCCGGCAAGCATCGCCAGCAACAACAATCGCTTCGATTTCATGGAAACTGCACGCATTACGCTACTCCTTCATTCCGAGCCGCCCCCGCGAGTTCCCGCCGCCCTTTTCTGCACCTGAAATCGTCCGGCAAGGCCGTTGAGCGATCGCGCCGTCCATATGAGCAGATTGTGCGGCGAACCGTTGGCGAGGGCGCACTTTCGGCGCAATTCGGGCGGTCAGCGGCCTGCGGTAAGCGCAAACCATATCGCCACCCCGACGATCGCGAGCGCGAGGATACGGCGAACGGTGCGGGTGCGCGCCGGGTCGGAAATCCAACCGCCGACCCGGCTCCCCGCCACGACAATGGTCAGATGCACTGCGGTCGCGATCGCGATGCTGACGAGCGCGAGCGCGAAGGCGAGGCCGAAGCCCGGCACCTGCCCGCCATTGAAGCGCGGGATGACGACGACGTAAAAGAGCATCGCCTTGGGATTGAGCAGATTGACCACCAGCCCGGAGAGGAAATGATGCCGCGACCGGCCCGGCGCGGCGATCAGCGCCGGTGAATTTTCGCCCGCGTCGCGCCAGCTTTCCCAGGCAAGCCAAAGCAGAAAGGCAGCGCCGCCCCAGCGCAAGACCTGCCACAGCAGCGGACTGGCCGACACGATGAAGGCGATACCGAGCGCCGCGGCGAGCGCGTTGACGAACAGGCCGATCGCCACCCCGGCGGTCGCGGCGAGCCCGGCGCGGCGCCCCTCGCCCATCGCGAGCGCGGCGAGCCACGCCATGTTCGGGCCCGGCGTCAGTTCGATCAGCAGCACCGCCAGGCCAAAGCCGATCCAGTCGGCGTCGGTCACGGCAGGCGTTTCGTCGGATAGGGCGTGCCGTCCTTGTGGAAATAGCCGTCGGGCGTGAACAGCATGTCGATGTCCGAATAGCCGCCGCCAGTATCGTGCAGCTTGCCGCCGCCCAAGGCGACGAAGACACAGTCGGCGCCCGATTCATTGATCAGATGATGACCGTTGGTGCTGCCCTTCGGCCATACCGCAATGTCGCCCGCGCGCATCGGCCAGCGCCCCGCATCCTCGACGAGCGTGGCTTCGCCCGAAATCATCACCAGCATCTCGTCCTCCCCGTCGTGCCAGTGGCGCTGCGACGACCAGGCGCCGGGTTTCAGCACGACATGGCTCGCGGCGAAATCGGCAAGCCCCGTCGCGGGCGCGAGACGGCGGTACCAGCGCCCCTGCACCGGCGCGTCATAGGGGGCGGGATAGCCGGTGGCGTTCGTCTGGGGGATGGTGTCGAGATCGAGCTTGGGCATGGCGGTCCTCCGATCTCCCTTTTGCCGTTCGCATCGAGCGAAGTCGAGATGCCCCTCGGCGCAGCGCACGGACGAATGGTGTCTCGACTTCGCTCGACACGAACGGATAAAGGACGCTCATGACCATGACCATCGACCCCGTCGACCTTGCCCGGGCGCTGATCGCCGCGCCGAGCGTCACGCCCGCGACCGGCGCCGTTTTCGACGTGCTGGAGGCGGCGCTCGCCCCGCTCGGTTTCACGGTCGAGCGCTTCATCGACGGGATCGAACCCGACGGGCCGGTCGAAAATCTGCTCGCGGTACGGGCGGGCAGCGGCCCGGTGCATTTCGGCTTTGCCGGGCATCTCGACGTCGTACCCCCGGGCGTCGGCTGGACCGGCGATGCTTTCGCACCGGAAATTCGCGGCGATCTGCTCTACGGCCGCGGCGCGGTCGACATGAAGGGCTCGATCGCCGCCTTCGTCGCCGCGGCGGCGGCAACCCCCGCCGACGCGGGGACCGTCAGCCTGATCATCACCGGCGACGAGGAAGGCCCGGCGATCTTCGGCACCCGCGCGCTGATGGAGCATATGGATGCGCGCGGCGTGAAGCCCGACATGATCGTCGTCGGCGAACCGACATCGGTGCACCGGCTCGGCGACATGGTGAAGATCGGCCGGCGCGGATCTGTCAATATCTGGATCGACGTGCCGGGGACGCAGGGCCATGTCGCCTATCCGCACCTGGCCGACAATCCGATTCCCAAGCTGGTGCGCATCCTGGCGGCGATCGACACGGTGACGCTCGACGAGGGGACCGCCTGGTTCCAGCCGTCGAACATCGAGTTCACCGACCTCGAGGTCGGCAATGGCGCGACCAACGTGATTCCGGCATCGGCGCGCGCGCGGCTGTCGATCCGCTTCAACGACCAGCAGAAGGGCGCCGATCTGGTCGCGATGGTCGAGCGCATCGCGCAGGATGTCGAGCCCGCGGCCAAGGTGATCGGCAAGATTTCGGGCGAGGCCTTTCTGACCCCGCCGGGCGCGTTGTCGTCGCTCGTCGCCGAAGCGATCCGGGCCGAGACGGGCATCGAGGCCGACATGTCGACGACCGGCGGCACCTCTGACGCGCGCTTCCTCCACGCGCTGTGCCCGGTGGTCGAATTCGGGCTGACCAATGCGACGATGCACAAGCTCGACGAGGCGGTCGCGGTCGAAGACCTGCACAATCTGACGGCCATCTATCGCGGCATATTGGACCGCGCCTTTCGCTGACGCCTAATCCTCGCGGCTGCGCCGCAGGATGACATAGACCGCGCCCGCACCGCCATGGCTGATGTGCGCGGGGCGCAGCGCGACGATGCGGTCGGCATGGGGCGACACCGCCAGCCAGTCGGCAAGCGAGGCGCGGATTGCGCCGCGCGGGCGCGGTTCGTGCGGCTGCGGCAAGCGGTCGGCGCCCGGCCGCAGGCGCCCCGCGACGACGAGCAGCACGCGCGCGCCGCGCAGCAGCGCCCGCCCGATCGCGTCGTCGAGCAGCGCCTGCGCCGAGGCAAGGCTGTGGCCGTGGAGATCGATGCTGAGGTCGGGGCGGACGTGCCCCTTGCGCAGCCGCCGGTCCCAATGGCTGTCGAGCGTCGCCTGCCCATGGGTACGGCGCGGCGGGGGGAGCGCGGCGGGCCGGGCCCGCGCCGCGGCGGCGATGCCGAGCGGCTCCGGCTTGGGTGGCCGCACCGTCGGCGGCGCCGCCGGTTCGAGCGGCGACGGTGCGCGGTGGAGCGGCTTCACCGTGGCCGCGACCCGTTTCCACAGCGCATTTTCTTCAGGAGCGAGGCGCCGCGCCATCGCCGGTCAGCGCGCGGCGGCGGTGAGCCGCGCGACCGCGGCGCGCGGCAGCAGGATCAGCGCCGAACCGCGCGCCGCCATGCCACCCGCGATCGCACGCGCCTTGTCGCCGGCGCCCCAAAAGCTGTCGAACCGGTTCGCGCCCTTGATCGCGCCGCCGGTGTCCTGCGCCACCCACAGCCCATTGGGCTCGGCGCGGTCGAGCGAGAGGAAGACCGGGGCGCCGAGCGGCACATATTTGGGATCGGCGGCGACGCTCGCGCGGCCCGTGACCGGCACGCCGAGCGCGCCGAGCGGCCCTGGCCCGGTCAGCTCGCGGAAGAAGACCCAACTCGGATTTTCGTTCATAACGGCGGCGCCGCGAACCGGGTCGGCGCGCAAATAATCGAGGATGCCCTGCATCGAGGCCTGCCCCGGCTGGAGCGCGCCGCGGTCGAGCAGCAGCTTGCCGATGCCGACATAATCGCGGCCGTTCTGGCTGTCGTAACCGATCCGCATGACGCCGCCGTCAGGCAGGCGCAGCCGCCCCGACCCCTGCACCTGCAGGAAAAAGAATTCGGCCGCATCGGCCGCCCAGGCGATTTCGAGGCCGCGCCCGGCGAGCGCGCCGCGTTCGATCGCGAGGCGATCATAATAGGGGACAAAATTGCTGCCGTCGACGCGGCCCCGGATCTTCTTGCCCTGCAAATCTTTCGAAAACAGGCCGAGGTCGACGTCAACCAGATCAGCGGGGCGGCGGTAGATCGGCACGTCATAGCCCGGCCGCCGCGTCCGCGAGGCGGCGATTTCGGGTTCGTAATAGCCGGTGACGAAGGCGGTGCCTGCACCGACCTGCACCGTGCCGAAATAGCGGCTGAAGAAATTGCCGGCATCGCGGTCGGCCCAGCCGCTTGCGGCGCTGCACGCCTCGGCCCATTCGCCGGGCTGCGTGAGCCCGCTCGCATCGGTACGGCGCTGCACCGAAGGGCAGCTCAGCCGGAAGGCGATCAGCGCGGCGGTCGCCTGTTCGGGTGCAACGCCCAGCGCATTATATTCGGGACCGGCAACGACGCCGCTTTCGACCGCGCTGGTCGCGGTCGCAGGAACCGGCGGCGCGGCGAGCGGCGGATTGGGGGTTGCGGGAATCGGCTTCGCGGCGGCGCCCGGCGGCACCGAGGGGCGCGGCTGATAAGGGCGCGGGGTGGCGGTCGTGGGGGCCGGAGTCGGTGTCGGTGCCGGGTTTGTCGCCGGGGCGGGGCGCGGTCCGGGGGCCGCCGGGATCACGGAGGCACAGCCCGACAGCAGCGGAACGGTCAAGAGAAGCGCGAGGCCGACGCAGCGAAGGCGCGGCCTGCGATCCGGCACGGCGTCCCCCCGGAACATCCTGCTGCCGCTCAGGCGACGTCGGCTTCGTCGAGCAGCCAGTTGGGATCGCTGCTGCCGACCTTGCGGCGGAAGGTCCACAGATCGTCGGTCTGCACCCCGTCGGTCATCGATCCGGCGATCAGCTTGCCGTCGGCATCGCGCGTCACCGCGCTGATATCCGCCTGATAGCGCACGGTGATGCGCGCTTCATTGCGGCCGAGTTCCACCGCCGTAATCTTGGCCGAATCGATCCCGATCAGGCGGTTTTCCAGCTTTTCGCCGCGCTCTTCGCGATCCTCGATCGCCGCGATGAAGCCTTCGTAGCTGTCGTCATCGCACAGGTCGCGCAGCGTGTCGCGGTCGCCTTTCCAGAAGGCCTCGAGGATCATGCGATAGGCCGCCTGCGCACCGTCCATGAAGCGGCCGGCATCGAAGTGGCGGTCGCTCGCGAGCAACTGGCGCAGACCGGCTTCGGCAGAGGGTTCATAGACCAGTCCGCTGTTCACCGGCGCCTGATCGCGCGACGAGCCCGCGGCGTCGGCTTCGTCGAGCCGCACCGGCGCCGGCGCGGCGCGGTCGTCGCGGCGCGGCATCACGGGTTCCTGCTCATGCCCCGTCCGCTTGCCGAGCACCGAATAGAGCCGCATGCCGAGGAAGGCGGCAATCATGGCGAGCAGGATGATCGAGAAAGCGGTCACAAGCAAATCCGATACGGACAAAGGGTAAAGACGTCGCCTTTACATAGGCGATGCCGGCACATGTTTCAAATCTCCATGACCGCACCATCGCGGCGGGTCAACGATTCGTCCCTTCGCCAGGCGCCGGGCCGCGGCTCTTGCAGCCATTGTGCTGGCGCGCCGCCGCTGCTAAGCGCCGCCGCAACCATTTGACGCGGGCCTTGCACGGCCTGCGGACGGTGACCCACATTTCATCCATCGTTTCAACGAAAGCGCATCTGACATGGCCGACGAGACCAGCATCGACATCAATCCCGCACCGCAGGCGAATGGCGAAGACACCAGCCCCGCGATCGGCCTGATCTCGCAATATGTGAAGGATCTGTCGTTCGAAAACCCCAATGCTCCGGCGGTTTTCCAGTGGCAGTCGGCGCCGCAGATGGATGTCCAGTTCAACATCGCCGCCGATGGCGTCGGCGACAATCTGTTCGAAGTGACGCTGAAGATCGACGTCACCGCCAAGCATGACGAAGGCACGGCCTTCGTCATCGAGCTCAAATATGCGGGCCTGTTCGGCGTGCGCAACGTCCCCGACGATCAGCTTCAGCCCTTCTTCCTCGCCGAAGCGCCGCGCATCCTGTTCCCCTTCGCACGCCGCGTCGTTGCCGACGTCGTGCGCGACGGCGGTTTCCAGCCGCTGCTGCTCGACCCGATCGATTTCCACGGCCTGTTCATGCAGCAGGTGCAGGCGCAGGCCGAACAGGCGGGCGACGCCGCGCCGGTCGGCCAGGCCTGATCCGACTTGCAAACCCCGGTGGTTGACGGCGGGGCGGCATGAGCAGCCTGGTCAAGAGCGTCGGGACGATCGGCGGGCTGACCCTGCTCAGCCGGATCTTCGGCTTCGCGCGCGACATGCTGCTCGCGCGCGTGCTCGGAGCCGGGCTGGCGGCCGACGCCTTTCAGCTCGCCTTCACCCTGCCCAACACCTTTCGGCGCCTGTTTGCCGAGGGCGCCTTCTCGGTCGCCTTCGTGCCGATGTACAGCCGCGCGCTGCACGGCAGCGAAGGCGACGGCGAAGCGGCGGCGGCGCGCTTCGCCGACGATGTTCTGTCGGTCTTCCTGTGGACGCTGCTCGTCTTTTCGGGCGTCATGATGGCAGCGATGCCGGGAATCGTTTGGGTCCTCGCGCGCGATTTCGGCAGCGTTCCGGGCAAATTCGAGCTGGCGGTCTTCCTCAGCCGCGTCACCTTTCCCTATCTGGCGCTGATCAGCCTCGTCGCGATGCTGTCGGGCCTGCTGAACGCGCGGTCGCGCTTTGCGCCCGGCGCCTTTGCGCCGGTCCTCCTCAACATCGTGCTGATCGGCGGGATCATCACCGGCTGGTGGCTGCGCGGCGACAGCCACGACGACCGGATCGTCGCGATCGCACTCGCGGTTTCGGTCAGCCTCGCCGGGGTCGCCCAGCTTGCCTATCTTTGGTGGGCGGTGCGCCGCGCCGGACTGCGCCTGCATCTGCGGCTACCGCGGCTGACGCCCGAGGTCCGGCGGCTGGGCATGCTGATCCTGCCCGCGACGTTCGGCGCGGGCATCTATCAGATCAGCCAGTTCGTCGACACCTTCTTCGCCACTTCGCTGCCGCAGGGGTCGCTGACATTGCTCAAGCTCGCCGACCGGCTCAACCAGTTGCCGCTCGGCATCGTCGGCATCGCGCTCGGCACCGCGATCCTGCCGATGCTGTCGCGCCATATTCACAGCGGCGACGCCGCTGAGGCGCAGCGGTTGCAGAGCAATGCCTTTGAAATGGCGACGCTGCTCACCCTGCCCGCCGCCGCAGCGCTTGCCATTTGCGCGCCCGCCTTCGTCACCGCCTTTTTCGTCGGCGGCAAATTCACCGCGGCCGACGGCGCAATCATGGCCCATATCGTCGTGGCACTGGTCGCGGGGCTGCCGGCCTATGTGATCGTCAAGATATTGAACCCCGGCTTCTTCGCGCGCGAAGACACGCGGACGCCGGTGTGGACCGCGCTCGCCGCGCTCACCCTCAATATTGCGATCAACCTCTATGTCGTCGAACGCTATGGCATCGTCGGGCTCGCCGGGGCGACCGCAGCGTCGGCAAGCTTCAACTGCCTGCTGCTCTATGCCGTGCTCCACCGCCGCGGCTGGTTCCATTTTACCGCCCGGCTGGCGAGCCGGATCGCGCGGCAGATCGTCGCGGTCGCAGCGATGTCGGCGCTGCTCGTCTGGCTGATGCCCGTCGTCGCCCCCTATTATGGCGGCAATGTCGCTGAACGGGTCGGCGCGCTCGCCGTGCTCGTGCTGGCGGGCGGCGCGACCTTTTTCGCCGTGGCTTTCCTTGTCGGTGCGCTTGACAAGGATCTGGTCGCCATGCTGACGCGGCGCCGCGGCAAGCCCGCGCCAACACAGGAGTAAGACATGCGGATCGTTTCGGGCATTCAGCCCACCGGAAATTTGCACCTCGGCAATTATCTGGGCGCGATCCGCAATTGGGTGCGGATGCAGGATCAGGTGGCGAGCGAAGGCGGCGACTGTCTGTTCTTTCTGGCCGACCTGCACGCAATCTCGATGCCGCACATCCCGGCCGATCTGACCGCAAACACCCGTGCGATGACTGCGGCGCTCGTCGCCTGCGGCATCGACCCCGACCGTTCGACCCTGTTCAACCAGGCGCGCGTCCCCGCGCATGCCGAGCTGCAATGGCTGCTCAACGGCACCGCGCGGATCGGCTGGCTGAACCGGATGACGCAGTTCAAGGACAAGTCGGGCAAGAATCGCGAGGGCGCCTCGGCGGCACTCTACACCTATCCGGTGCTGCAGGCGGCCGACGTGCTGCTCTATCAGGCGACGCACGTTCCCGTCGGCGAGGACCAGAAGCAGCATCTGGAGCTGGCGCGCGACATCGCGCAGAAGTTCAACAATGACTATGCGAGCGTGGAAGACCCGGTCTTCACCCTGCCCGAACCGATCATCCCGCCCGACGCAGCACGGATCATGAGCCTGCGCGACGGGTCGGCCAAGATGTCCAAATCCGATCCGTCGGACATGAGCCGCATCAACCTGACCGACGACGCCGACACGATGATGCAGAAGGTGAAGAAGGCGAAGACCGATCCCGAACCGCTGCCGTCGGAGGCCGCAGGGCTGGAGGGGCGGCCCGAGGCGCGCAATCTGGTCGGGATTTACGCCACGCTTGCCGACTCGAGCACCGACGCGGTGCTGCAACAGTTCGGCGGGCAGGGCTTCGGCGCGTTCAAGCCGGCGCTCGGCGAGCTGCTGGTCGAGCGGCTGGCGCCGATCAACGCGCGCTTCGTCGCGCTCAAGGACGACCAGGCGGCGCTCGACGCGATCCTCGACAAGGGCGCCGACAAGGCGCGCGCGCTTGCAAAGCCGACGCTCGACACCACATATAAGGTCTTAGGGCTTTGCCGCTAAGTCATTGTCTGCGTGGAACGGAGCTGCGACGAAGCGGGTTAAACCAAGGTTCAGCCGCACCGGCGTAGTCATGCTATAAACGGTGTGTGCTGTGCGCGCACCGAATCACGGAGCATGATGATGAGCAAGACAATCTTTCGGCGTCTGGGACTCGCCGCCATGACCGGCGCGGCGCTGGTGATGGCCGGCTGTGCCGCCACGCCCTTCCGCGCCGATGTCGCGCGCTTCCAGACCCAGCTTCCCGCACCGCAAGGGCAGAGCTTCGCGATCGAGGCGAATGACCCGGGGCTGCAGGGCGGGATCGAGTTCGGTCAATATGCGACGCTCGTCGCGGGTGAACTGACGCGCTATGGCTATCGTCCCGCTGCCCCCGGCGAAAAGGCCGACATGGTCGTGCGCATGGATTATGGCATCGACAAGGGACGCGAACGCGTCGTTTCCTCGCCCGGTTTCGGCAATCCCTGGTACGGCGGCTATTACGGCCGCGGCTTCTATTCGCCGCCCGTGATCGTGCGCGGCCCGCGGGGACGCCGCTATATCTACGGCTGGCGCGACCCCTTCATGTGGGGCGGCTTCGGCCCGAGCTGGGGCTATAACGACGTCGAAAGCTTCACCGTCTACACCAGCGACCTCAACCTGCAGATCAGCCGCGCCGCCGACGGCTATCGGCTGTTCGAAGGCCATGCGCAGGCGCAGTCGCGCGACAATGACCTGACGCAGATCGTTCCCAACCTGGTCGAGGCGATGTTCACCAACTTCCCCGGCAATTCGGGCGAACGGGTGCGCATCACCGTGGCGCCGCCCGAAAAGAAGTAAGCGCCAAAGGCGTTTCTGCAAAAGCCCGCCTTCGCACCGAAGGCGGGCTTTTTCGTGCGCGGGCTATCGATCGAGCCCCGCCGCCGCGATCGCGGCGAGCGCGCTTTCGAGGCGAGCGTCGCCGTCGCCTTCGACCCAGGCCCAAGGCAGACGGCGGCGGTCGAGTTCGGCGATCGCAACGTCCATGAACTGCCGCCGCGCAAGGTCGCTGCCGAACAGCCGCGTGCCGTCCTCTCGCCACGGCAGGTCGAGCGCGGGGACGAGGTAGAAGTCGGCGACATCACTCCAGGTGTCGATTTCGGGCAAACGCCGACCGAGCAACATGATCGCCCACGCCTGGGTCATCAGCGGATCGGTGTCCGAAATCATCCACGCCGGAGCTTGCGCGAGGGCAAGCTTCGTCGCGGCGATGTGGCCGTGGAAGATGGCGAGCAGGTCGCCGGCTTCGAGATCGGTACCGTTCGCTTCGCAATAGGTGCGGCCATATTCGGGGACGACCACGCCGCCGAGACGCGCGGCAAGGCGCGGCGCCAGCTTCGACTTGCCGGTCGATTCGGCGCCGTGGAGGCAGATATGGCGCGTCATGCCGGCATCGCCGCGGGCGCGGCGGCGGCGCGGCGCCACTGGATCAGCCCGTCGATCGACAGTCCCAGCAGGACGATATAGACCGCGCTGGTCGCATAAAGACCGCGCCAGGCGAACAGCGGCACCGCGATCAGATCGACCAGAATCCACAGCCACCAGCTTTCGACGCGGCGCCGCGCGAGCAGCCATTGCGCCGCGATGCTGAGCATCGCGATGCCGCCGTCGATCCACGGCGCCGCGGCGTCGGTATAGCGGTGCATCGCCGAGCTCCACAGGACCCAGGCCGCCGCAACGGCGGCGCCCCACCGCCAGCGATCGCGGCTGGGCATCCACCCCACGGGCACGCCGCTGTCGTCGCGCGCGCGGACCCAGCTGAGCCAGCCGTAAAGATTGAGGACGAAGAAAAATCCCTGGAGCAGCATGTCGCTGTACAGCTTCGCTTCGTAGAAGACGAAGGCGTAAAGGGTGACGGCAGCGAGCGCGAAAGGATAGTTCCACACCTTGCGCATTGCGACCAGCGCGACGTTGATCAGGACGAGCGCGGCGGCCAGCCATTCGAGCTGGCTCATTGCGCCGCCTCCGCATCACCGGCGAACCGCGGGCGGGTCCACAGCCCGTCTCGGGCGATCCGCCGCAGCGGCGGGCGGCGCAGCACCGACCAGCCGGCGCGCGCCACCCAGCCGAATTTCGCGGCGCGCGTCGTCGCGGTGCGATGGTCCCACGCATGATCGCCGCGGCGCCGCACCGCGCGCGCGATGTCGCCATAGATGCCCGCGGCCGCAAGCACCGCCCAGCGGCTGCGCGGCGGCAGCTTGCGCGCGCCCCAGCGCGCTGACGCTTCATATTCCCCGGCCATTTCGGCGAGCCATTTCGCCATCACGGCAAGGCGCGGGCGAAAGGCCGGATGCATATGCTGACCCGGCGGAATATCCAGTTCGACCAGCCAGTCGACCGGAAGATAGCAGCGGTCGGCCGCCGCATCTTCGGCAATGTCGCGCGCGATATTGGCGAGCTGGAACGCTATGCCGAGGTCGGACGCGCGGTCGAGCGTCGTTTCGTCCGCCGGATCGACCCCCATGACGAGCGCCATCGCGACGCCCACTGCGCCCGCGACATGATAGCAATAGCGCAACAGATCGGCCTCGCTGCGCGGGCGCCAGTCGGCGGCGTCGAGTTCGAAGCCCGCGACGATGTCGTCGATCACCGCGCGCGGGATCGCGACCTCGGTCAGCAACAGGCCGAGCGCGTCGAAGGCGGGATCGCCGGTAGGATCCCCGGCAAAGGCGCGATCGGTCAGGTCGCGGATGCGCGCGACCGCCGCCACCGCGTCGTGCCCCGCGCGCATGGTGCCGCCATGATCCTGCCCGTCGGTCAGATCGTCGGCGGCGCGACACCAGGCATAGAGCAGCAGCACCCGTTCGCGTGTCCGCCGGTCGAACAGCCGGCTGGCGAGCGCAAAGCTTTTCGACCCGCGCGCGATGCTGTCGTGCGCAAAGCGGTGCAGGGCCGCCGCATCATAGCCCCCCGCCGCGGTCATTACAGATCGTCGGCCTTCATCGCGAAGATCGGCTCGTGCGGCTGGTAAGCCGCCATCTTGTCGAGCAGTTCGTCGATTCCCGCATCGACGATCATGATCCCGGCGTGCGCGGGGCGGATGAAGCCGACGTCGATCATCCGGCGATTGAAGGCGATCAGATCGTTATAGAAGCCCGCGGCGTTGAGCAGCCCGACGGGCTTGGCATGATAGCCGAGCTGCGCCCAGCTGATCGCTTCCCACAATTCATCCATCGTCCCGACGCCGCCGGGGATGGTCAGAAAGCCGTCTGACAGGTCGGTGAACATCTTCTTGCGTTCGTGCATCCCCGAAACGACGTGCAGTTCGGTGCAGCCGCGATGCGCGACCTCGGTCCCGACGAGCGCATCGGGGATCACCCCGATCACCTCGCCGCCCGCTTCCAGGGCGCTGTCGGCGACCGCACCCATCAGCCCGAGCCGGCCGCCGCCATAGACGACCCCGATGCCGCGGCTCGCCAGCGTCCGGCCGACGTGGCGCGCGGTTTCCATATAGATCGGATCTTCGGGGGTTGCGGACCCGCAATAGACGGCAATGCGTTTCATCATTCTTCCAACATCAATTGGGCGGTCGCCTTCGCGCTGCCGACGACACCCGGAATACCGGCGCCCGGATGCGTCCCGGCGCCGACGAAGTAAAGGTTCGAAATCATATCGTCGCGATTATGGGCGCGAAACCACGCGCTCTGCCATAGCACGGGTTCGAGGCTGAAGGCGCTGCCAAGATGCGCCGACAGATCGCGGCCGAAATCGGTGGGCGTATAGTGAAAACGCGTGACGAGATTGGCGCGGAGGCCGGGCGCGACGCGGCGTTCGACCTCGTCCAGGATCGCGTCGGCAAAACGCGCGCCGAAATCGCCGTCCCAGTCGGCCTTCGCCTTGCCGAGATGCGCGACGGGGGCAAGCGCGTAGAAAGTCGAATGGCCGGGGGGCGCCATGCCGGGATCGGTGATGCTGGGATGATGGAGGTAGAGCGAGAAATCGTCGGGGACCCTCCCGCCATAGATGTCATCGAGCAGCCCCTTGTAGCGCGGGCCGAAGAGGATGCTGTGGTGCGCGACGTCCGGATAGTCGCCCTTCGCCCCGAAATGGACGACGAAGAGCGATGGCGACCAGCGCTTGCGCGCCAGGCTTTTGGCGACCTTCGCCCCGCGCGAATGGTCGAGAAGATCCCTGTAGCTGTGCATCAGGTCGCCGTTGCACGCGACCATATCGGCCGCGCCCTGCCAGCCGCTGGCGGTCACCACCCCGGTCGCGCGATCGCTCTGCGTCTCGATCCGCGCCACCGGATCGCCCAGCCGCAGCACCCCGCCCAGCCGCTCGAACAATCGCACCATCGCCGCGACCAGCGCGTTGGTGCCGCCGCGCGCGAACCACACGCCGCCGTCCTTTTCGATCGTGTGGATCAGCGCATAGATGCTGCTGGTCGTCATCGGATTGCCGCCGACGAGCAGCGTGTGGAACGACAGCGCCTGCCGCAGCCTTTCGTCCTTCACATAAGAGGAGACGATCGAATAGACGCTGCGCCATGCCTGATATTTCGCGAGCGCAGGCGCCGCGCGCAGCATCGCGGCGAAATCGAGGAAAGCGACCGAACCGAGCTTCACATAGCCTTCTTCGTAAACGCCGCGCGAATAGTCGAGGAAGCGCTCGTACCCCGCGACATCGGCGGGATCGAGCCTTGCGATTTCGGCGCGCAGCGCCGCTTCGTCATTCGAATAATCGAAGTTGGTGCCGTCGGACCAGTTCAGCCGGTAAAAGGGCGTGACGGGCACAAGGTCGACGTCGGCCGCCATGTCCTGACCGCTGAGCGCCCAAAGTTCATTGAGGCACGGCGGGTCGGTGATGACGGTCGGCCCGGCGTCGAAGGTAAAGTCCTCGCGCCGCCAATGATAGGCGCGCCCGCCGGGCTTGTCGCGCGCTTCGACGACCGTGGTCGCGATCCCCGCCGACTGGAGCCGGATCGCGAGCGCAAGCCCGCCGAATCCGGCACCGATAACGATGGCTCTTCGCGTCATAGCCAGTCGAAACTCCCGATTGCCCTGATTGCGCGTCCGATAGGCACCGGCGGGCGGCCCGACAAGAGCCGCAGCCGGTCGGCACCGCTCGACGCGCTGGCATAGAAACGCGCGATCAGCGCGGGCGACAGGCGATAGAAGCGCTGAAAGATGCGATAGCGCTCGGCCGGTTCCGCCGCGCGGAACAGCATCGCGCCGAGCATGCGGTAAAAGCGCTGGCGCCGCCACGCGGCCGCCGCATCGGTGCGCAGCCGCGCGCAGAGATCGGCGCGATCGACGAGCGCGGGCAGCGCCGCCGCGGCGCGCACCGCGTCGGGCAGCGAATAGCCGGTCGTCGCATGAAAGCGCCCCGCGCGCACGCCGATACGCGCCACGGCGTCGTCCCGCGGCCAGATCGCGTCGAAATCGCCCGCCATGACGACGGGCAGCCAGCCGGTTTCCTCGCGCGCGACTGCACTGACCGTCCACCCGCGCGCCGCCGCATAATCGGCGATCCGCGCACGTACCGCGCCGACGTCAAGGTCGGCATCGTCGCCATAATAGGTGTCCTCGACGAAGACGGTCTCGGCATCGAAGGGCAGACAGTAGACGAAGCGATAGCCGCCGATCTGATCGACCGTCGCATCCATCACCACGGGCTGGGTGAGGCCGTGCCCGCCCGCGACGCGCAGCGCCTGTCCGACGAATTTCTGCCAGCCGCAATCGATTCCCGCGAGATCGCCGATCCCGCGCGCGTCGATGACGTGGCGCGCGGCGAGCCGGTCGCCCCCCTCCAGCAGCACCGATTGCGGCGCGAGCCGCGTCGCCGCCTTCGCGATCAGCCGTTCGGGCGGCAACAGCGCGGCGACCGCCTCCGCCAGTGTTTCGCTGTCGATGCTGTTGTAGGGCATGGCAATCGCGCGGCGATAGGCGGGAAAAGCAACGTCATAGCCGCTCCAGCGATGCGCGATCAGCGGCTCGATCAGCCAGCGGTCGCGCGCCGCGACGTCGCCGTCGAAAAAGGACCAGAGATGATTGCCGCCGACCGGCCCCGGCTCGATCAGCCGCACGTCGAGATCGGGGCGCCGCCGCGCCAGCGCGAGCGTTGCCAGCCCGCCGGCGAGCCCGCCGCCGACGATGGCGATGTCGCAAGAGTCGGAATCGGCGCCGTTCATCCAGCAGCCCTAGCGAGGCTGGCGGCGAGCGGCTATCGCTTTCGCATGGCAGCGCCCGATCCCGTCATCCGCTCCGCGACCCCCGACGATGCCAGGGCCATTGCCGCAATCTATGCGCACCATGTCGCGCACGGAACCGCCAGCTACGACACCGAACCGCGCAGCACGCTCGCCACCGCGGCGCTGATTTCGGAGCATCGCGGAAAGGGCTGGCCCTTTCTGGTCGCCGAGGCGGCGGGGGGCGGGATCGCGGGCTATGCCTATGCCAGCCAGTTCCGCCCGCGCGCCGCCTATGCCTGGGCGTGCGAGGACAGCATTTATGTCGCCCCGACGCAGCAGGGACGCGGCGTGGGCCGGGCCTTGCTCGCCGCGCTGCTCGACGCGGCCGAAGCATCGGGCTTCCGCACGATGGTCGCGGTGATCGGCGGTGCCGAGCCTGCCTCGGTCGCGCTCCACGCGGCGGCGGGTTTCGTCCACGCGGGGCGCCTCGTCGGCATGGGGTGGAAGCATGGGCGCTGGCTCGACACCGTCTATATGCAGCGCCCGCTCGGCGACGGCACCGCGAGCGCGCCCGCATGAGCGCCGCGCTCGCCATCGCGCTGTCGGCGCTAGCGATGACGCTGATCGTCGGTGGACGCTATCTGCTGAGCAGCGGAGGATTTGCGCTCGCGACGCGGCTCAAGCATCCCGGTCTCTATCGCGGGCTCGAAACGCAGATGCGGCGCGAAATCGGCTGGAGCCTTGCCAGCGCGGCGATTTACGGCATCCCGGCGGGCATCGTCGCCTGGGGATGGCAGGCGCACGACTGGACGCGCATCTACACCGACGTCCACGCCTTTCCGCTCTGGTATCTGCCGGTCAGCCTCTTCGCCTATCTGCTTCTTCACGACACATGGTTTTATTGGACGCATCGCTGGATGCACCAGCCGCGGCTGTTCCGCATCGCGCATGCCGTGCATCACCAGAGCCGGCCGCCGACCGCATGGGCGGCGATGAGCTTTCACCCGTGGGAAGCGATCACCGGCGCGATCGTCATTCCGGCGCTGGTCTTCATCGTTCCCATCCATGTCGCGGTGCTGGGTCTCGTGCTCGCGATCATGACGCTGATGGGGGTCGGCAATCATATGGGGTGGGAGATGTTCCCCCGCGCACTCGTTCATGGACCGGCAGGGCGCTGGCTGATAACGGCGACGCACCATGAGCAGCATCACGCCGCCTATCGGGGGAATTATGGTCTTTACTTCCGCTTCTGGGACAAGGCGTGCGGCACCGATATCGGGCTGGGCAGCTTTGGCGGGACTGCTGCCGCTGCCGGTCGCAGCGACCGCGCCACCGCCGCACGCTCCGGCGCCCGGCCCGACGGTTGAAGTCAGCATCACCGGGCTGCGCAACGTCAAGGGACAGATTCTCGTCTGCCTGACCGCCAACCCAAAGGCCTTTCCCGACTGCAGCAAGGACAAGGCGTCGGTGCGAATGGCGGTGAAGGCCGCCGACGCCGGCGATTTCAAAATTCGCGGGGTCGCCGCCGGAACCTATGCCATCGCGGTGGTGCATGACGAGAATGGCAACAACAAGATGGACATGGCGCTGTTCCTGCCGAAGGAAGGCTTCGGCTTTTCGCGCGACCCGGCGATCCGCATGGGGCCGCCGAAGTTCAAATCGGCGAGCTTTGCCGTCACCGGCGACATGCGCCAGTCGATCAAGATGAAATATATGCTGTAGAAAGCGGAGACCGGGACAGTTTCGGGGTAGAAAGCGGGCGTTGCTGCCAACCGCTTTGGTTTCCCTGACGATAGCCGAGCGCCAAGAGTATCGAACGCCGCCGCTGGTGCTGTGAAGCCCTGGACCCCGGCCTTCGCCGGGCGACACATCAATGCCGGACGACAGACGAATATCCTTCGCTGGCGCGGATCGTCACACCCATTGGGTGGGCAAGGGAATATGATGTGGCCCGACGACAAAAAGAAAAAGGGGCCGGTTTGCACCGACCCCTCCGAATTTCCCGTCGCGCCGGTAATCAGCTCGGGATGATCTGGAGGTCCAGATGGTCCGAATCGAAGCCGTTCTCGCCCGGAACCGCGGCGATCGGCCGTTCGCGGATGCGCGGGCCGGTTGCGCGGCTCAGCACTGCCTGGCCCGAACCGTTGAGCAGGATTTCATCGCTGCCGGCGATGATGCGCGTCCCGACGAGTGTGCCCGGTGCGTAGCTGACGACCAGCTCATAGCCCGTGGGCGCGTTGCAATATTCGCGGAACGAGCCGAGCGACACCGCGTCGCCCTCGATCGCGCCGAAGCCGGTCAGCTGATGATTGACGGTGCAGTTGACCGCGACCGTCGCAAACAGGTTGAAGCCGTACGAGGCGGCCAGCGCCGTCGTCGGTACTGCCACGAGCGCGGCGCCCGCGAGAGCAATCGAAAGTTTCCGTTTCATTCGCCACCCTTTCCGCCCGAAATGGCCGAAGTGTTGGATGGTGATTAGCCGCGCACATCTAATATTCAGTTAAGTGCCCACGCGAAAAAGCGCCGGAACCCGGCGCCTTCTGCCCATGAAGGTCGGAAATTTAAGCGCTTAGCGCGCGGTAACGGAGATCGAGATCACGTCGCTGTAGGTGCCGGCACGGCGATCGCTGACATCGCCGATGATGAACTGGATCGGCAGCGAGTCGCGGCGATAGCCATTGCCGGTCGGTCCAGACAGGCGGCTGGTGCCGGCCAGATTCACCGCGGTTCCGCCGACGGCGATCGAATAAGGCACCGTCCAGTCGCTGGCGCCGAGGCGCAGCTTGCCCGAATTGGCCGAGGTCACTTGCAGATCATATTGACCGGTGCTGCTGACGCGCAGCTGCAGCGGCACGGGCGCGACCCCGGTGCGCAGTTCGCCCAGGTCGACGACGGCGTGGCCGTCGCTCATCGAATAGGCGCCCGACAGGCCCATGCGCGCCGACGGCAGCACCTCGAGGCCGAGAACGACCTGCGTCCCGCCGAGCGAGCGGAAGCTGCGGTCCTGCGCCTCGATGCTGACGTCCTGGGTGAAGGTGCCCGAATCGCGGACGTCTTCGGGATTGGCGACGAGCTTGTAGAGCAGCGTCTTCGATTCATTGGGGGCGAGCACCAGCTCGCGCTGCGACGGCGTGCGCAGCGAACGGCCGGCGCGCGGTGTCACATCCTGCGAATCGGTGAGGTTGACGAGCGCATAGCCGATGCGCTTGCCCGTCCCCTTCGACAGACCAAACGGCGGCTGCGACAGGTCGAACAGCGGCGCAAAGCGGCATTCGGACCCGCCGTCATTGATATAGGTGACGCTGAACGTCCCTTCGGGCAGCGAGCCGCCATAGGGATCGTAGCCGGAGATCATCCAGCTCGTCGGCGCGGCGTTCATCCGCACCATGCAGTCGGTCGGGCGTGCCGAATTGGCCGACTGGGCAAAGGCGGGAGCGGCCATCAGCGTGGCGGCGAGCAAAAGCGATGCGCGAAGCATGGAAGCCTCCTATTTGAACGAGCCCGACTTCACGGTGCCGAGATCGACGAGACCGGTCGTATCGGCCGGAACGGTAAATTCGAATGCCCTGTCGACCGTGCCGTTGGGGCCATAGGTTTCGACAAGATAGCGGCGGCCGGGCAGCAGGTTGGATACCGCAAAGCGCCCGACCGAATTGGTGAAGAAGGGCGTCGGCTGCGGATTGTCGCCTTCCTTGACGTCGAGCAGCGTGACGCGCCCGCCGATCAGCGACACCGGCTTTTCGGCGGTGAGCATCAGCGTGCCGATCGCGCTCGCAAAGGCATCGGTGCCGACCCGCACGGCATAGCCGCTCTTGTACGGCGGGTGGACGCGGAACACGCCGGGCCCGGTGTCATATCCCGGCGGCGGATCCTGCACGTCATATTGCACCGACTGGGTGGTGTAGGAGCCGAGGAAATTATGCACCGCCGCACCGAGCGGACCGCTGCGCGCGATATAATCATTCTGCGCGAGCGACTGGCCGACGACCACGTCGCGCTTGCCGAGATTTTCGTGCGCCTTGAGCAGCATGAAGCTGTCATTGATGCGGCGACCCAGCCCGACCATGCCGCCGGTATAGGCGATTGTCGTGCCCACGCGCAGCGTCGTCGCGTTGATGTCCGCGATGCTTGAAAGGCTGGGGCCGAAGGTCGCATGGCTGAGCGTCGCGTCGAAGCGATTTGCCGAGTAGCTGACGTAGCCGACCGCCTGCGCGCTTTGATCCTGCCGTGTCAGGACGCCACCGAAGCCGACGCTATTGAGCTGGTTAAGGCCGCTCTGATTATAGGATAGCTCGGCCAGATTGTTGCGGCTTTCGTAACGCGCCTCGGCGCGGCGGCGATAGTCGGGCTGGAAGACCAGGCCGACAAGGACGCTAAACCCCGTAGAGTCCGAAAATGCAGCAGGAAATTTTGAATATTCCACGCCCGCGCGGAACGTCCATTCGCGGTCAAACCGGTAATAGCCGGTGGTGCCGACACGATAGCTGTCACCAAGATTTCCGCGGCCCTTGATGTAGGACGCGGTCGAGGTTGTCAGGAATTTCTGACTGAATTGATGCGTATATTGGGCCGACGCCGTGAAGGAGGTTGTGTTGATCCCCAGAATATTGCTCAGCGTCGAAAAATGCGGCGACGTGTAATCGGCGCGGATCGTCAGGCTGTCCGACAGGCCATTGCGATCGAAATAATGCTCGTAGCTGACCCCGCCGGCAAAGCCCGTGCCAGCCTCTTTGGAATGGCTGCCGGCCGCATCGAGCAATATCCTGCCGCCATTGCCTAGAACAAACTGCGTTTGCCCGGAGAGCGTCTGAACGTCCTTGCTGGCTTGCAGTCCGACGCCGATCGCCGGTGCGTTGAGAAAGGCCTTACGGAAGAAGCCCGTGAAGGCGACCGGCCCCTTATAGTCCGGCGCATAACCGAAACGTTGGCTCGTGGGCCCGATATAGGCACCATATTCATAATCGCCCGGATCAAGGTCGATCGGGTCGAGATATTGCTGATACGACAGATTCTGCACTGCGCCGCTGTTGTCGGTGACCTGAATCTGGATGTCATTGCTGCCTGCGACGAGCGGCAGCGAACTGAAGTCGTAGCGGCCGGGCTGCAAGCGCAATTCACGATAGAGCGAGCCGTTGCGCAGGAAGCGCACGGTCGATTCGCGCTGCAGAACCAGTTGGCGATCGGCTTGCAGGATCGCTGCGCGGAAGGTGTTGAATCGCCGCTGCTGGCGCAGCACACCAATGCCGCCCATCTGGACATATGCTTGTTGGCCACGGATCTCGACGTCAAGGTCACCGAGATACCAGCGGCGATAATCTTCGGGCTGATCGTAAACCAACCGCGCATAGTTTCGCCGGAATTTATAGCTGTCGCCGTCCAGCGTGAATTGCTGGCCGAGCTGGGCATCGCCTTCGAACACGATCGGACCCACCCGGATCGCGCCGTCGAAATTAATCGTCGGCGGATCGGCGTGGTTGCTGCCTTCCCAGATATAGGTCTGGATCACGCTGAGGTTCAAATAGGCCGAAAAATTTTCGGGCTGGAGCGTGATGTCATCCATATCGTCTTTGGGCGGCGCGAACAGATCGACCGTCGAGCGCTGATCGGCGGACACCTGGACAACGACGACCGCAAGCGTGCTGGGGTCATAAGTCAAGCCGACGCCGGTCTCGGAAAGGTCGTCGGGGCCGAATTGCGTTTTGCCGTCCAGATGCGCCGCCAGCTTGGCATGCGCCTCTTCGTTGAGGATCGGTTTCAGCAACTTGAGGAAGGTGGCCGTCTCCAGCAGGAAGCGGTCGTCCGCGGTCAACCGCATCGGAATATCGCCGAGGCTGCGGCTGAGGAAGGTCAGCGGCACCGTCATGTCGATGTCCCGGTCGTAGGGATTGATATCGGGCCGTCCGTATGGCCCCATCGGCACCTGCGGCAGGCCGAGATCGGGCTCGGTCGGCGTGGGGGCAGGCGTAGGCGTTGGTGTGCCGGGCAGCGGGATGCTGGTCGGCGGCGTGCTGGGCGCTGGAGTCGGCGCGGGCGCAGGCGCTGGCTGGGCCGTTCCCGGCCGCTGGGGCAGGGGAATCGAAACCTGCGCGGCGGCGGTGCTGGCCCAAAGGGCCGGCAAAGCGACCGAGCAGAGGGCCGCCCGCATCCTCATTTTGCGAAGGTCAGCTTGATCGGGCCGGGGCCGAAGCCCGGGACGGGCAGGTTGAAGGTGCGCTCACCCTGCGCCGGGACATAGCCGGTGCCGACGACGCGCGACAATTCTTCGGGCGAAACATCGACGCGCAGGAACTTGCCATCGCGGTCGGTGCCTTCGAGGTGCCAGCCGAAATTAGCCATCATCGCGTGGCGGCGACCGTCGTTGCGCAGTGTGACCGCAACGCCGTCCTGCAATGGCGGCTTTTCGGTCGCACCCGGCAGCGCCGGCGGCTGATATTCGGCCTGACGAACATCGGTCGGCTTGACGTCGGGCTTGGCGCCCGGCGGCGCGACAACGACGAGCGCGCGCATATTATAGAGAACCTGAACCTGTGCCGACGCCGAATCCTCGGTACCGGGCTCGAAGGCCACGGGAAGCTGTTCGACGGAGACATAATAAGCCTGCGACGTCGGAATTTCGGGGTCGCCCACCCATTGCAGGCGGATCACCTGGCGTCCGCCGGGCGGCAGCGCGCCTTGCGGCGGAAAAATCAGGAACTTGTCGTCGGCCGGTGTTTCGGTGATGTTGCCGTCCTTGTCGATTTCCATGCGATAGACGCGCGTCTGGAAAGCGAGCTTGCCGGGGTTGATATTCTGAACCTCGATACGTGCGACCGCGCTGGTGCCGCGCGTTTCCATTTCGACGACCATCGGCGAAACGCGCATCGCATAAGCTGCGGGAACAAGCAGGAATAGCGCGGCAATCGCCGCCAGCAGCGCCTTCGACTGGCGCTTCAGCACGGACAAGATAGCCATGATTCCCCTTCCCCCCTGAATTTCACAGAATAATTGCATTCATTCATAAAGAAAGGGGAAAGATTGCTCTTCCCCCTTTCCCTGATTGTACGCCGAGGCTTAGAGAGCCTTGAGCGTCAGCGTGGTCGTGCCGGTGTAGTTGCCAGCGACGAGGCCCTTGCTGGTGACAGCCGGAGCGTTGAAGTCGATGGTCATCGCCGAGCGCCATGCACCCTGCTGCAGCGTGCCGTCGAGCGAGTTTGCACCAACGGTCAGGCTCTGCGGAGTGCCAGCGGTGACAGCGTTGAACGCAACACCCGTCCAAGCCGCCGAAACGGTGTACGGAATGTTGTTCTGGAACTGGTTCGTGTCATAACCGCTCGCGGTCTGGTTCACGAGGCCAGCGGCATCGTTCTTGGCGATCTTGACTTCGTTGTTGAAGTTGCAGCCAGCGGTCAGCGTTTCGATGTTGGCGAACGCCGGGCCGACCATTTCGAAAGCGTTGTTGACGTTTTCGTTGTTGCCGGTGCGGACGCCGATCACGCCGAAGTCGATGTTCGTCGCGTTCGAGTTGTTGCCAGCATAGAACGAGCAGTCCTTGTTCACGGTGCCCGACAGGTTGAACGCAACGTTCACGGTCGGGGTCGCGGTTTCGCTGTCGCTCGGCGCATCGGCGACGGCGGTGTAGCGCGTGCCAACCTGGGCAAGGACGCCCGCTTCACCAGCGGCAAGGCCGATGACGTTGAACGGGAACGGAGCGTTCTGCGGGTTGGTGATCGTGTACGGAATCGGAGCCGTACCCGCATAGTGACGCTGGTTGGTCTGCGCAGCGGCCGGCGAAGCAATGCCGACAAGAGCGATGGCGGCAACGGCGCCGGTAAGAATCTTCTTCATAACCTTCTTCCCTCATTTTTGAACCGCGCCCCCGTCGCGGGGAGGCGGCTGTTCATATGCACCGGCTGGTCGGAGAACCCGGGGGGTCGGTGCCACCCCCAGGGCCTGATCCGTCCGCGAAGTCGCCCCTCGCGAAGGAATCTCGTCAGATCGGAGACACGGTGATCGTGATCGTCTCCGAATAATCGCCTGCCAGCAGCATCCCGGCCTCGCCCGTGGGCTGGCCCAGTTCGACCGCCAGCGTCATGCCGTCGGTGGCGATGCCGCCATTGCTGGAAATCACGCCGCCGGCCTGAAGCTGGGCGCTGTTGAAACTCTTGCTGATCGTCTGCGACGACGGGAAACGCACCGGCATCTGCACCGCCAGATTATAGGGCAGCTTGCCGCCATAGGGCCCCTGGCCGTTCGGCATGCTGGTGTGCGTCAGTGCGCCGCTGGCACCCTTGATCGTCATCGTAAAGGGGACGTTGCAATCGAAGGCGACGCGCGTCTGGATGCCCAGACCGCGGCGTTCGAGGTTGCCGAAGTCCATGTCGCCGATGCTGCCGATGCCGCAATGTTCGCGAATCGACCCGCTGACCGCGATGTCGATCGACCGGGCGTTTTCGATTTCGCCCGCGACGGCGGGCGAAGCGAATGCAAACGCAGCAAGCGCGATAAGCAGCGGACGCATGGCTCTCCCCTCAAAAAAACCTAGAACGGTTTCCGACCGGCTCATTGGCGGTCTCGGGCAACTGGATGCCCGGGGAAGTCGCGACCCGACTCACCCCCCCTTTCCGTTAAGAGGAATTTAATACGATGGTTCAGTTAGATGTGAACCCCCAAAATGGCAGTTTGGCAAGATTTGGCACCACCGATGCCATTAGAAGATTTGAAAATTACCGGAGTTGCGGGGGTTTCGAGGGTTAATCCGAAAAATGGCCCCGCGGGCCGCTTTTGCCGCCGTCCTGATATGGAACAGCGGCGGTTAACTTATTAACGGAAAAGCAGCCGATATTTGGCGCCGGATCGGCGCTTTTCTGCGCCGTGGCGGGGCGGGCATGCGGTGAGTCGCGGCAACAAAGCGTGGTTTTCGGGCGTTTCTGTCGGTCGCCTTCCCGGTTTGCGGGGTGCAAGAACAGAAAGTCGCCATGTCCAGCCTGCCCCGGCGCGCGTCCGCGCCCCGAAACCCCGCGGGACCGTCCGCCGGCCTCTTCGCCCATGTGCTCGGCTCGCCCCGGTTGCCGCACGAATCGGATGAGACGAGCGTGCGCATTAACCCCTCGCTTACCCTGCGCTGCGACAAGCAGCCGCCTATGGTCATTCACGGAACGATGGTTGAGCCCCCCGCGGGCGAAGGGCAGCAGCGGGCGGATCGCCTGCGTCTCAATCTTGCGGTGGCGGGCGCGGTGGCGCCCGGCCAAGGCACCGAGGTCATCGTCCACAATCTGTCGGTCAGCGGCGTGTTGATCGAAACCGCCGCCGATCTGATGATGGGGCAGGATATCGCAATCGCATTGCCCGAGGCGGGCGATGTCGTCGCCGCGGTCGTATGGCAGAGCGAGCGGCTTTATGGCTGTCGCTTCCGCCAGCCGTTGCCGCGCGCGGCGCTCAGCGCGGCGCGGCTGCGCAATCCGCTCCCCTCCGATTTCGATCCCGCCGACCGGGCCGATGGCGACACCGATGCCGATGCGGAGGAGACGCTCGGCGCGCGGCTGCGGCGGCTGCGGCAGGCGCGCGGGCTGAGCCTCGCGGGGCTCGCCCAGGCGGCGGGTCTCAGCAAACCGAGCATCTGGGCGTGGGAAAATGGTACCACCGCGCCGCGCCGCACGAGCCTGCTCGCGCTGGCGCGTGCGCTCGACGTTCCCGAACAGCAGCTGACCGGCGTCGCGGCGATGGTCGGCCTGCGCGCTTCGGCGCGTGCGGAGGCGGATGCCGAGAGCGACATGCTGAAAGTGGAAATTGCCGCGGCACGCCGACGCATCGCGCTCGCCGCGGGTGTCGATGCCGCCAGCGTGCGGATCATGATCGAACTGTAACGCCGCCGCGGGCGGTTCAGGCGGACGCTTCGGGCGCTCCGCCCTCTTCCTCGCGGCGCAACCGGCGCGCCAGCCGCTCGTTACGGATTGCCGCCTCGCGCAGCCGCCGCGCCAGAAACGGGTCGTCGCTCGCGTCGGCCTTCAGCCGCGCGACCCGGGCGAGTTGCTCGTAATAAATGGCGTCGCGAATCGGTTCCACCCCGCCTCGTTAGCATGATCGCCGCCCGCGCCAGCAGCGACGGGCCCAGAAACTGTCGCCTTTTGGGACAATGGCGGATCTAGCCCGCGGCGTCGGGGCGCCAGCCGCGATAGAAGGTTTCGACCGCGGCTTCGACGTCGGCCTGCAGCCGCTCGATATCGTCGGGGTCGGTCATGCCGAGGATCGCGAACTGATAGAGGCCCGATTGGCAGAGGCCCGAAAAATGCTGGACGGCGCGCATCGGATCGCCGGGGCGCAGCTCGCCGCGCGCCATCTTCGCCGCCACCCAGTCGGCGGCGCGCGCCTTGCCCCGGCGCGGCCCGCGATCATAGAATGTCTTCGACAGGTGCGGAAAACGCTCGGCCTCGCCCACGACCAGGCGAAACAGCGACAGCAAGGGCGTCGCGGTCAATTTGGTCATCAGCACATTGCCGAACCGGCGCAGCACGTCGGGCACCGGCTCGTCGAGCGGCAGGTCGATGGCCAGCGCGTCGCCATAGCGTTCGACAATATCGTCCACCACCGCTTCGAACAGATCCTCCTTCGACGGGAAATAGGTCCAGAGCGTGGTTTTCGAGCCGCCGACCTTGCTGGCGATCGACGACATGGTGGTGCCGGCATAGCCATTGGCAAAGAAGAGTTCGCGCGCGGCGTCGACGAACGCCTTGCGGCGCGCGGTCGCGGCATCATCCATCACAACCGTACTGTCTGGTATCATTTCCGTTGACAAGCCATCCTCCAAAGTCCAATGGCGCATGATACCAGCTAGTATCGTTGGAAGCCATGCCCCGATCATTTTTCCTCTCAACCGCGGTTTTCGGCCTGTTGGCGGGCTGTGCGAGCGTCCCCGATCTCGGGCAGAAGCCCGTGCCGGTCGCCGCCGCCGCGCTCGATTCGCAGACGACTCTGGCCGATCAGGCGGGCGCCTGGCCGGTCGAGGGGTGGTGGCGGGGCTTCGGTGACCCGCAACTCGATGCGCTGATCGACGAAGGGCTGGCGGGATCGCCCGACATTGCGGTGGCCGCAGCGCGTGTGCGCGCCGCGGAGGCGCTGGCGCAGCAGGCGGGGGCCGCGCTGCTCCCGCGTGTCGGCATCCAGGGCAGCGCCGGCGGCGTCCAGCAAAGCAAGAATATGGGAATCCCGCCGGCTTTCGTTCCCGACGGCATTCAGGATACCGGCAGCATCGCCGCAACCTTCGGCTTCGATCTCGACTTGTGGGGCAAGAACCGCGCAGCGCTGGCGGCGGCCACGTCCGAAGCCGAAGCGGCGCGCGTCGATGCTGCGCAGGCGCGGCTGATGCTGACGACCGGGATTGCCACCGCTTACGCCGATCTGGCGGGCTATTATGCCGATCTCGACGTTGCGCAGGACGCGATCCGTATCCGCGGCGCGAGCGCCGATCTGTCGGCGAAGCGCACCGCCGCCGGGCTCGACAATCAGGCGACGCAGCGGCAGGCCGAAAGCCGTGCCGCCTCGGCGCGCGGCGATGTCGCCGCGATCGAGGAGGCGATCGCGCTCACCCGCAACCGCCTTGCCGCCCTGCTCGGCGCCGGTCCCGATCGCGGCCGGACCATCGCGCGTCCGGCGCTTGCGGCGCCGTCGCTCGCGCTGCCGCCGCAGGCGGGGATCGACCTGGTCGGCCGGCGACCCGACATTGTCGCGGCCCGGCTGCGGGCCGAAGCGGCGGCGAAGCGCATCGACGTTGCACGTGCCGCCTTTTATCCGAACATCAACCTGTCGGCGCTCGTCGGGCTCCAGTCGCTCGGGCTGTCGAACCTGTTCAAGACCGGGTCCGAATATGGCAATGGCGGCGCGGCGATCAGCCTGCCGATCTTCGAGGGCGGGCGGCTGCAGGGCCAGTATCGCGGGGCGCGGGCCGATTATGACGGCGCCGTCGCCAATTACGACCGCACGCTCGTCGCCGCGCTGCGCGATGTCGCCGACATCGTCGCCAGCCGTGACGCCATAGCGCGCCAGCTTGCCGACCGGCGCGACGCGCTGAAGGCCGCGGCCGACGCCGCCAACCTTGCCGGGCTGCGCTACCGTGCCGGCCTTTCCAACCAGCTTGCGCAGCTCACCGCCGAGGATAGCCAGGTCGCGCTCGCGCGCGCGGTCGCCGACCTCGAAGCGCGCCGGCTTTCGCTCGACATTGCCCTGATCCGCGCCCTGGGCGGCGGATTTGCGGCCGCATCGCCAACAGGAGACAAGCAATGACCGATACTCCCGCGGTCGACAGCGAAACCCCCGCCGCCGCCGAGGGGCGCCCGGCGACGCGCCGCAAGGCGCTGCGCATCCTTGCGCTCGTCGTCGTGACGATCGCGGCGCTGTGGGGCATCTGGTATTTCCTGACGCAGGCCGGGCGCGTGTCGACCGACAATGCCTATGTCGGCGCCGATTCGGCCGCGGTTACCGCGCTCGTCTCCGGCCCCGTCAAAGAGGTGCGCGTCAGCGGCACCCAGGCGGTGAAAAAGGGCGATGTTCTCGTCATCCTCGACGATGCCGATCAGCGCATCGCGCTTGCCGATGCCGAAGCTGCGCTGCGACAGGCACGCCAGCGCTATGGCCAAGCGAGCGCCAATGCCGATGCCGCACGAGCGCGCGTTTCGGCGCGCGGCGCCGATATCGCGCAGGCCCGCGCGCGGCTGCGCGACGCCGATGCGGGGGTGGCGAAAGCGCGTGCCGAACTCGCGCGCCGCGAAGGCCTCGCCGGAACCGGCGCTGTGTCGGGCGAAGAATTGACCGCGGCGCGCACCGCCTTTGCATCCGCCAGCGCGGCGCGTGATCTTGCTGCGGCGGCGATCGCTTCGGCCGAAGCGACGCGCGGTTCGGCGAGCGGCGATCTGGGTGCCGCCGAAGCGGTGGTGCGCGGCACGACGATCGAGACCGCCCCCGATGTTGCCGCGGCGCAGGCGCGGCTCGAGAAGGCGCAACTCGATCTTGAGCGCACGATCATCCGCGCCCCCGTCGCCGGCATCGTCACCAATCGTCAGGTCCAGGTCGGCCAGCGGATCGCGGCCGGCGCACCGATCATGGTGATCGTTCCGATCGCCACCGCCTATGTCGACGCCAATTACAAGGAAAGCCAGTTCCGCAAGATCCGCATCGGCCAGCCGGTCGAGCTCACCTCCGACTATTATGGCGGCGATGTCGTCTATCACGGCAAGGTGATCGGGATCGCGGGTGGGACGGGCGCCGCCTTTTCGCTGATCCCGGCCCAGAATGCGACGGGCAATTGGGTAAAGGTGGTGCAGCGCCTGCCGGTGCGTATCGCGCTCGATCCCAAGGAATTGCAGGCGCATCCGCTTCGCGTCGGCCTGTCGATGGAAGCGACGATCGACACGCGCGGAAAGTGAGCTGAACGATGGCCAGCGCCGCCGCATCCGCCGTATCGACACCGGCCGGGCCGCAGCCGCTGAGCGGCGTCAAGCTGCTCGCCGCGGCCTTCGCGCTCGCGCTCGCCAATTTCGTCGTCGTGCTCGATTCGACGATCGCCAATGTCTCGGTCCCCCATATCGCCGGCGGCCTTGCCGTATCGCCGACGCAGGGAACCTGGGTGATCACCAGCTACGCCGTTGCCGACGCGATCAGCGTCCCGCTCACCGGCTGGCTCGCCGCGCGGTTCGGCACGGTGCGCTGGTTCATCGTGTCGATCGTGGGTTTCGGCATCTTCTCCTTCCTGTGCGGCATTTCGCGCACGCTCGACGCGCTGATCCTGTTCCGCGTCCTGCAGGGCCTCGCGGGCGGGCCGCTGATGCCGCTGTCGCAGATATTGCTGCTGCGCATCTTTCCGAAGGAAAAGGCCGGGGTCGGGCTCGCGATCTGGTCGATGACGACAACGACGGCGCCGATTCTGGGGCCAATTCTGGGCGGGCTGATCAGCGACAATTGGAGCTGGCCCTGGATTTTCTTCATCAACCTGCCCGTCGTCGCTGTCTGTGCCTTCGGCGTCGGCAGCATGCTTGGCGCGTTCGAGACGAAGAAGGCGAAGATGCGGATCGACATCGTCGGCCTCATCCTGCTCGTCCTGTCGGTCGGCTCTTTTCAGGTCATGCTCGACACCGGGCGCGAGCACGACTGGTTCGGATCGGCATGGATCGTCATGCTGGCGATCGTCGCCGCGATCAGCTTCGCTGCCTTTCTGATCTGGGAGCTGACGGACGCCAATCCGGTGGTCAATGTCCGGGTCTTCCGCTTTCGCGGCTTCAGTTTCGCGACCGTCGCCATCTCGCTCGGCTTCGGGGCCTTTTTCTCGCAGGTCGTGCTGACGCCGCTGTGGTTGCAGCAGGTGGCGGGCTACACCGCGACCGAAACCGGTTTCATCGTCGCGTGGATCGGCTGTTTCGCTGTGCTCTTCTCGCCATTGGCGGCGGGGCTGCTGACCAAGATCGATGTGCGGATCACCGTCTGCGCGGGCATCTTGTGGATGGCGCTGATGTCGATCCTGCGCGCGCGCTGGAATACCGACGTCGATTATTGGAGCCTCGCGCTGCCGCATCTGCTGCAGGGGATGGGCATGCCCTTCTTCTTCGTCGGGCTGACCGCGCTGGCGCTGAGTTCGGTACCGGCGAAGGATCAGACCTCGGCGGCCGGCCTGATGAGCTTCCTGCGCACCCTGAGCGGCGCGATCGGCACCGCCATCGCGACAACGGCGTGGGACGACGCAAGCCGCGTATCGCGCGCCGAACTGGTGCCCGCGCTCAACGGCGCGGCCGAGACGATGGACAAGATGCAGAATGCCGGGCTGACGACCGAACAGGCGCGCGCCGCGCTTGACCGGATCGTCGATGTCCAGGCCTCGACGCTCGGTGTGCTGCATATCTTCCTCGCCGCCGGGACGGTCTTCGTCATCGCGGCAGCGGCGGTGTGGCTGATCCCGCGGCCCAAGACGATCTCGATGGGCGCTTCGCACTAGCTCCGATCGGGCTTCGCACCGGCGGACAGCCGTGCTAGGCGCGCGCCCATGCTGACGATCAACAATCTGACCGTGCGACTGGGCGGCCGCACCATCCTCGACCGCGCGAGCGCTAGCCTGCCACCGAAAAGCCGCACCGGACTGATCGGCCGCAACGGTGCGGGCAAGTCGACGCTGATGAAGGCGATGATCGGCGAGCTGGAGGCCGACGACGGCGGGATTGAAATGCCGCGCAAGACGCGCCTCGGCTATATCGCGCAGGAAGCGCCGAGCGGCAGCGCGACGCCGTTCGAAACCGTGCTCGCCGCCGACGCCGAACGCGCCGACCTGCTCGAACGATCAGAGATCGAAACCGACCCCGACCGGCTCGCCGACATTCACGAGCGGCTGATCGCGATCGACGCCTATACCGCGCCGGCGCGTGCCGCGCGCATCCTGATCGGGCTCGGCTTCGACGAGGATATGCAGGGGCGCCCGCTCGACAGCTTTTCGGGCGGGTGGAAAATGCGCGTTGCGCTCGCCGCGCTGCTCTTTTCGAACCCCGACCTGCTGCTGCTCGACGAACCGTCGAACCACCTCGACCTCGAAGCGACGATGTGGCTTGAAAGCTTCCTGCGCTCCTATCCGGGGCAGCTTGTCGTGATCAGCCATGAACGCGACCTGCTCAACAATGTGGTCGACCATATTCTGCATCTCGAAGGCGGGAAGGTGACGCTCTACGCCGGCGGCTATGACGCGTTCGAGCGCCAGCGCGCCGAACGCGCGGCGCAGCTTGCGGCGGCGAAGGCGGCGCAGGACGCGCAGCGCGCCAAATTGCAGGACTATATCGCCCGCAACAGCGCGCGCGCCTCGACCGCGAAGCAGGCGCAGTCGCGCGCCAAGCAACTCGCCCGGATGCAGCCGATTGCGGCGATCGCCGACGATCCGAGCCTGGTGTTCGATTTCCCGAGCCCCGGTGACGAACTCAAGCCGCCGCTGATCACGCTCGACCTTGCCAGCGTCGGCTATACGCCCGGCGCGCCGGTGTTGCGCCGCCTGAACCTGCGTATCGATCCCGACGACCGCATTGCGCTGCTCGGCCGCAACGGCAACGGCAAGACGACGCTCGCGCGCCTGCTCGCGGCGCAGTTGAAGCCCGAAGAGGGCGGCATGGCGGTCGCGGGCAAGATGCGCGTCGGTTATTTCACCCAATATCAGGTCGAGGAACTCGACGGCGCCGATACTCCGCTCGGCCATATGACGCGCGTGATGGCGGGCAAGACCCCTGGCGCGGTGCGCGCGCAACTGGGGCGCTTCGGCTTTTCGGGTAACAGGGCGACGACCGAGGTCGGCAAGCTGTCGGGCGGTGAACGGGCGCGGCTCGCTCTCGCGCTGATCACGCGCGAGGCGCCGCACCTCTTGATCCTCGACGAGCCGACCAACCACCTCGACGTCGATGCGCGCGAGGCGCTGGTGCAGGCGCTTAACGGTTTCGAAGGCGCGGTGCTGATCGTCAGCCACGACCGCCATATGCTCGAACTCTCGGCCGACCGGCTGGTCCTGGTCGACGATGGAACGGCGCGCGATTTCGACGGCAGCATGGACGATTATGTCGCGTTCATCCTCGGCAAGTCGCCCTCCGGCGATGATGCGAAGGCGACGCCCGCGAAGCCGAAGGATGCAAAGGCGGCGCGGCAGGAAGCGGCGAAGGCGCGCGAGGCCCAGGCGGCGTTGCGCAAGACCGCCAAGGATCATGAGGCGCGCGCGGCCAAGCTCGCGCAGCAGGTCAGCGCGATCGACCGCGCAATGTTCGACCCCGCGAGCGCCGACCCGGCGCTTGCCAAGCTGACGATGGGCGATCTCGCGCAGCGCCGCGGCAAGCTCGCATCCGAGCTGGAACGCGTCGAGGCGGCGTGGATGAGCGCGCTCGAGGCGATCGAGGAAGCGGCGTAGTCGCCAAGACAAGAAGCGCCGCCCCCCGCGCAGGCGACGGTCTATCTGAAGCGCCACGGCATTGACTCGCGGTCCGCGATCCATCATAATAGTTTCAATTGAAACCACATTAAGGGACTGACCATGGCCGACCTGTTCGACAATCCGCTGGGCCTCGACGGCTTCGAATTCGTCGAATTTTCGGCGCCTGAAAAGGGCATGCTCGAACCGGTGTTCGAACGGATGGGTTTCACGCGCATCGCGCGGCACCGCTCGAAGGATGTGGCGCTTTGGCGGCAGGGCGACATCAACCTGATCGCCAACTATGAACCCAAATCGCCCGCCGCCTATTTCGCCGCCGAACATGGCCCGTCGGCGTGCGGCATGGGCTGGCGTTGCCGCGACGCGGCGAAAGCCTATGCCGAGGCGATTGCGCGCGGGGCCGAGCCGGTAGAGGTCAAGACCGGCCCGATGGAACTGCGCCTGCCCGCGATCCGCGGCATCGGCGGCTCGATCATCTATCTGATCGACCGCTATGGCGACGGGCTGAACATCTATGACATCGACTTCGTCTATGAAGATGGCGTCGACCGCCATCCCGAAGGGGCGGGGCTGAAGGTGATCGATCACCTGACGCACAATGTCTATGGGGGGCGCATGGCGCATTGGGCGGCTTTTTACGAACGCATCGCGGGTTTCCGCGAAATCCGCTATTTCGACATCAAGGGCGAATATACCGGTCTGACCTCGAAGGCGATGACCGCCCCCGACGGCAAGATCCGCATTCCGCTGAACGAAGAAGGCGCGGGCGGCGGCGGCCAGATCGAGGAATATCTACGTGCCTATAATGGCGAGGGCATCCAGCATATCGCCTTCAGCTGCGACGATCTTTACGCGTCGTGGGACAAGCTCAAGGCGCTCGGCAATCCCTTCGCGCCGTCGCCGCCCGCAACCTATTACGAGATGCTCGCCGACCGCCTTCCGGGCCATGGTGAGCCGGTCGATGAACTGAAATCGCGCGGTATCCTGCTCGACGGATCGACGACCGAGGGCGACCCCCGCCTGCTGCTCCAGATTTTCGGACAGACCGTGATCGGCCCCGTTTTCTTCGAATTCATCCAGCGCAAGAAGGATGAAGGCTTCGGCGAGGGCAATTTCACCGCGCTGTTCAAGTCGATGGAACTCGACCAGATCCGCCGCGGCGCGCTCAATGTCGAGGAGCCCGCCGAATGACGAGTCCGATCAAATTGGGCGGCGTTCACCACGCCGCCTATCGCTGCAAGGACGCGAAGGAGACGGTCGAATGGTATGAGGCCATGCTCGGCATGACCTATACGACCGCCTTTGCCGAGGATCATGTGCCGTCGACGGGCGAATATGACCCGTACATGCACGTTTTTCTCGACGCGGGTAACGGCAATATCCTTGCCTTTTTCGAGCTGCCGAACCAGCCCGACATGGGCCGCGACGAAAATACGCCCAAGTGGGTCCAGCACCTCGCCTTCAAGGTCGGCAGCTATGACGAGCTGGTCGGCGCCAAGGCGCATCTAGAAGCGAATGGCGTCGATGTGCTTGGCCCGACGCATCACGGCATCTTCAAGTCGATCTATTTCTTCGACCCCAACGGCCACCGCGTCGAACTGGCGTGCGACATCGGCACCGACGAACAATATGCCGAACTCGCGCGCGTCGCCCCGCTGATGCTCGAAGAATGGAGCCGGACGAAAAAGGCCCCGCGCCACGCCGACTGGCTGCATCAGGCGGCAAACGAGTAATCCGCCACGAAAAATCGGGTGTTCCCCCGCGAAGGCGGGGGCCCCTCTCCTGCCGGTTCGAATAGCATTGTCCGGCGATGGACCCCCGCCTCCGCGGGGGAACACGTCCTTATTGCGGTTCGGTGGCTATTTCCGGTCCAGTCCGATGCTTTCCAGGGTCGCATGACTGCATTTGTCGGCGGTCTTGCTGCCGCCGCCCGACAGCGCACTCGCGGCGATGAAGCCCCCGACGACGAGGATGATGAAGCCGCCCGCGACCCAAGCGAGATATTTGTCGATGAACGCCTTGATCGGTGCCCCGAACAGGCGGAACAACAGGCCTACCAGCATGAAGGAAAAGGCCCGGCTCGCGAGGCTTGCCCACAGGAAGGTGACGAAGTTCATGTGGATGAAGCCGGCGGTGATCGTCAGCAGCTTGAAGGGAATCGGCGTCGCCCCCTTCACCAGGATGATCTCGGCGCCATAGTCGCGCAGATAGCAGGCAGCGGCAGGAAAGCTCTCGGTCAGATGGAGCACGCCGAGCAGCCACAGCCCGACGCTTTCGTACAAGAAGAAGCCAATCCCATAGCCGAGCATCCCGCCCGCGACCGACGCGAGCGTGCAGATCAGCGCATAGCGCACGGCCTTTTTCGGTTCGGCGAGGCACATCAGCCCCAGCATCGGATGCGGCGGGATCGGAAAGAAGCTCGCCTCGACGAACGACACCAGCGCCAGCCAATATTCGGCGTGAGGATGCGCCGATTTCTCCATAGTCCAACCATAAAGGCGCTGGATCATCGACTTGTTACGCGGGATGGCGGTCATGCTGGTCCTTGGTTGCGGGTCAGGATGTTCCCGGCTTCCCTATGCCGTTCGCGGTGCTCGAAGTCGAGACAGGAGCACGCTTCCTTCATCTCTCGTCATCCCGGGGCGAAGGCCGGGATCTCGCCCGTGCATCAGGCTGAGACGTTGAGATCCCGGCCTTCGCCCCGGGATGACGGTTCGAAAATCAGCGTCAGTGCCGGAAATGACGCATCCCCGTGAACACCATCGCCAGGCCGGCTTCGTTCGCCGCCGCGATCACCTCGTCGTCGCGGATCGAGCCGCCCGGCTGGATGACGCAGGTGGCGCCTGCTTCGACCGCGGCGAGCAGCCCGTCGGCGAAGGGGAAGAAGGCGTCGCTGGCGACCGCGCTGCCGACGGTGCGCGGGCTCGCCCAGCCGTGGCTCTCGGCCGCTTCTCGCGCCTTGATCGCGGCGATGCGCGCGCTGTCGCGGCGGTTCATCTGTCCCGCGCCGATGCCGGCGGTCGATCCACCCTTGGCATAGACGATGGCGTTCGACTTCACATGCTTGGCGACGGTCCAGGCGAAGAGCGCGTCGGCCAGTTCCTCGTCGGTCGGCGCGCGGTCGGTGACGACTTTCAGGTCATCGCGCGTGATGCGGCCATTGTCGCGCGTCTGCGCGAGCCAGCCGCCGGCGATCGCCTTCATCACCAGCCCGCCGCGCGCCGGATCGGGCAGGTCGCCGGTGAGCAGCAGGCGGAGGTTCTTCTTCTTCGCGAACACCGCGCGCGCGTCGGCGTCGGCATCGGGCGCGCAGACAACTTCGGTGAAGATGCTGCTGATCGCCTCGGCCGTCGCGCCGTCGAGCGGGCGGTTGACCGCGATGATGCCGCCAAAGGCCGAGACATCGTCGCATTTCAGCGCTGCGTCATAGGCTTCGGTCAGCGACGCCGCGGTGGCGACCCCGCACGGGTTGGCGTGCTTGACGATGACGCAGGTCGGATCGGCCTCACGGAATTCGGCGACGAGTTCGAGCGCCGCGTCGGCGTCATTGAGATTGTTGTAGCTAAGCTCCTTGCCCTGCACCTGCTCGGCCTGCGCGACGCCGCGCGCCGACGGGCCGACGGGGAGGTAGAGCGCCGCCTTCTGGTGCGGATTTTCGCCATAGCGCAGTTCGCCCGACAGCCTGGTCGTGAGCGGCAGCGTTTCGGGGAAGAGCTTGCCCTGATCGGCGAAGGCGAACCATTGCGCGATCATGCTGTCATAGGTCGCGGTATGCGCAAAGGCGGTCGCGGCGAGCCGCTTGCGCAAGCCGAGCGTGGTCGCGCCGCCATTGGCGTCCATCTCGGCGATCACCGCGGCATAATCCTCAGGCTCGGTGACGATGCCGACGAAGGCATGGTTCTTCGCCGACGAGCGCACCATTGCGGGGCCGCCGATGTCGATATTCTCGATGATCGTATCGCGGTCGGCGCCGCTCATCACCGTCTGAAGGAAGGGGTAGAGGTTGACGACGACCAGGTCGATGCCGCCGATGCCATGCGCCTCCATCGACGCGACATGCGCGGCATCGTCGCGCACCGCCAGGATGCCGCCGTGGACCGTCGGGTGCAGCGTCTTGACGCGGCCATCCATCATCTCGGGAAAGCCGGTGAGGTCGGAGACGTCGAGAACGTCATGCCCCGCATCGCGCAGCGCCTTGGCGGTGCCGCCGGTCGAAACCAGCTCGACGCCGTGGCGGACGAGCGCCGCGGCAAGATCGGCGAGGCCCGCCTTGTCGCTGACGGAAAGGAGCGCGCGGCGGACGGGAACGAGATCGGTCATGGGAGGGCGGCCTTTGCAAGACGGGAAAGACGCGGTCCCCCTAGGCGGGTGCGGGCATTTGGGCAAGGGTCGTCGCCCCCCGCCCTCGCAGGGGCGACGTTCTCGATTACAGGCCCAGCGCCGCCGCGATCCGGTCCCAGCGCACCAGCTTGAAATTCTGGGCCGCGGGCGCATTGTCGCCGTCCTGCGCCAGGAAAAGACCGCCCGGATAGGCCGCGCCGAAATTGCCCGCGACTGCTTCGATGCCGTCGGTTTCGCTCGTCGCGCCATAGCGTCCCGCCGCAATGGCGAAACGGCCGACATAGTCCATGCCGGGCAGGCGGAAGACCGCATAGGCGTTGTCGCCCTGGCTCGATGCGATCAGATAGCGCTGCCCCTTGTGGTCGATCGTCGCGAGCCCCTCGACGTCGGCGACGAGCCGCTGGTTGTCGACGGGCGCGACGAGCTTGGCATCGACGCCGCTCGCGTTCGGCGTCAGCCGCCAGATGCCGACATCCTCCTCACCGACATACAGCGTGTCGCCGTCGAAGACGCAGCCTTCGGACTGGGTCGGAATCTTTTGCTCCCACTGCACGGCGAAGGCGGGTTCGGTCCCCTCGGCGAGCGCCAGCGTGCCGACGCGCACCGTGCCGTCCTTGATAATCAGGGCTGCCGTCACCGGCTCGCCGGGCGCGCTGCGCTTGAGGCAGAGGCCATAGGCTTCGCCGGGGCCCGCCGAGGCGCGGCCGAGACTGGTCAGCGCGGGCTTGGCGCCGTCGAGCGCGAAGACCGCGAGATGCGCGTTCACACCGTCGTTACGGTCGCTCGCGACGACGATATTGCCGACGACATCGACATTGTTGACGCGCCCGCCTTCCAGAAAGGCGAGGTCGCGGCCGGCAAGGTCATAGACGTGCAGCCCCGCCTTCTTGTCGGTCGCGACAATCAGCGCGCGGCCGGGGTTGGCCGGATCGACCCAGATCGCCGGATCGTCGGCGGCGTCGGCCTTCGCTGTGCCGACGGGGGCGGTTTCGCCGTCGGCGGTGACGGCGACCGGTGGCAGGCCGTGGATCGCCGGACCCTGCTGCGCGGCGCATCCGCCGAGCAAGGCGGCAAAGCCGATCGAAGCGGCGAGCTGCCGCGAGCGCAAAGATATCATCGAAATTCCCCTGTCATGCCGATCATTTGGGCCGGTCATTTGCCGCGCGCGACGCAGGCGCCGCCGTCGGGTCCGACGGTGCCGCTGCACCGCCGCGCCGCGATCGTCGGTTCGTCGATCTCGCGCAGGATATTGGCGCCATCGGTGCGGCGTTCGAGTGTGAAGCCGTCATAGAGACGGCCCGACGCGGTGAAGGTCCGGAAGGCAAGCCGCCGCGGTTCGACATCGACGATCTGATAGAGCTCGGTCGCTTCGGCGACCTTGTCGGGTTGCCAGGGAGTGCGGTCGTTGAGCGCGTACATCTTCGATCCGGTGACCGAGACCAGATAGACCGGCCCCTGCACGCTGCCGTCGGCGCGCGCCCTGGCGCTGGCTTCGCGCCCGGCTTCGGAGGTCAGGCGGCTGTAGCAATGGTCGTGTCCCTGCAGCACGAGATCGACCTTGCGCGCGTCGAACACCGGCTTCCAGGCCGCCTTTATTTCCTTGGTGTCGTTGGGCCGGGCACAGGTGAAGACGGGCTGGTGGAACAGCACGACGTTCCAGTTTGCCTTGCTCGACGCCAGCGCGGCATCGAGCCAGCGTGTCTGCGCCGCCATCGTGCCGAGGTTGAGGGCCGAGGTGCCATCGAGGACGATGAAGCGCACGCCCTGATAATCGACATAATAGGTCGTCGCCTTGACCGGATCGGCGCCGTTCGACGGCAGAGCGAACTGCGCGGGCCAATAGGGACCGAGCCGCCGGCTTTCGCTGCCGTCGGGCGCGAGGTCGTCGACATATTCATGATTGCCCGTCGCGGGCAGCTGCGGGACGATTGCGTAATTATAGCCGCCCGCCTGGTTCCATTCGCCCCATTCGTCGTCATGGTCGAGGTCGTCGCGCTGGCCGACGAGGTCACCGGCGTGCAGAACCAGGCGAATGTCGCCATTGGCGTGGAACGCCTGCCGGATGACGCGACTGGCATAGGTCAGGATGCCGTTCTGGACATCGCCGAGATATAGGAAGCGGAAGGGTTTGGCTTCGGCCGCTGCGGTGCGGAACTGATACCATTCGCTCCATCCCGCCGCGCCCTTCACGCGGTAGGCATAGACGGTATCGGGCGTCAGCCCGGAAAAGCGCAGCTGGTGATACAGCGCCGGCCCATAGCTGCTGTCGATCCGCACCGCGGTCCCGGTCACGAGACGGGCCTTTTCCTCGAGCGTCGGCCCGTCGACCGACACCGCGATCTGGGCCTGGGACTCGGCCTGTGCGGTGTCGGTGCGATAGGCGACCGCCATCTCGCGCGCCGGATCGGAGCCGGGCGTGAGGACGATGCGGTCGGGCAGGTTGCGCGGCGCATAGGGCAGGCCGGGGGAACGGGGCAGGGTGCCGCCGCCGGCGGACGCCGCCGCCACGGCGGGGACGGCGCCGATCGCGGCGAGCGCGATCGGCAGGATCCAGCGATTGCGGCGGCGCCGCGCTCCCGTCGTCATGGCTTTGCCTTCCTCAGAAATTGGCCTTGACGCCGAATTTGAACGTCGAGCCATATTCTTCATATTGGAGCAGCCGCTGGCTGTTCGCATAATTCTGATAGGCGAAATATTTGGCGTTGTTGATGTTCACCCATTCGCCATAGAGGCGGACATTGTCGGTGACCTTGAACTTGACCGACAGGTCGAGCTGGAAGTGGTTGTCGACATAGCGGTCGGTTTCCGCATCGCCGCCGATTTCGTCGAGATATTTGTCGCGGTAGGTGCCCGCCAGCCGGATGTCGATCGGCCCCTTTTCATAGCCGAGCACGAGGTTGAAGGTGTTGCGCGAATTCGACGGCAGCGCGATGCTGCGGCCGTCGAACAGCTTCGCCTTCGACCAGGTATAGGTGTAGTTGGCCTGTGCCAGCAGCCCGTCGAACGGCGCGGGCAGCATGTCGAACACCTGGCTGTAGCTTGCTTCGAGCCCGGCGACTTCGGCCTTGTCGCCGTTCACCGGGATGATCGCCTCGCTGAAAGCGGTGCCGCGATAGAGGCCGTTATAGGGCGCGTCGCTGTCTTCGAAGAAGCCGTCGACGATGAAATTGTCGATCGACTTGTAAAAGCCCCCGATGCTCAGCGCGGCGTTGCGGCCGAAATAATATTCGGCGCCCGCGTCGAGATTCCACGCCTTGTAGGGCAGCAGGTCGGGATTGCCGAATTCGGCCTCGTCATCCTCGTTGATCGTGAAGCGCGGCGCGAGCTTCGACAGCTTCGGGCGCACGATGCTGCGCGATCCGGCGAGGCGCAGCACGAGATCCTGCTGCGGCTGGAAGCGGATCGTCATGCTGGGCAGCCAGTCGGTGTAGTTGCGGCGGTAGGACACCGGCGTGACGAACACGTCGGACCCGTCGTCGGCGACGAGGTTGCCGTTCAGCACATTCTTGGTGCGTTCGACGCGGACGCCGCCGATCACGCGCAGCGTGTCGCTGTCCCAGCGGCCGAGCAGATAGCCCGCCAGAATATCTTCGCTGACCGAATAGTCGCTGCTGTTCGACCCGAGGTCGGTCTCATATTGGTCGACCTCGAAATTGCCGAGATTGGCATTGTAGAAGGCGGCCGGTCCGGTCTTGCTCGCCACGGGACCGATATCGGTGAGGCGATAGGTCTGCTGTCCCAGCACGTCGGCAAGGGTGAAGTCGCCGTTATAGTCGCCATAATAGATCAGGTTGAAATTATAGCTCTTGTCGCGCCAGCGCGATTTGATGCCGCCCTGGATCGTGAAGTCGCCCTTGTCGCCGGCGAAGGTGCGGGCGAGGTCGGCCTTGACCGCATATTCCTCGTCCTGGCTGTCCGACAGGTCGGTGAGTTCGAGGCGGTTGAAGCCATATTCGGTGGGGTCGTTGAACAGCGCGGCGCCGGCGGTGACGCTGTAGAGCGGAACGCGCGGATCGCTGTAATCCATGTTTACATCGACGCCGTCGTCGTTGAAGCGGGCGCGGAAGCGCAACGGGTCGATCGAAAAATCCTCGCGCTCGCTCGACTTGGCCCAGCTTGCCGACCAGTTGAATTTCCACACACCGGTATCGGTGTCGCTGCCGACGACGATGGTACGGATGCGCTGGCGTTCGAAACGGTCCTTGAGGTCGCGGCGCACTTCGATGCGGCCGTCGGCGTCGGTGAAGAAGGCGCTGTTCGCGTCGCCCGAGGCGGGATCTTCGTCGAAGATGATCGTCGTGCGGCGGCGATATTCATGATCGTCGAACTGGCTGAAATTGCCGCGGATATAGGCTTTGGTGGTGTCCGACGCGCGCCAGTCGAACGACAGCGCGCCGCTGATCCGCTCGCGGGTGACGTCATAGTCGCGATATTCGATTTCGGGGGCGAAGGCGACGCCATTGGCTTCCTTCCAGAAGTCACCGGCTTCGACATTGTCGGTTTCGAACTTGCGCTTGTAATAGCTGACGCTGCCCGCGATGCCGAAATTGTCGCCGACCCGCGTCGCGAAATCGAGGCTGCCCTTCGGGGTCAGCTTGCCCGAATAATCATTGTAGCTGCCCTCGATACGCGCCGAATAGAGGTCGCGCTGGCGGTCGAAGGCGCTGGTCGTGTGAATCTCGATCGAGGCGCCGATCGTGTCGGCATCCATGTCGGCGGTCAGCGACTTCTTGATCTCGATCGATTCGATCGTGTCCGACGAAATGACGTCGAGCGCCACCGAACGGACATCGCTTTCGGGTGCCGGCAGGCGCACGCCGTTCAGCGACGAGGCGTTGAGTTCGGGATCGAGCCCGCGCACCGAGACGAAGCGGCCTTCGCCCTGGTCGTTCAGAATGTTGACGCCCGGCAGGCGGCGCAGCGATTCGGCGACATTCTGGTCGGGGAACTGACCGATCGCGTCGCGCGTCAGGACGCTTTCGACGCCGTCGGCGGCTTTCTGGCGCGACAGCGCGCTGGCCTGGTTCGCGGCCTGTCCGACGACGAGGATGTCGTTCGCACCGCCGAGGCTGAAATTGACCGTGACGCTGCCGGTTGCGGGCACGTCGATCGTGCTGCGCACGGGCTCGGCGCCGACGTAGCGCGCCTCGAGCGTGTAGGTACCGGCGGGCACGTCGCCGAAACGGAAGCTGCCGTCGCGGCCGGCTTCGGCAACGCGGCCCAGTTCGACGATGCGAACCTCGGCGCTCTGCAGCGCGCGCGTGTCGGTGGCGTCGGTGACGATGCCGACGATGTCGGAAGCGAAGGCGCTCGCCGGAGCGAGCATGGCCGCGGCGAGGCCGGTGCCAAGAAGGATGCGCGAACGGCAACTGCGAATCAGTGTCATGGAAAGAGCCCCTGTCCAGATGGCCGCCGGCTCCCTGTGCCGGCGGATCGAGGGGGCCTGTGACAATCGCCCATGACGGCTGTGTTACGTCGATGTCACACGAGTGAAACAAGGGGGGGGTGCGGCTATACTAAGCCGCTGGAAAATCCGTCTAAAATTCGGCCCAAGATTTTTTCGCCGCGCTGCTGCGCACACCACGGGCGGTCAGCCGATATGTTTGAAGATCCAGCCGATGCTGGCGCCGCCGGCGGGCGCGGCACCCGTTACGACGAGTTGCTCCGTCGGATGCGGCCGGCCGTCGCCGTCGACCCACAGGCTTTCCTCGATCGCGAGCTGGCCTTCGGAGGTGCGGAACTGCCACAGCGGCCCGCCCGCGATGCGCAGCAGCGCGCCGAGCTTGTCGGCGGTCAGGCTGGCCGAGATATTGCGGCCGAGGTGAAAACGCAGCGTGAAGGCCTTGTCGCCCTTGCGGCGGCTGCGCGGGGCGGGGAGCAGCATGTCCTCACCGCGCAACTCGCGCCCGTTTGGCGACAGGATCAGCAGGCGGCGGTGGATCAGCCCGTGACGGCGGACATAGCCGTCATGCCCCATCTCGACCCGGCTGCCCTGCGGCGTTTCGCGCCGGTCGAGCTCGACCTCGGTCACGCCGCGGCCAAGCGTCCCGTTGGGCAGGATCGCGGTCGAATTGCTGTCGGCGATGGTCAGCGTCGAATGGGCGGCGGTGGTGCGCAGCCCGCGCGCCAGGTCGGCGGGAATCGTCGCGCCGGTCAGCGCCGCACCGCCGCAATTGACGACGATGCGTTCGTCGCCATCCGAAAGCTCGAACGCCAGCGTCGAGGCGCAGCCCGCTTCGGTAACCCGCGCGATCGGGGGCGGCGCGGCGTCGGCCAGCACGACCACCTTGTTCGCCACCAGGCGCTGATAGCCCCAGTCGCGCGCCTGTTTGAGCGGCCGGGTGCGCACGCCGCTTGCCGCAACGACCGCCTCGATCACCGCCGCCGGCGTCGCGCCGCTGCCCTGCCAATTGCCCATGCCGCCGTCGCTGTGGACGAGCCCGAGCAGCGCGGGGACGGTACGCGCGAGCACTTCCTGCAGGAAGGGCGGCACTTCCATCCGGCGCATGTCGTAAACGCGCGCCAGCATCGACAGCGCCATGATCGCGTCGAGCTGTGCCTGCGGCGAACGCGCGATATTGCCGCCGTCGGCATAAAAGCTGGTCTCGAGAACCTTGCGCAGCCCCGCTTCGCCGAACACCTGGCGCGGCTCGCCGCCCGGCATCAGCAGCGATGCAGCGACGATGCCGATCCAGGCAACGAGCTGGCCGGTGCCGGGACGCGTCTTGTCGGCGACGCGATCGAGGTGGCGCGCCGCGCGCGCGAGATGGTTGAGTACGGCGGAGCGATAAACGAGATCGCTCGACGACAGGATCAGCGGCGCGTGTGCGGCCCAGAACAGGATGCGCCAGCCGGCATTGTCGGCGCGCCATGCGGGTTCGCTCACCGTTTCGCCATGCGCGGCGAGCCATTGGCGGACGAGCGCTTCGGCGATCGGGGCACCGTCGGCGCGCGTCCCGGTGGCGGCAAGATCGCGCAGCCAGGCGAAACTGTGCAGATAATCGGCGAAGGCAGGGGCGACCGAGAGCGCCGCGAAATCAATCTCCTTCACCGGCAGCTTGAGTCCGCGGTGGAGGAAATGGCCGGCGCGGATCGCCATGCCGGCGCGCGTGTCGCCGGGAACCGGATCGGCCGGCACGCCCAGCAGCTTGAGCGGGAAACGCCCCTTCAGCCGCAGCGCATGGAGCGGGGTGCGCCAGGTCAGGCGGGTGAAATGATTGGCGATGCGGTCGCCCAGCGACAGGCCCTTGTCGGCGGGCAGACGTATCAACCGTTTGCCCGGTTCGATGCTGTCGTCGAGCGGCGCGACGGGGTCGCCCGTTTCGGGCATCGGATCGACGGGAGCAGAGGTCAACGGTCTCCCTTCCATCGATCAGCCGCGCAGGCGCTTGATATTGTCGGCGTAGGCCGCAGGGCCGCCCTTGAAGGTTGCGGTGCCGGCGACCAGGACGTCGGCCCCGGCCGCGATGGCGAGCGGGGCGGTCGCGGCGTCGATGCCGCCATCGACTTCCAGCCGGATGTCGCGGCCCGATTTGTCGATCATCTTGCGCACCGCCTCGATTTTGCGAAGCTGGCTCGAAATGAAGCTCTGCCCGCCGAAACCCGGATTGACGCTCATCACGAGGACGAGGTCGATGTCGTCGATCAGATAGTCGAGCATCTTCGCCGGGGTCGCGGGATTGAGCGACACGCCCGCCTGCTTGCCCAGCGACTTGATGTGCTGGACGCTGCGATGGATGTGCGGGCCGGCTTCGGGATGGACGGTGATGATGTCGGCGCCCGCCGCGGCGAAGGCATCGAGGAAATTATCGACCGGCGAGATCATCAGATGAACGTCGAAGGGCAAGGTCGAATGGGGACGCAGCGCCTTTACCACCATCGGGCCGATGGTCAGATTGGGCACGAAATGCCCGTCCATCACGTCGATATGGACCCAGTCGGCGCCCGCCGTCTCGATGCGGCGCACCTCTTCACCCAGCTGCGCGAAGTCGGCGCTGAGGATCGAAGGGGCGATGCGGACGGAAGATGGAACGGCGGTCATGACGACCGCCCTTAACCATCAAGCGGTATGGGGGCAAGGCGCTGGACGTCGCCGCCCGGCGGAGACTGTCGATAATCGGTCCGGGCGGGCGCGGCGGCTATTTTTTCCGCCGCTTGTCGTCGCGCTTTTCGGCGGCGCGATTGCCCCAACGCCATTTCCAGCCGCCCTCGGTGCGCGCCTGATAGATCGGCATGGGCGCAAGCGCGGCGAGGACAACGACGATGGTCATCGCGACCGGCTGGTTGCGCAGCGCCATCGACAGTCCGGCGATCAGCGCGATGTGCAGCGCCATGAAGACCCACCCCTGCCACGCGATCGGCAGGCCGGTGCCATAGCCGCGGTTCTTGGCGCGGAACCAGGGCTTCTTGTCGAGGAAGAGGTGAAGCATGATCGGGCCTCCTTCAGTGGCTGTTCGCGCGCACGAAACGGACGATGTCGGCGACGAGCGAACGGTCGATCGCCAGACTGGGATCGGTGTAGGTCGCCATATTGGCGGCACGGTCGCGGGCGCTCGCCTGCTTCAGCACATGGGTCATCCCCTTGATCACCGCCAGCGTCGCGTCGGGGCGCGCGGCCTTCAGCTTCTCGGCATCGGCAATGGGGATTTGCAGGTCGGCGGTGCCCGCGACGATCAGCACCGGCTTGGTGGTGGCAGCCAGCATCGCGGCGGGATCGTGCCCGATCAGGTCGATGAGATAGTCCTGCACCGCCGGATTGAAGAGGCCGCGGGCGAGCGCCGGGTGCATTGCGCTCACATCGACATGCTCGCCCTTCGCCAGCCGGTCGAGCGCGCCGTTGGCGTCGGGCAGGATCGGCGCGTTGGCGGGATTGGCGGCAAGCTGTTCGCGCAGCACCACGTCGAAGGGGCGTCCCATCGCCGATATGAGGATCAGGCCGCAGACATGCGGATCGGCTTCGGCCGCGATGGCGACCAGCCCGCCTTCGCTGTGTCCGGCCACCCAGATACAGCGCTGGCCGGTTCGGTCGGTCAGGCTACGCGCCCATGCACCGACATCGGCCGCATAAGCGGCGATCGTCACCTTGTTCGCATCGGCGACCGCACCCTTGCTGCCGAACATGCCGCGCTTGTCGATGCGCGCCGCGGAGATGCCCTTTTGCGCCAGCGCTTCAGCAAGCAGGCGGTAGCTTGCCGAGGTGATGCCGAGCGGGCTGTTGCCGTCGCGGTCGGTCGGCCCCGATCCGGGGATGATCAAGACGACGGGGGCGCTGGCCTTCTGGGTGCTCAGCAATGTGCCGGCGAGCGGGCCGTCGGGGCCCGGCGCGCTGATTTCGCTGGCGACCGGGCTTGCTCCGGCAGGCGCGGCGGTGAGCGTCAGGGCAGCGGAGAGCGCCGCAGCTGCGATCCTATATTTCATCAGGGGACTCCGTCGCGCGCGTGTCGGCTGCCGCCGGCGGGCGACCGCGGCGGGGCTTTTCGCTCGCCTTCACGGCAACGCCGCGGCGGGCGAGCGCTTCGCGCAGCAGCATTTCGATCTCGGCATTGGCGCTACGCAATTCGGCCGCCGCCAACCGCTCGATCGCCGCATAAAGGGCGGGATCGACGCGGAGGGCAAAGGCTTTCCTGGCGGCTGTCGACATCGTTATTGGGCTCAGTAGAGCGACCCGGCGTTGACGACCGGCTGCGTGTCGCGCTCACCGCACAGGACGACCATCAGGTTCGATACCATCGCGGCGCGGCGTTCGTCGTCGAGGTCAACGACCTGTTTTTCGGACAATTGCTGCAACGCCATCTCGACCATCGACACCGCCCCTTCGACCAGTTTGGCGCGGGCGGCGACCACCGCTTCGGCCTGCTGGCGGCGCAGCATGGCGCCGGCGATCTCGGGAGCGTAGGCAAGGTGCGTCAGCCCGCATTCGTCGACGGTGATTCCCGCAACGTCGAGCCGCTCGATCAACGCCTTCCGCAGTTCGACGCCCACCTCGTCATGGTTGCCGCGCAGCGTGATCTCGTCATGCGTGTGATCGTCATAGGGATAGCGCGATCCGATCGCGCGCACCGCCGCCTCGATCTGCGCGAGGACGAATTCCTTGTAATCGTCCACGTCGAACAGCGCCTGCGCGGTGTCGGTAACGCGCCAGACGACCTGCGCCGCCATCTCGATCGGGTTGCCTCGCAGGTCGTTGACCTTGATCTTGTCCGAAATCACATTGTTCGCGCGCACCGCGATCTTCTTGCGGGTCAGCCACGGCAACACCCAGCGCAGCCCGCTTTCGCGGTCGGTGCCCTTGTAGCTGCCGAACAGCTGGATCGCCGCCGCTTCATTGGGGTTGATCAGGTAAAAGCCGCACAGGATCAGGGTGCCGACGATGCCGCTCGCGACAGCAACGCCCCATTTCCAGTTCCAGTCGACCGTCTCGCCCTGGATGTTGGTCATCGCTGCCCAGATCGCGATTCCGAACAGCACCAGCCAGACCAGCAGCATCAGATAGCCGCTCTGTGTCGCAGCCCGCGTTTCGCGGCTGCGGTTCAGTGCCGGCGCAGTTCCGTCTCCCATCTTACCCTCCGAATCATTCGATATAAAGATGATATCATATTTATATCGGATTCGGCAGCCGTCAACAGGAATCGGATGGGGCGGGTCTATCGGCGCTGGTGGCAGGCCTCCGGTCGTCTCTGTCGTGGACAGCGGACAAACAAAGGGGGCACGGCGGCCCCCTTTGCTCCCCGGTTTTCGTCTGATTATTCGCCGGTCGGGAACCCGCGGCGTTCGAGCAGTGCCTTCACGTCGGGGTCGCGGCCGCGGAAGGCGCGATAGGCTTCGGCGCGGTCGGTTTCGTTGCCCGTCATCAACAGGATCGTCCGGAACTTGTCGGCGACGCTGCGATCCCACGGCCCGCCCGCTTCCATGAAGGCAGCCCAGGTGTCGGCGTCCATCGTTTCCGACCAGAGATAGCTGTAATAGCCCGCCGAATAAGCGTCGGAACTGAACAGATGGCCGAACTGCGGCAGGCGGTGCCGCATGACGATTTCCTTGGGCATACCGATTTCCGCCAGCGTTTCGCGTTCGAAAGCATCGACGTCGGTCACCGGCACCTTGCGGTCGTGCAGCTTCATGTCGACGATCGCGCTCGCCAGATATTCGACCGTCTCGAACCCCTGGTTGAACTTGCTCGACGCGATGATCTTGTCGACCAGCGCCTGCGGCATCGGCTCGCCCGTCTTGTAGTGCGTGGCGAATTTCGACAGCACTTCGGGCGTCATCAGCCAGTTTTCGTTCACCTGGCTCGGATATTCGACGAAGTCGCGCGGTACCCCGGCAAGCGCCGGATAATATACTTGCTGCAACAGATAATGGATGCCGTGCCCGAACTCGTGGAACAGCGTCGTCGCATCGTCGAGGCTGACCAGCGTCGGTTCGCCGTTCGCGCCTTCGGTGAAATTATTGTTGTTCGACGCGAGGACATTGCGTTCGCCGCCGAGGCCCTGTTCGCTGCGATAGGTGGTCATCCAAGCGCCCGAACGCTTGCCGTCGCGCGCAAAATTGTCGAGGTAGAGGACTCCGACATTCTTGCCGGTCTTGAGGTTATAGACCTCGAACGTCTTCACCTTGGGATCGAAGACCGGGATCGTGCCGGTGTTTTCGCGGAAGCCCAGATCATAGAGCCGTCCCGCCGACCAGAACATCGCGTCGCGCAGCTTGTCGAGCTGGAGGTACGGCTTCACCTCGCTTTCATCGAGGTCGTATTTCGCCTTGCGGACCTTCTCCGCATAGAAGCGATAATCCCACGGTTCGATGGTGATCTTCGGCCCCTTGCCCGCCTTTGCCTCGGCGTCGGCGATCGCCTGCATATCGGCGACCTCTTCATGCACGCGCGCGACCGCGGCGGGCCAGACCTTCATCATCAGCGCCATCGCATTCGCGGGCGTCTTCGCCATCGTGTCGGCCATGCGATAGTCGGCGTGCGTCTTGAAACCGAGCAGCTCGGCGCGCGCCTGGCGCAGCTTGAGGATCTCGGCGATCGTCGCATTGGTGTCGTTGGCATCACCATTGTCGCCGCGATTGACGAAGGCGCGCCACACCTTCTCGCGAAGCGCGCGGTTGGTCGCATTCTGGAGTACCGGCTGCGCCGACGAGCGGGTGTTCTTGATCGCCCATTGGCCGGGCTTGCCCTGCGCTTCGGCTGCGGCGGCCAGCGAAGCCACGAAGCCAGCGGGCAGCCCGTCGAGTTCGGCCTTGTCGGTGACGAAGATGTACAGTTTTTCGTCGCCGAGCAGCTTCGACGAGAAGGTCGAGAACAGCCCTTCCAGCTTGGCATTCATATCGACCAGCTTCGCCTTGTCGGCGGGCGACAGATTGGCGCCGTCGCGGACCATCTCGTCATAGCTGCGCTCGACAATGCGAATCTGCTGGGCGTTGAGCCCGCTGGTCAGCCGCGTGTCATACACCGCCTTGTAGCGTGCGAAGAGTTTGGGATCGAGGAACAGCTCGGTATAGAATTTGGTGAGCTTCGGGCTCCATTCGGCGTCGATATCCTCGACGCGGTCGTTCGACTTGTTCGACGTCTGCACGCCCCACATCGCGAAGACGCGGTCCATCGTCTCGCCGGCAAGCTGCATCGGAACATGCGTGTTCTCGAAAGTCGGCGCGGCGGGATTGTCGATCACCGCCTGCACATCGGCCTTCACCTCGGCCATCCCCTTTTCAAAGGCGTCGGGGAACAGGTCGGGGTCCAGCTTGTCCCAAGGCGGCACCCCTTCATAGGGACCGGTCCACGGGGCGAGCAGCGGGTTCGCGTCGGCCGGGGCGGAGGCGGGCGCCTTGGCGGTGGGTTCGGCGGCAATGCTCATCTGGCTATAACCCATCATCAGCGCGGTCGATGCAAGCAGCATCGACAAATGACGGACAGGGCGGGGCGCGATACGCGACATCTGTTATCTCCCGGGGGCTTTGGTTTCGGACGAAACCATGTCGGGAGGTGCCTTAACCCGATAAGGCGGCAGCGCGCAAGCCGAGGAGATCAAGCCCGGCGGACGCTCGAGTTGTTGCGGGAATGACCGGGATGGGGGTGGGGCGGACCTAACAATCGAGGTGCAAGGACCGACGGTTTCGTCTGGCTAATAAGCCTTCGTATGACGCTCGCTTTGATGGTTGGGCCCAAAAATCTTCGCGAGCAGGGCGATCCTGGCGGCCTCATTGGGAGCAACGACGTGACAATCGTCTGAATCGCCGGCCACTGCTGTGTAACCAATGCCTCCGAGTTTAAACTCGGAGGCCTTCGCGAACACCATATTCTTGACGCTACCCATTTCCACACCGAGGGTTTCCTTCAAATATTTGAGAAAGCGTGGATAATTACGAACGTCAAAGCGGAGAAACATGACATATCGCTTCTCGCCGCTGGCGAATGTGAATGTCTCTGCCAAAGGCTCCGGCACGTCAAAATCCTTTCGGGCGGCTGGTGATATTCTGACGCTCTGTCATGCGCATCGCAACCGGTCGCTTCCTGCCCAATCGCGCGCGGCTTACCCGCCAAAGCCCGGCTGGACGATTCCCGGCACATCGACGCGGAAGGTGAAGAGGCCGCCGGCGTGCGGCTGGGCCGCGCGCGCATCGTCGGACAGGTCCTTGCCCGCGCTGGTGACGAAGGCGGTGCGCAGGTCGGCGCCGCCCAGCGCGACCATCGAGGGACGTTGGACGGGCATCTCGACCGTCTGGAGAATCTCGCCGGCGGGCGACAGGCGCACGACGCGCCATCCGTCCCACAGCGCCGACCAGTAACAGCCCTCGGCATCGACCGTTCCGCCGTCGGGGCGACCCTTGCCCTGCTCGAACTGGTGAAACAGCCGGCCGTCGCCAAGCGCGCCGGTCGCGGGGTCGACCGCATAGGCGTGCAGCGCATGCGTTGGCGTGTCGGCGTGATAAAAGGTGCGGCCGTCGGGGCTGAAGGCCGCGCCGTTGCTCGTCAGCAGCCCGCCGAGCATCGGGGTCAGCGCCCCGTCGGGGTCGAGGCGTAACAGCATTGCGCCCGGATTGGACTTGTCGCGCGTCACGCTGCCGACCCAGAAGCGGCCTGCGGCATCGACGCAGCCGTCGTTGAAGCGCTGTTCGGCGATGCCTGCCAGCACCGCGGGGCCGAAGGCGCGTGGCACCCCGCCCCACGCGTCGATCAGGGCGCAGCCGTCCTTAAGGCCCATGACCAGTCCGCCGCCCGCGCGCGGCGCGACGCAGCCGACGGGCTGGTCGAGCTGCATCGTTTCGGTCGCGCCGGTCGCGGGATCAGTGCGGTGGATGCGATGCGCATCGATATCGACCCAGTAAAGGCGTGCTTCGGGGGCGTGCCAGCGCGGCGATTCGCCGAGCAACGCCTGCGCATCGAGAAGGAGATCGACCATCGCAGCGGCTTAGCGCGGCGCGGCGGCGCTGCCCAGCGCCCGCAAACCTATTCGGTGCTCGATCCGATGATGGAACAGCCGAGTCGGGGCAAATTCCGTTCATCGTCCCTGACTTGATGCGGGGTCGATTCTTGCCGCGTGGGGCGCATGGGTCCGATATCCAGTCCGGGGCCACGAGACGGTGGGCGGCTTCGCCTGCGTTTTATGCCGTAACGGCATTTCTACTTGACGTGGACGTAAACGTAAGGTCCATTAGCAAGCGAAGGACGTGCCCCGGCGCGGCCCCGTTTCGCGCGCACCGGCTCCCCGAAATCGTCCGGACGCGCTCAGGGAAAGGAAGAAGGATGTCGCTCGATAATCTGTCGCGCACCGCTTACACCGACGATCATGAGGCGTTCCGCGCGACGGTGCGCCAGTTCCTTGAAAAGGAAGTCGCGCCCAATCAGGCGAAATGGGCGGAGGACGGCATCGTGCCGAAGGATCTGTGGCCCAAGGCGGGCGAGCTGGGCCTGCTGTGCCCCACCGTTCCCGAAGAATATGGCGGGCTGGGCCTCGACTTCGGCTATAATGCGATCGTCGACGAGGAAAGCGCCTATTACGGCCGCGTCACCACCGGCTTTTCGCTTCAGTCGGATATCGTCACCAACTATATCGTCCGTTACGGTAGCGAAGAGCAGAAGAAGCATTGGCTGCCCAAGATGGTGTCGGGCGAAGTGGTCACCGCGATCGCGATGACCGAGCCGGGTACCGGCAGCGATCTTCAGGGCATGCGCACGACCGCGAAGAAGGATGGCAATCATTATGTCATCAACGGGTCGAAAACCTATATCACCAACGGCCAGAATGCCGACCTGGTCCTGGTCTGCGTCAAGACCGATACAGAGGTGCAGCCCGCGTGGAAGGGCGTGTCGATCGTGCTCGTCGAAGCCGATCGCGACGGTTTCCAGCGCGGCCGCAACCTCGACAAGATCGGGCAGGACGAAGCCGACACGTCGGAGCTTTTCTTCAACGACGTCCGCGTGCCAATCACCAACTGCCTCGGCGAAGAGGGGCAGGGGTTCATCTATTTGATGAGCGAACTGCCGCAGGAACGCCTGTCGATCGCCGTATCGGCGCAGGCCTCGGCGCAGCGCGCGTTCGACGACACGGTCGAATATACCCGCGACCGCAAGGCGTTCGGCAAACCGATCCTCGATTTCCAGAACAGCCGCTTCGTCCTCGCCGATCTGAAGGCAAAGCTGCAGGTCGGCTGGGCGCACCTCGACTGGGCGCTCGCGCGGCATCTGAAGAAGGAACTCACCCCCGAAGAGGGCGCAGCGGCGAAGCTGTGGCACACCGATCTTCAGTGGGAAGTGATGGACAAGTGCCTCCAGCTCTTCGGCGGCGCGGGTTATATGAACGAATATCCGATCGCCCGCGCCTGGCGCGCGGCGCGCGTGACGCGCATCTTCGGCGGCACGAACGAGATCATGAAGGAACTGATCGGGCGCAAGCTTTAATCCCGTCGCCCCCGCCTTCGCGGGGGCGATGATAATCGGAAAGGAACTCTCCATGGCCACAGCCTATATCGTAGATGCCGTCCGCACCGCCGGTGGCCGCCGCGGCGGCAAGCTCGCCGGTGTTCACCCTGTCGACCTCGGCGCCGCGGTCTATGACGCGATCGCCGACCGCAACGACTTCGACACGTCGAAAATCGACGATGTCATCACCGGTTGCGTCAGCCAGGGCGGCGAGCAGACGATGGATCTCGGCCGCAATGCCGTGCTCGCCTCGAAGCTGCCCGACTCGATCCCCGCGGTGACGATCGACCGGCAGTGCGGATCGTCGCAGCAGGCGATGATGTTCGCCGCGCAGGCGGTGATGTCGGGCACGCAGGATATCGTCCTCGCCAGCGGCATCGAAAGCATGACGCGCGTGCCGATGGGCAGCGTCGCGACGCTGTTCATGAAGGAAGGGCTCGGCAATTATAAGTCGCCGCGGCTCGAGGAGAAATATCCCGGCATCATGTTCAGCCAGTTCATGGGCGCCGAAATGATCGTCAAGAAGCACGGCTTCACCAAGGACGACCTCGACGCCTTCGCGCTCGAAAGCCACCGCCGCGCCCGCGTCGCGACCGAGGCGGGGCTGTTCGGCAATGAAATCGTCGGGATCGAGGTGGAGACGCCCGAAGGGCCGCAGCGCCACACGGTCGACGAGGGGATTCGCTTCGACGCGACGCTCGAAAGCATTGCCGGGGTGAAGATCCTGCAGGAAGGCGGCACCATCACCGCCGCGACCAGCTCGCAGATCTGCGACGGCGCGTCGGCCGCGCTGATCGTGTCGGAACAGGCGCTCAAGGATCATGGGCTGACCCCGCGCGCGCGCATCCACCATATTTCGGTGACCGCGGGCGACCCGATCATCATGCTCGAAGAGCCGCTGTTCGCGACCGAAAAAGCGCTGAAGAAGGCCGGCCTGCGGATCGAGGACATCGACGCCTATGAAGTGAACGAGGCGTTCGCGCCGGTTCCGCTCGCCTGGCTCAAATATCTCGGCGCCGATCATGCGCGGCTCAACCAGCATGGCGGTGCGATCGCGCTCGGCCACCCGCTCGGCGCCAGCGGCACCAAGCTGATGGCGACGCTGCTCGGCGTGCTCGACGCCACCGGCGGCAAATATGGTCTTCAGACGATGTGCGAAGGCGGCGGCCAGGCCAACGTCACCATCGTCGAGCGGCTTTGAACATTGAACAACCGTTCGTCCTGAGGAGCCATTGAGCTTGCCGAAATGGCGTCTCGAAGGATGCTGCGTTGCAGCCCTTCGAGACGGAGCTTCGACAGGCTCAGCCCTCCTCAGGGCAAACGGAACAAGGGAAGGAAAATTAGAATGAAACTCGATTCCACCGTATCCGCCGTCGTCACTGGCGGCGCTTCGGGCCTTGGTGCCGCCACCGCGCGCGCGCTTGCCGCGAAGGGCGTCAAGGTCGCGATCTTCGATCTGCAGGCCGAAAAGGGCGAAGCGCTTGCTGCCGAACTCGGCGGTGTCTTCTGCGAATGCAATGTCACCGACGATGCGTCGGTCGATGCCGCCTTCGAAAAGGCGCGCGCCGCAATCGGTCAGGAGCGTATCCTTGTGAACTGCGCCGGCACCGGCAACGCGATCAAGACCGCAAGCCGGTCGAAAGAAGACGGCAGCATCAAGCATTTCCCGCTCGATGCCTTCAACTGGATTATCCAGATCAACCTTGTCGGCACCTTCCGCTGCATCGCCAAGTCGGCGGCGGGCATGATGACGCTCGACCCGATGGAAGATGGCGAACGCGGCGCGATCGTCAACACCGCGAGCGTCGCGGCCGAGGACGGTCAGATCGGTCAGGCGGCCTATTCGGCGTCGAAGGGCGGCGTCGTCGGCATGACCCTGCCGATCGCGCGCGACCTTGCGGCCGAGAGCATCCGCGTCAACACGATCCTGCCGGGCATCTTCGACACCCCGCTGCTCGGCGCCGCGCCGCAGAATGTCCGCGATGCGCTCGCGGCATCGGTCCTCAATCCGAAGCGCCTCGGCAACCCGACCGAATATGCGGGTCTCGCGCTGACGATGATCGAAAACGGCTATTTCAACGGTGAGGACGTGCGCCTCGACGGCGGCATCCGCATGGGTCCGCGCTGATATGCCGAAACCGGAAAGCTGGCGGCTCGATGCCGCCAGCTACCCTGTCCACCTCGATCTGCAGACGCGTTTCCAGGACATGGACATCAACGGTCACCTCAACAATGTGGCCTTTGCGGCACTGTTCGAAAGCGGCCGCGTGCTGCTGAACCGCGAAATCCGTCCTTGGGAGGAGCGCCCGGCGAACGAGCGCACGATGGTCGCCGCGGTCGAGATCAACTATCTGGGTGAGGGCAATTTTCCCGACCCCGTCGAGATCGCGACCGGCATCGGTCGCCTCGGCACCTCGAGCTGGACGATCGTGCAGGCGATGTTCCAGAACGGTCGCTGCATCGCGACCTGTGATACGGTCGTGGTGTGCCGCACCGACGGCGCTGCCAAGCCGCTGCGCGCTGAAATGGTGAGGGAACTGGAAGCGAAGCTGGCGCGGGCGGGTTGACGTAACCCTCGACAGCGTCGCCCCCGCTAAGGCGGGGCGACGAGCCCTGCTAAAGCGTCGGATCCGCCTCGGGTACCGAGCGGATCAGGTCGCGGGCGAAGCCGATCAGGCCGATCTGGCGGCGGCGCTTCAGCCGCTCGGCACGCAGGATTGCCTTCACTTCCTCGAAACAGCCTTCGACATCATCGTTGATCAGCACATAGTCATAGCCGTCCCAGTGGCTGATCTCGTTCGCCGCGCGTGCCATCCGCGCCGCGATCACTTCGTCGCTGTCGGTGTTGCGCGCGCGCAGCCGGCGTTCGAGCTCCTCCATCGTCGGCGGCAGGATGAACACCCGCACCACGTCGGGGCCGGCTTCCTGATAGAGCTGCTGCGCGCCCTGCCAGTCGATATCGAACAGCACGTCCTTGCCCGCGGCAAGCAGCTCCTCGACGCGGTCGCGCGGGGTGCCGTAGCGATGGCCGAAGACATGCGCCCATTCGAGGAATTCGCCGTCGGCGGCCATCTGCTTGAACGTGTCGACGTCGACGAAATGATAATCGACCCCATCCTGCTCGCCGGGACGCATCGGCCGCGTGGTGGCGGAGATTGACAGCGCAATGTCGCGGTCGCCCGCGAGCATCTTTTTGGAGATGGTGGTCTTGCCTGCACCCGAGGGCGAGGAGAGGACGAACAGGACGCCGCGGCGGTTGAGGTGGACGCTTTCAGCCATGGGCGCTAATTGCCCGAGCGGGGGCGGCGGTCAAGCGGGAAGGAATACAGGGATGCGGGGAATGTCGCGCACGGGCTGGCTGGTGGCGGTGGGGCTGCTCGGCCTGCTGGCCGCGATCCTGATCGCGATGGGGCGCCCGCCGATCTGCCCCTGCGGCACGATCAGCCTGTGGCACGGCACCGTCCAGTCGAACCAGAACAGCCAGCAGATTTCCGACTGGTACAGCTTCAGCCATATCATCCACGGGTTCATCTTTTACGGCCTGTCGCGCTGGCTGATGCCGCGCGCGCCGCTGTGGACCGCACTCGCCGTCGCGATCGGGATCGAAGGCGCATGGGAGATACTGGAAAATTCGCCGGTCATCATCGACCGCTACCGCGAGGTTACCATGGCCTATGGCTATGCGGGCGATTCGGTGCTCAATTCGGTCAGCGACGCCGCCTTCATGATCGCCGGCTTTCTGGCGGCCAGCCGGATGCGCTGGTGGGCGACCGTCGCGCTCGCGCTCGCCTTCGAACTCTTCACCCTGTGGGCGATCCGCGACAATCTGACGCTCAACATACTAATGCTGGCCTCACCGATCGAGGCGGTGAAGGAGTGGCAGGCGGGCGGATAGCGCCCGCCGCTCGGTGCCTGCCGCTCAGTGGATGGCGGGGCGCGGCGCCTTTTCGTCCACCGGAATTGCCGGCGGCAGGGCGTCGCCCAGATCCTGGCCGTCGGTGTGGACGATCCCCGCATAGGGATCGACGACGCCTTCCTGCGCGAGCGCGCTGTCGGCGCGATGCGCGGCCTCGGCCGCCTGCCGCGCTTCGGCACGGTCGGCCCATTTCTTGGTGAGATAGGCCGCCGCAGCGGTCGCGGCGAGCGCCGCATAGCGCTGCGGGAACATCCGCCGCGCGACGAACAGCGTCCCGGCGCCGATCACCGCGCCCGCCATCGTATGATTGCCTTTCCTGCGGCCGATCGCGCTTCCGATCACGCCGCCGATGATCCGTCCCATCATCTTCATATCCTTCCTCCCCCTATCAATCCCCGGCGGGCGATTCGGGTTCCGGGCCGAGCATGTGCCGCGGGTCGACGACACGGTCGAAGGTCGCAGCGTCGACATAGCCGAGGTCGAGCGCCGCCGCGCGCAAGGTCGATCCCGTCTCATGCGCATGTTTGGCGATCTTCGCAGCCTTGTCATAGCCGATTTCGGGCGCCAACGCCGTCACCAGCATCAGCGATCGGTCGACAAGCTCGGCAATACGTTCGCGATTGGGTTCGATTCCGTCGACGCAGCGCGCCGCAAAGCCCTCCATCCCCGTCGCGAGCAGATCGATCGAGCGCATCACATTGGCGCCGATCAACGGTTTGAAGACATTGAGCTCGAGATGCCCCTGCATCCCGCCGACGGTCACCGCCTGATGATTGCCGATCACCTGCGCCGCGACCATGGTCAGCATCTCGCACTGGGTCGGATTGACCTTGCCCGGCATGATCGAACTGCCCGGTTCGTTCGCGGGCAGGTCGATCTCGCCCAATCCGGCGCGCGGCCCCGATCCCAGCAGGCGAATGTCGTTGGCGATCTTGGTCAGCGCGACCGCCAGCGTGTTGAGCCGTCCCGACAGATCGACCAGCACGTCGTGGCTCGCCAGCGCCTCGAACTTGTTAGGCGCGCTCCTGAAGCCGATGCCGGTGATCGTCGCCAGCTCGGCCGCGATATCCTCCCCAAAACCCGCCGGGGCATTGAGCCCGGTGCCGACCGCGGTCCCGCCCTGCGCAAGCCGGGTGATGGCATGTTCGACCATCGGCTCGGTGCGCGTCCGGCACAGGCGGAGCTGCGCATAATAACCCGAAAACTCCTGCCCCAGCGTCAGCGGAGTGGCGTCCTGCAAATGGGTGCGGCCGATCTTGACGATATCGTCCCACGCCTTCGCCTTCGCGAGCAGCGCGTCCATCAAACGGTCGAGCGCGGGCATCAGCCGGTGCGTCATCGCCAGTGTCGCCGCGACATGCATCGCGGTCGGGAAGCTGTCGTTCGACGACTGGCTGCGGTTGACGTCGTCATTGGGATGCACGGGCGATTTGCCGCCGCGCTGGCCCGAGAGTATCTCATTGGCGCGCCCGGCGATCACCTCGTTGACGTTCATGTTCGACTGGGTGCCGCTGCCGGTTTGCCAGATGACGAGCGGGAACTGGTCGTCGTGGCGACCCTCCGCAACCTCGCGCGCCGCAGCCTCGATCGCGTCGGCCTTTTCGGCGGACAGGCCGTGCCGACGGTTCACCCGCGCCGCCGCCTGCTTGACCAGCGCGAGCGCATGGACGATCTCGATCGGCATCCGCTCGCGCGTGCCGAAGGGGAAATTCTCGATCGAACGCTGCGTCTGCGCGCCCCAATAGGCGTTCGCCGGGACCGCGATCTCGCCGATGCTGTCGCTTTCGATCCGCGTGTCGCTCATCCGATCAATATCCTCGTCACCGCCACCGCGCCGGCCCAGATCAGCGCGACCAGGCCCAGAAACTGCCAATAGCCGCCTTCGCCGATCCGTCGCCGGAACCAGGCTGCCGCCGCCCAGACGATCAGCAGCGCCGGGGTCAGGATCAGCAGGCTGAAGCGCAGCAGCCCGTCGGCGATCGCATCGCCGACGCCGCTTTCGAAGCGGGCATAGCCCTCGACACCCCACCAGAAGGCGGCGGTCAACACCAGCATCCCGGCGAGTGCCCAATATTGCCAGAAGCGGCTGGGGGGCCAGTTGGGGCCCGCCATCCTATCGTTTCTTGCCGAAATCCACCGTCACGACATTCGATCCGTCCTCGACCGCAACGTCGGGGCGGTCGTTATCGGCTTCGTCATGCGGCTCGGGCTGCTCCAGCTCGTCTTCGCTGACCTGGAACTGCAGGCCGAAATCGACCGACGGATCGACGAAGGCGGTGATCGCGGCATAGGGGATGACCAGCGTCGAGGGCGTCTGGTTGAACGACAGGCCGACGCTGAAAAGATCCTCTTCGACCTTCAGATCCCAGAAGCGGTTCTGGAGGACGATCGTCATTTCGTCGGGGAATTTCGCGACCAGATGCGCCGAGATCGATACGCCCGGCGCCTGCGTCTTGAAGGTGATGTAGAAATGATGCTCGCCGGGCAGATGGTCCGACCCCTCGATTTGCGAGAGCACGCGGCCGACCACGGCGCGCAGCGCATCCTGCACGATTTCGTCATAGGGAATCAGGCTGTCGCGAACGTCATCACTCATGGCGGTGGGGGATGAACGGACGACGGGCGCGGGTCAAGGGGGGTCTGTCGGGCAGAGTCGCCTTGCAACGCGAAAATTAGGCTCTAAGGGGCATGCCATGCGAACCGCCACCGTCCAGCGCACGACCAAGGAAACGGATATCGCGATCGCCGTCAACCTCGACGGCACCGGCGACTATTCGGTGTCCACCGGAATCGGTTTCCTCGACCATATGGTCGAACAATTGTCGCGCCATTCGCTGATCGACATTTCGATGACCGTGAAGGGCGATCTGCACATCGACCAGCATCATACGGTCGAGGATTCGGCCCTCGCGCTCGGCGAAGCCGTGGCGAAGGCGCTCGGCGACAAGCGCGGCATCGCCCGCTACGGCGAAGCCCATGCGCCGATGGACGAAACGCTGACTCGCTGCATCCTCGATATTTCGGGGCGCCCGCACTGCGTCTGGAAATCGGCCTTCTCGCAGCCGCGGCTCGGCGAGATGGATACCGAGCTGTTTCCGCACTGGTTCCACAGCTTTGCCCAGACCGCAGGGATCACGCTGCACATCGAAACCCTTTATGGCGAGAACAACCACCATATTGCGGAGAGCATGTACAAGGCGCTTGCCCGCGCGCTGCGTGCCGCGGTCGAGATCGACCCGCGCAAGGGCGACGCGATTCCGTCGACCAAGGGTGTCCTTTAGGGGCTGTCCATGAGCGCCACTGCCCTGATCGACTATGGCGCGGGCAATCTTCGCTCGGTGCATAATGCGCTCGTCGCGGCGGGCGCGGACGATGTTGCCGTCACCGCCGATCCCGATGTCGTGGGACAAGCCGACCGCATCGTGCTGCCGGGTGTGGGGGCCTTTGCCGCGTGCATGAACGGGTTGGCGGCAATTCCCGGCCTGATCGAGGCGATGGAGCAGCGCGTTCGCGGCGAGGGTGCGCCCTTCCTCGGCATCTGCGTCGGGATGCAATTGCTCGCCGATGCGGGTGAGGAGCATGGGCGGCACGAAGGGCTCGGCTGGATCGGCGGAACGGTGCGCGCCTTCACGCCGGCGCCGGGACTGCGCATCCCGCACATGGGCTGGAACGATGTCGTGCCGAGCTTCGCGCATCCGGTGCTGGCTGCGGGCGAGGCCTATTATCTGCACGGCTATCATTTCGCCGACGCGGCGCATGTCGCGGCGACGAGCAGTCATGGCGACCCTTTCACCGCCGCGGTGGCGAAGGACAATATCGTCGGCGTGCAGTTTCACCCCGAAAAGAGCCAGGCCTATGGCCTCGCGACCCTCGAAAGATTCCTCGCATGGCGCCCGTAGATTCTGGCCTGATCCTCTTCCCCGCGATCGACCTCAAGGGCGGGCAGGTGGTGCGGCTCGCCGAGGGCGATATGGCGCGCGCGACCGTCTATGGCGACGATCCGGCGGCGCAGGCACGCCTGTTCGCGGACGCGGGCGCCAGCCATTTGCACGTCGTTGATCTCGACGGCGCCTTCGCTGGTGAAAGCGTCAACGGCGCGGCGGTCGAAAGCATCGTCGCGGCCTTTCCGGGCAAGGTGCAGGTCGGCGGCGGTATCCGCGATCGCGTGGGCGTCGATCGCTGGCTCGCGCTCGGGGTGGAGCGCGTCATCATCGGCACCGCGGCGCTCAAAGACCCCGATTTCGTCAAATCGGCCGCGCGCGACTTGCCGGGCCGGATCATCGTCGGCGTCGATGCGCGCGATGGCATGGTCGCGACCGAAGGCTGGGCGGATGTCTCCGACGTGCGCGTCGAGGATCTGGCGCGGCGCTTCGAGGATGCCGGCGTCGCCGCACTGCTGTTCACCGACGTCGGGCGCGACGGGCTGCTCAAGGGCTGCAACGTCGCCGCGACCGTTGCGCTGGCGCAGGCGGTCGCCATCCCGGTGATCGCGAGCGGCGGCGTCGCGGATATCCGCGACATCCACGCGCTGCGCCCGCACGTCGCCGATGGAATCGAAGGCGTGATTACCGGTCGCGCGCTCTACGACGGCCGCCTCGACCTCGCCGAAGCGATCGCGGCGGGGCGGGCGTGACAAGTCTCTCCCCAATCCGCATCCCCGAGCGAAGTCGAGGGGCATTGCCGAGCGAAGTCGAGGCTGCCGCGGATCGGTTCTCGCTGCGCTCGAACGGGCCCCTCGTCTTCGCTCGGGGATGCGGAGAAAATTATGGGGGTGTGTCGTGACCGTCCGCGTTCGCGTGATCCCCTGCCTCGACGTCGCTGATGGGCGCGTCGTGAAGGGCGTCAATTTCGTCGACCTGCGCGACGCCGGCGATCCGGTCGAAGCCGCGCGCGCCTATGACGCGGCGGGCGCCGACGAGCTTTGCTTCCTCGACATTTCCGCGAGCCACCAAGGGCGCGGCACGCTGCTCGATATGGTCGCACGCACCGCCGAAGTCTGCTTCATGCCGCTGACCGTCGGCGGCGGCGTGCGCAGCGCCGACGATGCGCGCGCGCTGCTCCTCGCGGGCGCCGACAAGGTCGCGGTGAACAGCGCCGCGGTGGCGCGCCCCGAACTTGTCGCCGACATCGCCGACCGTTTCGGCAGCCAGTGCGCGGTCGGCAGCATCGACGCGCGCCGCGTCGCCGAGGGGCGGTGGGAAATCTTCACCCATGGCGGACGCACCCCGACCGGGGTCGATGCGCTTGCCCATGCGGTGCGCCTTGCCGAACTGGGCGCGGGCGAATTGCTCGTCACCAGCATGGACCGCGACGGGACCAAGGACGGCTATGACCTCGCGCTCACCCGCGCGATTGCCGATGCGGTGTCGGTGCCGGTGATCGCATCGGGCGGCGTCGGCACCCTCGACCATCTGGTCGCCGGCGTGATCGAAGGCGGCGCGAGCGCGGTGCTCGCGGCCAGCATCTTCCATTTCGGCGAAGCGACGATCGCCGAGGCGCATGCGCGGCTCGCCGCCGCAGGGCTGCCGGTGCGCGCGCATTGATGTCCTGAAGGACTGGCGCTGAGGCCAAGCGGCTGCAATAGAAAGCCGATGACAGCCAAGCTCCGCCTCGCCGACCGTGTTAACGACCTGCTGCCGATCCTCGGCTTCGGTGCCGCGATCGCCAGCCTGGCGATGCCGCTCAATCCCTTTCTGGTCGGGGTAATCCTGGCCGGCTCGGTGATCGCCGCGGTCCATCATGCCGAAGTCGTCGCGCACCGCGTCGGCGAACCCTTCGGGACGCTGATCCTCGCGCTGGCGGTGACGGTGATCGAGGTGGGGCTGATCCTTACGCTGATGCAGGCCGAGCCCGAAAAGGCGGCGACGCTGGCGCGCGACACGGTGTTCGCGGCGGTGATGGTGATCATCAACCTGCTGATGGGGCTTTGCCTGCTCAGCGGCGCGATCCGCCATCACGAACAACGGTTCCAGCGCACCGGCATGGGCGCTGCGCTGGCGACGCTCACCGTGCTGACGGTGGTGACGCTGGTGCTCCCCAATTTCACCTCGAGCGCGCCGGGACCGCGCTATTCGGCAACCCAGCTCGGCTTCGTCGCGGTGGTGTCGCTGATCCTCTATGCGACCTTCGCGCTCGTCCAGACCGTTCGCCACCGCCATTATTTCCTTCCCGATGGCGAAGCGCAGGACGAACCCGACGCCCACGCCGCCCCGCCATCGGCGCAGCGGATGTGGCTGTCGCTCGCCCTGCTCGTCGCGTGCCTGTTCGGGGTCGTGCTGCTGGCGAAGGCGCTGTCGCCGGTGATCGGCGCGCTGCTCGCCGAAGCGGGCGCGCCGCCGGCGGTGCTCGGCGTTCTGATCGCGGCGCTGATCCTCGCCCCCGAAGGACTGGCAGCAGTACGCGCGGCAAAGGCCGATCGGCTGCAAACCAGCCTCAACCTCGCGCTCGGATCGGCGCTGGCGACGATCGGGCTGACCATCCCGGCGGTCGCGATCCTGTCGATCGCCACCGACATGCCGATCAGCTTGGGCCTCGATGCCAAATCGACGGTGCTGTTGTTCCTCTCGCTGATCGTCGCGTCGCAGACGCTGGCGAACGGGCGGACGACCGTGCTGCAGGGCACGATCCACCTGATGCTGTTCGCAATCTATCTGTTCACGACCTTCGTGCCTTAAGCGGTTCCGTCGCCCCCGCCTTCGCGTAAGCGACGATTTTGGCGGTCACGTCTTGCGAACGAACACCGTACCCGCCGAATAACCGGCGCCGAACGAACAGATCAGCCCGGTATCACCCGCCTGCATATCGTCGTGGTTCAGGTGATAGGCGATGATCGACCCGGCGCTTGAGGTATTGCCATAGGTATCGAGTACGGTCGGGCTTTCGTCGGCGCTCGCCTCGTGCCCCAGCACCTTGTGCGCGATCAGGCGGTTCATGTTGGTGTTCGCCTGATGCAGCCACAGGCGGCGCATGTCGGCGCCTTGCAGGCCGAGTTTCTCCATTTCCTCAACGATCATGGCGGCGACCATCGGCACGACTTCCTTGAACACCTTGCGGCCCTCTTGGACGAACAGCTTGTCGGTCTTCGGACCCGACTGGTCGATGGCGCCATGGGCGCGGTTCAGGAAGCCGAAATTGTTGCGGATATTGTTGGAGAAAACGGTCTTCAGCCGGGTACCTAATATGTCCCAATGCCCCGCCGGCGCGATAGCCTTGTCCTCGACCAGAATCGCGGTGGCGACGTCGCCGAAGATGAAATGGCTGTCGCGGTCGCGCCAGTTGAGGTGGCCCGAACAGATTTCGGGATTCACGACGAGCACGCTCCTTGCGTGCCCCGCACGAATATAGTCGGCCGCGGTCTGGATGCCGAAGGTTGCCGAGGAGCAGGCGACATTCATGTCGAAGGCAAAGCCGTCGATGCCCAGCGCCTGCTGAATCTCGATCGCCATCGCAGGATAGGCGCGCTGCATGTTCGACGCCGCGCACAGCACCGCATCGACGTCGGCGGCATCGCGGCCGGCGCGCGCCAGCGCGTCCTTTGCGGCCGCCACGCCGATTTCGGCGAGGATCGACAACTCGTCATTGGTCCGCTCGGCAAGCCGCGGCGCCATATGCTCGGGGTCCAGAATACCCGCCTTGTCGACGACGTAGCGCGACCCGATGCCGCTCGCCTTTTCGATGAATTCGACGCTCGATTCAGCGAGTTCGTCTGTCTCGCCCGCTGCGATCGCCGCGGCATTTTCCCTATTGTGCAGCGCAACATACCGGTTAAAACTGGCGACAAGTTCTTCGTTGGTGATGCGTTCGGCGGGGGTGAAGAGGCCGGTGGCGGAAATGACCGGCTGCGGTGCGTGCGACATGGTTGTCCCTGCGTGTCTTATGGTCTGATGACACGCTGATTAGGCCCGGTCGCCGCGCGGCGCAACGCCCCACAAGCGAAGCTGAACGCACGCCGACGTCATGGTTAACCGGCCACTAACCATTTTGGTGGCAGACTGTTCGATGCAAGCCTCCGGGGGGACGGCTCCCCGGGGTGCGCAAGCGGGAGCATGACCATGGCGACGCGTTCGGGACCGGCATCCGGCGATTTGTCCCTCGCCGAAATCAAGGAATTTGCGGGCTTCGCTGCGGGGACGCAGCGCTATATTCGCCGCTCGCTCGATATCGGGCTCGAGCGTGACGATGCGATCGCGCGCTGGTCGCGCGACATGGTCGAAGAAACCGCAATCCGCGTCCAGGCTCGCGTCTATCAGCGGCTGGGCGACATTCGCACCCATATTCCCGAGGACAGCGGGCTCGACGCGCTCGAAGGCTTTATGGCGCCGCTCGTTGCGGTATCGGCCTTCGATCTGGGGCAGGACCGCCTGCCGACCTTCGCCGCCTATCGCTTTCTCTACGAACGCCTGCTCGGCGCGCACGCGCGGCCGTGGCTGCCCGGCGCTTTCTGCGCCGCGGCATCGCTGCCGCACCTGCACCCCGACAAGCGCAAGCTGCTGCTCCAGTCGATCAGCGAAGCCGCCGCTACCGCGCCCGGCTGGTCGGCGCGCGAACCGAGCTTCTATCCCGAATGGATCGAAAAGATCGACGTGACGAAACCGGCCAATTAAACGCCCGGCCTATTCGCTGATCCACAGATTGTGGCTGTCGATGCGCAGCCGGGTGATGTCGCGCAGCGCTTCGGTGCGGGCGATCGTTTCGGCGCGGAACGCCGCGTGCGTCTGGCGCTCGCCGAGCAGGACGTCGGCGAGATCGATCGCATCCAGATCCTGCCCGCGGCGAAGCTTGGCGAGCGCCGCCATCTGCGCCGCGCGCGCCTGATCGGCGCGCTGCCACGCCGAATAGGCGGCAGCGGCGCGCGACAGGTCGCCGTCGGCCATTTCCTGCACATCGAAACGGACGGCGTTGAGCTGCGCCGCCGCGGCCTGCGCCTCGGACGCGGCGCGCGCCGCCATGGCGCCGCGGTGATTGCCGCCGATCGGGATCGTCACGGTCAGACCCGCGCCGCGTTCGGCGCCGCTGCGTTCGCTGAACAGCCGGAGACCGACGGTGGGATCGGGAATCCGGTCCTGCCGCCCGCGTTCGGCGAGCGCACCAAAGCGCCGCGCCTCGGCATCGGCGGCCGCGATTTCGTGGCTGCGTTCGATGACCTGATCGCGCATCCGCGACGCCCCGGCGGGATCGAAGGTCGGCGTGGCGAGCGTCGGGGCCTCGACGGGCAGGGCGACGCCCGGAAATTGCGCGGCAAGCCGGGCCCGTGCCAGATCGGCGCGCCCCGCCGATTGGGCCGCGAGCAGGCGCGCCTCCGCCAACGCGGCTTCGGCCTGATCGGCCTCGAGCTGCGGCGCGTCGCGCAGATCGACCCGGCGGCGCACGATCCGGACCAGCGTCGCGTAATTTTCGACGCCCTGCGCATCGACGGCGGCCTCGGCGCTGGCGCCGACCCAGTCCCACCACATGGCGTTGAGCAACAGCGCGGCCTGATGCCGGGCATCTTCGAAATGATTGGTGGCGGCTTCGACGCCCAGCGCGCCGGCCTTGCGGTCGAGCCGCGCCTTGCCCGGCAGACGCACGGGACGCGCCAGGATCGCGTCATATTCGTTGAAGCGCCCCTCGCGGTCGATGCTGCGGCTGACATAGCTGCCGGTGACGCTGAACTCATAAGGTCCGGCTTCGAGCGCGCGCTTCTCCGCCGCCGCAACATCGACACGCGCCCTCGCCGCGATGACCGAGGGATGGGCGTCGAGCGCTTCGCGCACCACCGCTTCGGGCAACAGTCCCGGCTCGGCGGCGGCAGGCGGCGTCAGGGCCAGGCTGATGGCAAGGAACAGAAGGCGGGTCATGCAGAGGCTCCGGCGGGATGGTCCTGATCGCCGGCGCCGCGCTCGGCAGCGCTTTCGCCGAAGCGTTCGTACAGGATGGGCAGCAGGATGAGCGTGAGCAGCGTCGCCGTCACCAGCCCGCCGATAACGACGATGGCAAGCGGGCGCTGGATTTCCGAACCCGGACCCGACGCGAAGAGCAGCGGGACGAGGCCGAAGGCGGCGATGCTCGCGGTCATCAGCACCGGGCGCAGGCGCCGTGCGGCGCCCTCGCGCACCGCCTGATGCAGCGGGACGCCGCGTTCGCGCAGCTGACGGAAATAGCTGACCATGACGAGCCCGTTGAGCACCGCGATGCCGAGCAGCGCGATGAACCCGACCGAGGCGGGAACCGACAGATATTCGCCCGATAGCGCGAGCGCGATCATCCCCCCCACCGCCGCAAAGGGTATGTTGACGAGGATCAGCGCCGCCGCGCGCAGCGAGCGCAGCGTCAGATAAAGAACGACGAAGATCATCAGCACCGCGATCGGCAGCACGATCATCAGGCGCGCGGCCGCCCGTTGCTGATTTTCGAACTGGCCGCCCCAGACGATACGATAGCCGGGCGGCAGCTTTACATGCTTGCCGATATCCGCCTTTGCCTCCTCGGCATAGCCGACAAGGTCGCGGCCGCTGACGAAGGCCTGCACGAGCGCGAAGCGCGATCCATTTTCATGTTCGAGCTTCACCGGCCCCGCGACCTGCGCGATCGCCGCGACGTCGCTGGTGCGAAGGAGGGTGCCGGCGGGGGTGCGATAGAGACGGTCGGTGTAGCTTTGCGCGTCCATGCCGTCGCCGCCTTCGCCGCGGATAACCACGGGAATCCGGCGCGCGCCCTCGGCGATCGTGCCGGCGCGGACGCCCTCGACATCGGCGCGCATCATGTCCTGCAGCATGTCGACGGGCATTCCCGCCCGCCCTGCGGCCATACGATCGATGTCGATCTGCAGATAATCGACGCTGTCGTTGGCGACCGTCATCGCCTCGCTCGTCCCGCGGATCGTTTCGAGCCGACCCTGGATCGCGCCCGCGAGCCGGGCCAGTTCCTTGAGGTCGGGGCCGAATAATTTGATCGCCAAGTCGCCGCGCGCACCGGTGAGCATTTCGGAAACGCGCATCTCGATCGGCTGGGTGAAGCTGGGCTCGATCCCCGGAAAATCGGCGAGCACGGCGCGAATCCGGTCGTTGAGCCAGTCCTTGTCGGCAAGGCGCCATTCGGACCGCGGCTTCAGCTTCAGAAAGCTGTCGGTCTCGTTGGGGCTCATCGGGTCGAGGCCGAGCTCGTCGCTGCCGACGCGCGCGATCACGCTGGTGACTTCGGGCACCTGTTCGAGGATCGCGCGCTGCACCTTCATGTCGCCCGCGGCGCTATGCTCGATATTGATGCTCGGCAGCTTGGTGAGCTGAACGATCGTCGACCCCTCGTCCATCGTCGGCAGAAAGGTCTTGCCGGTCACGGTATAGGCGACCCCGGCGAGCAGCAGGCCGATCGCGGATATCCCGGCAACGGTCCGGCGGTGGGCAAAGGCCCAGTCGAGCGCCCGCGCGTGACGCGGCGCCACGAAGCGCATCAGGCGCGGTTCGCGGTGGCCGTCCTGCTGCTTCAGGATGAAATAGGCGAGCACCGGCACCAGCGTCAGCGACAGGACCAGCGCCGAAAGCAGCGCGAGCACGATGGTCAGCGCGACGGGCGCGAACAGCTTGCCCTCCAGCCCCTCGAGCGTGAGCAGCGGCAGGAACACGAGCGCGATGATAAGGAGCCCCGAGGCGACCGGCATCGCGACTTCGGATGCCGCGACGAACACCGCATGCAGCTTGCCCATCCGGCGATGCCTGGGATCGGACAAGCGCTCGACGACATTTTCGACGACGACCACGGCGCCGTCGACCAATATGCCGACCGCGATGGCAAGGCCGCCGAGGCTCATCAGATTGGCGGTCAGTCCGATCGCCCGCATGAAGATGAAGGTCAGCAGCGCCGCCATCGGCAGCGCGAGTGCGACGATGACCGACGCGCGGACATCGCCCAGAAACAGCAGTAGCAGGATGACGACGAGGATCGTCGCTTCGATCAGCGCCTTCTCGACCGTCCCGACGGCGCGTTCGATGAGGTCCGACCGGTCGTAGAAGACATCGACGCGCATCCCGGGCGGCAGGCTGGGCTGGATTTCCGCGAGCCGCGCCTTGACCCCTTCGACGACCTTCGACGCGTCGGCGCCGCGCAGCGCGATGACCAGCCCCTCGACCGCCTCGCCCTTGCCGTCCTTCGTGACCGCGCCATAGCGCGTCAGATGCCCGGCGCGCACCGCCGCGACGTCGCCGACGCGCACGACGCCGCCATCCTGCGACCGCACCACGACCGAGGCGAGATCGTCGAGCGTGCGGATCGCGCCGACCGAGCGCACGATCAGCGCTTCGTCGCCGATCTTGAGCCGGCCCGCGCCGTCGTTGCGATTGCTCGCCTCGATCGCCGCGCGCAGATCCTCGACGCTCAGCCCCGCCGCCGCCAGCGCGCCATTGTCGGGGCGCACCTCGAAGGTTTCGGCAAAGCCGCCGAGCGCGTTGACATCGGCAACGCCGGGAACGGTGCGCAGCGCCGGGCGGATGATCCAGTCGAGCACCCGCCGCTTTTCGGTCAGATCCTGCGGCCCCTCGAGCGTGAACATATACATGTCGGACAGCGGCGTGGAGATCGGCGCCATCCCGCCCTCGACCGTCGCCGGCAGGTCCCCCGCGACATTCGACAGCCGCTCCGCGACCTGGCTGCGCGCCCAATAGATGTCGGTACCGTCCTTGAAATCGATCGTGATGTCGGCGATCGCATATTTGGCGACCGAGCGCAGGTTCGCCTGATCGGGGATGCCCAGCATCTCCATCTCGATCGGCGTGATGACGCGGCTCTCGACCTCCTCGGGGGTCATGCCCGGCGCCTTCAGGATGATCTTGACCTGCGTCGAGCTGATGTCCGGAAAGGCATCGATCGGCAGATTGGCGAAGGACCAGGCCCCGATCCCGCCCAAGAGCAGCGCGGCACCGATGACGGCGAGACGCAGTGCGAGCGCCTTTTCGACGAGTTTGCCGAGCATCCTATTCGCCGCCCAGCACGGCCTTGAGTTCGGCGATTGCCGAGGTTGCGACGCGTTCGCCGGGCTTCAGTCCGGCGGTTATCGTCGCGCTGGCCCCGACACGGCTGGCGATGGTGACGGGGCGCAGCGCGAAGCCGTCCGTCCCCTTCACGAAAACCGCATCCCTGTCGCCGACCCGTGTCAGCGCGGCAGCGGGGATGCTCGCCCCGGCGACGGGCTGAACGCCGCCGAGGATCGCGACGACCGACTTGCCGCTGACCAGTGCGGGTGCGGCGTCGAGGCGTGCCTTTGCCGTCAGCGCGCGCGTCGCGGGGTCGATCGAGCCGCCGACGGCGATGACGCGGCCCGTGGCGGGCGCGGTGCCGGGCATCCGGACTTCAACGGGTGTGCCCGGATGCACCGCGCCCGCGAGCCGTTCGGGGATTTGCAGATCGAGCATCAGCCGCGCCGTATTTTCGACGATGAAAGGCGCGCTGAGGCCGCCCACCGGGCCGCCCGCCTGCACATTGACGGCAGCGATCCGGCCGCCGATCGGCGCGCGCAGCGTCATCATACCGCTGCCGTCGGCATTGGCCTGCGCGAGAATGCGGCGGTTTTCGGCGACATTGACTTCTGCCTCGCGCAGCGCGGCGCGCGCCTCGTCGGCGCGGGCGCCCGCGACAATGCCTTCCTTGGCCAGCTGACCGGTGCGGCCCGCCGCGGCGCGGGCAACCTCCAGCTGCGCCTGCGCGCGCGCCTGCGCCGCGCCATATTGGACAGGCTCGGCGGCGCGGATGCTGGCGAGCGGTTGACCGGCGACAACCGCCTCGCCCTCGACGACAAACAGCCGCACCGCAATCCCGTCGAATGGCGCGGTCACCGCGACCCGCGCATCGGGGGGCAGCGATACGGTCGCAGGGACCGCGCCAAGCTCGGCACTGCTGGCGGCCGCCGCGACTGCGGTCGCGATGCCGAGCTTCTCGATCTGTCGGGCCGTCAGCTTGCCCGGCGCCATGGCCGCTTCGCCGCCGTCGGGCGCAGGCGGGGGCGCCTCCTTCGACCACCAGAGGGCTCCGGCACCCGCCGCGAGGGCGAGCGCTGTCGATGCGGCGATAAGGGCTTTCCTGTCCATGGCCGCCCTCTGCCAAGCGAGTCTGACGCCAGCCTGACATTTTGTCAGTGTCGCGTCAGGCAATTGCGCTAGGGTCAGCATCCTAGGACCATCGCACCGGGATGAAGACTGTGAGATCATCCCCACAAGGACAGGATGCCGATGCGCGTATTGCTGGTCGAAGACGATCCCGAACTGCGCCGCCGCCTGACCGAGCGGCTGGTGGCGGCGGGGATTGCCGTCGACAGCGCCGCGTCGGCGGGCGACGCCCGCGACTGGCCCGACATCGACATGCTGGGCGCGGTGATCCTCGATCTGGGGCTGCCCGACGGCGACGGGATTGATGTGCTGCGCCACTGGCGCGGCGCCGGGCGGACGGTGCCGATCCTGATCCTGACCGCGCGGGGCAACTGGCGCGAAAAGGTCGAGGGGCTGAACAGCGGCGCCGATGATTTCATCGTCAAGCCGGTGCGGTTCGAAGAGTTGCTGGCGCGGCTGCATGCGCTGTGGCGGCGTGGACGTGGGCGCGGCAGCAACGCGCTGACGGTCGGTCCGCTTTCGCTCGACCCCGTCGCGTCCACCGCGACGCTGCACGGCGAAGCGCTGACGCTCAGCCGCAAGGAGTTCGCGCTGCTGCACCTCTTCATGCGGCGTCCCGAACATATCTTGTCGCAAGCCGACATCCTCGATCAGCTTTACGCGCTGGAGGCCGAGCGCGACCGCAACGCGGTGGAGGCGCATATCAGTCGGCTGCGCCGCAAGATCGGACGCGAGGCTATTCGCACTGTGCGCGGCCTGGGCTATCGGCTCGATTTGTGACCCGACTCTTTTCCAGCCTGCGCGCGCGCTTTCTGGCCGCCATCCTGATATGGGTGGCGCTGGGCATCGGCGCGCTGTGGTTTTCGTCGGTGCGGCTGTTCAGCAGCCATGTCGAACAGCAATATCATGAAGAGCTGGAGGTTCATGTCCGCGAGCTGGCCGAACTGACCGTCCTCGACGCGGCGGGTAACCCCCGCCTGTCGCGGCCGCTGTCCGATCCGCGCTATGCGGTGCCTCTGTCCGGATTTTACTGGCAGATCGGGCGCCCCGGCTATCGCTCGCTGAAGTCGCCCTCTATGACGCGCGGCGCGCTCGACGAGGATGTCGCGCACAGCCCCGACATCCTGCACCGCGTCGAAAACGGCCCGACGGGCCCCGCGATCACCTATGGCTTCGAGCGCGCCATGCCGGGCGGCGCCCCGCTGCATTTCGTCATCGCCACCGACGAGCGCCTGCTGCGCGCCGTCATCGCGAGCTTCACCCGCGAGCTCAGCCTGTGGCTCAGCCTGCTCGCGCTCGCGCTTCTGGCAAGCGGCCTTGCGATCATCACGCTCGGCTTCCGGCCGTTCAACCGGCTGGCCGCGCGGATCGCGGCGCTTCGCCGCGGGCACGCCGATCACATCGAGGGGGTGTTTCCCGACGAAATCCGCCAGCTCGTCGATCCGTTGAACAGCTATCTGGCGCGCAATGCCGAGATCGTCGAACGCGGGCGTGTCGCCGCAGGCGCGCTGGCGCACTCGCTGCGCACCCCGCTCGCCGTCGTCACCGACGAGGCCGAACGGCTGCAACAGCGCGGCACCGAAAGCGCCGCGGCCGACGTCTTCCTGTCCGAAAGCGAGACGATGCAGCACCAGATCGACTATCATCTGTCGCGCGTCCGGTCGGGCGGGTCGCATGCGGGGATGGTCGGCGGCGTGCGGCTCGCCGCGATCCTGCCGCCGCTGATCGCCGCGATGGAACGCTGTCATCCGGGCAAGCGCTTCGCTACGACCGCGGCGGCGCTCGACACCGCCGCCCCTTCGCTTCCCATGGATGCCGAGGATCTGAGCGAGATATTGTCGAACCTGCTCGACAATGCCGGAAAATGGGCGCGATCGGGCATCACGATCGACTATCGCTTCGACGGCGCCGCGCGCCGCATTGCTATCACCGACGACGGGCCGGGCGTTCCGCCGGATCAGCGCGAGGCGATGTTCGGCATCGGCGCGCGCGGGGCCGGCCCCGGCGCCGGATCGGGCCTTGGCCTTGCCATCGCGCGCGATGTGGCGCGCGACTATGGGGGCGACGTGGCGCTCGATCGCGCACCGTCGGGCGGCACGGTCGCCACGCTGCGTATCGGCGATTGGCCCGCGGGCGACATGTAACGAACCGCCGCACGCCCGATACCAGCTCTTTTCTTTCGCTGCCGTTTCGCCGATCAGATCGCGCGAGGGGGCGCTTCGGGAGCCAAAAGGAAATTGACTTGGATGTGACCAAATCGCCGCGACCATGTCGCGCAGCCCGGCGGCCGAGCCGATGACGATTTCGCTCGGGCCGCTCGCGCTTGCCGTCGACCGCCTGCTCGCGGTCGCGCTGATCTGGCTGTTTCTGGCGGGCGGCAGCCTGATCGCGGCGCGCGGCGACATGCGCGCGGCGACAGCGAGCTGGATCGCCGTCATCGCGGGACTGCTCGTGGCGCGCGCTGCCTATGTGGTGCGCCACGCCGATGCCTATGCGCCGGAACCCTGGGCGATCCTTGCGGTCTGGCAGGGTGGTTTCCTGCCCTGGGCCGGGGTCGCCGCGGCGGGGATGGCGGTCGCCGTCTGGCTCCGCCGCTCGCGCGCAACGCCGCTGTTACTCGGCGTGCTCGCCGGGCTGGCAGCGGTTCATGCGGTCGCGGCGCCGGCGCTCGAACCCGCGCCGCGCCCGCTCGCGCGCGGGCTGATGCTCACCGACATGGAGGGGCGCGCGATCGCGCTCGATACGCTGCGCGGGAAGCCGATGGTCATCAACCTGTGGGCGACATGGTGCCCACCGTGCCAGCGCGAACTGCCGATGCTCGCCGAGGTCGCGACGACATCGCGCGTGCCGATCCTGCTGGTCAATCAGGGGCAGGACAGCGCGACCGTCGCCGCCTATCTGGCCGAGCGCAAGGTGACGGGCACGCACGTCTTTCTCGACCATAGCGGGCGGACGGGCGATGCTGCGGGCGGGCTGGTACTGCCGACGACCCTGTTCGTCGATGCCAAGGGCAGGATTGTCCGCCGTCACAGCGGCGAAATATCGCGCGCCGCACTCGCCGACGGGCTGGCGCTGATCGCGCGGAGCTAGGGTCAGGCGGCGGTCGCCAGCCAAGCGCGCGCGCCGAGGCGGACCCCCGCTTCGGGATCATGATGCTCGGCATAGACGCGCTCCAGATCGGCGCGCGCCGCCGCCATCACATCGGCGCCCGCCTCGCTCAGTACGCGCGCGGCCGACATTGATCCGAGCGCGAAGTCGGCGGCCTCCGCCGGGGTGCGCCCCGGCCCGCCGATCGCCTGATCGCCGCGCCAGTCGTCGATGTCGACCCGGGCAAAGCCCGCATCGGCGAGCAGGTCACGCAGATAGTCGATATCCTCGAAGGCGAAGGGCCCCGGCGCGCGCGGCGTCGCGGGCGGCACCTCGACATGCGCGCGGATCACCCCCATCACCGCCATCATCCAGACATTGTCGCGCGGCGGTCCCCACACGGCGAGGTCGAAGCGCGCGCCGGGCACGAGCTGCGTCCGCAAGTGACGAAAGGCGGCGACGGGATCGGCGAAAAACATACTGCCGAAGCGCGAGACGAGCCGGTCATAGGGTGCTGCCGGCAGCACCGCGCTCGCTGCATCGCCGCAGAAAAAGCGCAGCGCGGGAAAATCGGCGCCGGCCCGCGCGCGCGCCGCGACGATCAGGTCGGGCGAGATGTCGAGCCCGAGCACCGCGCCCTGCGGTCCGACGCGCGCCGCGATCGCGCGGCTCGTCGCGCCGCCGCCGCACCCCAGATCGACGATTCGCTCGCCCGTCGCGATCGCGGCGCGATCGAGCAGCGCGGTGCCAATCGGTTCCAGCATCGCTTCGAAATGGTCGACATTGCGCAACCAGCGCTGCCCCATTTCGCCCGACCAGTCGTCAGCGAACACCGATGTCTTGTCGCCCGTCATCGTCGCCTCCCGCCGCATCGATCGCGCCTGCCTCCCGCAAGCCCCGCCCGGCGTCAAGCGATGATCCGCGCCGCGCAGACATTTATTAGCCTTTCCGCGCTATTCGCGCAGGCGAGAGGGGCAGAATTTGCTGCATGCGCATGTCTTCAAGCGCGCAGACCGACACGCGCAAATGGCGCCGCCGCATTCGGCGCGCGCGATCGATCTTGCGCGCTGGGACGGCAGCGACTGGCTGGCCGAAGAATGGCGCGCGCTCGAAGCCCATGCCCGCTGGCCGACGCAGAGTCACGCCTTCGCCGCCGCGCTGACCCCGTTGATCGAAGGGCAGCGCCGCAAGCTGCTCGGCCTGCGCGCCGGCCGCACGATTTCGGCGCTGCTGCCGCTGTGCCGCGACGCGGGCGCGATCGGCCGCTGGCGCATCGCGGGATCGCGCGAACTGTTCGAGCCGGGCGACCTGCTTGCGGCGCGGCCCGATGATGCCGCCCCGATCGCGGACGCGCTCGCGCGGTTGCGCCAGCCGCTCTCCTTCGACCGGATTTCCGCCGACTCGCCGCTGCTTCCGGCGCTGCGCCGCGCGATGCACAGGCGCGGCCTGCTGTCGGTGCGCCCGGCGATGCCCTGCCCGCTGATCGTGCTCGACGAAAGCTGGCGCGATCCCGAAAGCCACTTCAATTCGGGCCGCCGGTCCGATTTCCGGCGCGCGGCCCGGCGCGCCGAGGCGCTGGGGCCGGTCACGTTCGAGATGCTGGCGCCGGGCCTGCAGGATTTCGACGCGCTGTTCGACGAAGCGATCGGGGTCGAGGCGAAGAGCTGGAAGCTGGAGGCGGGCAGCGCGATCGCGGTCGACCGGCGCCGTGAGACATTCTTCCGCCGCTTTTTTCGCGAGGCCGCCGCCGAGGGCCGGTTCCGGCTGTCCTTCATGCGGATCGGCGGCGAAGCGGTGGCGATGCAATTGGCTCAGGTCAGCGACGATCGATACTGGCTGTTCAAGATCGGCCACGACGAGCGCTTCGGTAAATGCTCGCCGGGGACGCTGCTGATGCTTCACACGCTGCGCTGGGCGGCGGGCGAGGGCCTGCGCAGCTACGAACTGCTCGGCGAGGCTGAGGGTTGGATCACCCGCTTCTGGACGCAGGAACAGCGCGCATGCGTGCGCGTGCGCACCTATCCGGCACGCGTGTCGGGGGCGCTGGCGCTCGCCGCCGACGGCGCCCACTGGGTGTGGCAACGCCTGGTCCGGCGCGGCGCATGAACGACACGCCACTCTGGCGCTGGCTGCGCGCGCGGCGCTATGCACTGCCGCAGCAGGCGGGCGGCTGGCTGCCCGCTCCCGACGTCGCGGCGGGCGCACGGATCGCCTGGCGTCTGTCGCGGCGCGGTATCGCGGTGACGCTCGGCTATTTTCAGGGCGATGCCGATGGCGCCGATGCCATCGTGGCTGCTTACGGCCGGATCGCCGCCACCCCGCTGCCGCCGGGAAGCTATTTGTCGGTCAAGGCGCCGCCGCTGGGCTTTTGTTCGCAGCGGCTGCGCCGGATTGCCGAGGCGGGCGCGGCAGCGGGGCTGCCGGTGCTGCTCGATGCCCACGCCCCCGCCGATGCCGACGCGACGCTCGCCGCGCTCGCCGCCCTGCTGCCCGACTTTCCGGACAGCGGCATCGCCTTGCCCGCGCGCTGGCGGCGCAGCGCCGCCGATGCCGCGCGCCTGTCCGGCACATCGGCGCGTATCCGGGTGGTGAAGGGCGAATGGGCCGATCCGCTTTGCGATGCCGCGGATGGCGATGCCGCCTATCTGACGCTGATAGACGCTCTCGCCGGGCGCGCGGCACCCGTGGCGGTGGCGACGCACAAGCCCGCGCTGACCGCCGCCGCGCTCGACCGGCTGCTTGCGGCGGGAACCCCGTGCGAGCTTGAACAATTGCGCGGGCTGCCCGGGCGCCGCACGCTGGCCGCGGCGCGGACGCGCGGGGTCGGCACGCGCCTCTACGTCCCGCTCGGTCCCGGCTGGTGGCCCTATGCGATCGACAAGGCGCTCGCGCGGCCACATCTGCCCTTATGGTATCTGCGCGACCGAATCGGGCTTGCCGATCGCTGAAACAAAATGGGGCGGCCCGTTTCGGTGCCGCCCCAGTTGTGCGTCCGTCCGGGGAGAGGGAGAGAGGACGGACCGGAGATGGTGTCGTGGCTTATTCGATTAGCGCGATGCAACCTGGCTGTCGGTCGCTTCATCGACGCCGGCAACCTTGAGCGCGGCGCGGAACTGCTTGGCGGCGGCGCGTTCGTTGCCCGCTTCGCACAGCTTCTTGCCGGTGGCGACGAAGCGCTTCGCGCTGGCCTGCTTGCCGCCCTGCGCGCTGTCGGCGGCGGTGTTCGCCTGATCGGCAAGGCCGGTGCAGCGATAGTCGGCGCTGCCCTGCGCATAGGCCGGCGAGGTCGAAGCCATCAGGCCGCCGAAGGCGAGCGCCGAACCGGCGACGATCGCGAAAGCGGTGGGAAAGCGGCGAAAAGAGGAGAGCTGATTGGTCATGGGAGAGGTTTCCTTTCGTTTCGTTGTGCAACCTTTTTAGGCGCGCTTGCGCACTTAGATAATCCTCTATAATCTGCAAGTGCCTTGAAGCAGGATTTAACAATCCCCCATGGGGCGCTCGACGGGATCGAAGCTTTCCTGCGTGTCGCGGAAAGGCGGAGCTTTTCCGCCGCGGCAGCCGATCTGGGGGTATCTCCCTCGGCGATCAGCCAGACGATCAAGACGCTGGAAGCGCGCGTCGGCGCGCCTTTGTTCATGCGCACGACGCGCAGCGTCGGGCTGACGCAGGCGGGCGAAATGTTCCTCGAACGCGCCGCGCCTGCCTTTGCCGGGCTGGCCGACGCCTATGAAGCGGCGCGCAACCTGGGCAACCGTCCGGCGGGGCGGCTGCGCATCAACCTGATGCGCGGCGCGGTGCAGCCGATGTTCGAACCGATCATCGCGGGCTTCGTCGACGCCTATCCCGAGATCGAGCTGGAAATCTATGCCGACGATGCGCTCGCCGACCTGAGCGCCGGGGGCTTCGACGCCGGCGTCCGGATGGGCGAATCGCTCGATGCCGATGTGATCGCGATCCGCCTCACCGGCCCGTTCCGCTTCGTCGCTGCGGCCTCGCCCGCCTATCTCGACCGCTTCGGGCGTCCCGAAAGGCCGGAAGATCTGAAAGATCATCGCTGCATCCGCTTCCGCCTGGCAACGGGGGCGCTGATGCCGTGGACCTTTGCGCAAGGGAACCGCGAATTCGAGGTAGGGGTGACCGGGCCGGTTATTGTCAACGACTGGATCGCTGCGCTGGTCGCGATGCGTACCGGCGTCGCGATCGGGATGATGGCCGAGCCGATGGCGAAGAAGATGGTCGAAACGGGCGAGCTCGAACTGGTGCTCACCGACTATGCCGACGCGACCAGCGGGCTGTTCCTCTATTACCCCAGCCGCAAGCAGGTGATGCCCAAGCTGCGCGCCTTCATCGACTATGTCCGCGAATATCTGCCCGACCAGATAGGCGCCTGATCGGCCACCGGCCGCACAAATAATATTCTTCGCCGCGCGCAGAAAATTTGTGCTGGCCAAGCCGTGCAAATCGCGGCAGCTAGTTCTCAACTAAAAAAGTTGGGAAGAATCATGCTCGATCTGTCAACCTTCGATCTTGCGGCGCTGCTGCCCTTCATCCTGATCGGCTTCGCCGCGCAGCTCGTCGACGGCGCGCTCGGCATGGCGTTCGGGGTGATCTGCAACACCTTGCTCGTCGCCGTGATGGGCGTGCCGCCCGCGACGGCATCGGCGCGCATCCATGTCGTCGAGGTGTTCACGACCGCGGTGTCGGGGATCAGCCATCTGTTTCACCGCAATATCGAATGGGGCCTCTTCTTCCGTCTGCTCATCCCGGGCCTGATCGGCGGGGTGTCCGGCGCCTATCTGCTGACGTCGATCGACGGTGCGATCGTCAAACCGATCGTCCTGGCCTATCTCGTCGCCGTCGGGGTGTGGCTGCTGATCCGCGGGCTGCTCTATCCGCCGAAAATCCGCAAGCCGACGGTGATCGCACCGCTCGGCCTCGTCGGCGGCTTCCTCGATGCGGCGGGCGGCGGCGGCTGGGGGCCGGTCGTGACCTCCAACCTGCTCGTCCAGGGCGCCGAACCGCGCAAGGTGATCGGCACGGTCAACAGCGTCGAATTTTTCCTGACGCTCGCGGTGTCGGCAACCTTCATCTGGCACCTCGGCCTCGACGATGTCGCGGGCGCGACGCTCGGCCTGCTGATCGGCGGCGTCTGCGCCGCCCCGATCGGCGCCTTCATGGCCAAGCGCATCGCCCCCAAGCTGATGCTCGTGCTCGTCGGCATCGTCCTGACCGCGACGAGCTGCTTCGGACTATATCGCGCGCTGATGTGATGGCGGCGCCGGCAACCGACCGGACGATCTAGATGCGCCGCCAGCGAAAATACCACACCTCGTGCCCCTGCGCGCGCGCCTTGGCTTCGTAGCGTGTTTCGGGCCAGCCGCCGGGGCGGACCAGAAAGTCCTGCGCGCTTTGCGCGAGCCATTCGAACTGGTGGCGGTGGCGCCGCATCACCATCAGCGCGTGGGCGAGATAGACCGGATGGTCGGTGCCGAAACGAAACTCGCCGCCGGGTTTCAGCTTGGCGGCGATCAGGTCGAGCGGGCCGTCGTTCATCATCCGCCGCTTGGCATGGCGCGCCTTGGGCCACGGGTCGGGGTGAAGCAGATAGGCGAAGCTCAGCGCCCCGTCGGGGATGCGGTGCAGCACCTCGAGCGCGTCGCCATGATGGATACGGACATTGGCGAGCGGCAGGCTCCGGCCATGGTCGCCCGACACATGCACCAGCGCCTGCGCGACGCCGTTGAGGAAAGGCTCGGCGCCGATGAAGCCATGGTCGGGCAACATGTCGGCGCGCCCCGCCATATGCTCGCCGCCACCGAAACCGATCTCGAAATGCAGCGGGCGCCCGGCTCCTTCGGCATCGCCGAACAGCAATGCCGAGGTGACCGGCCCTTCGGTCGGAACCGCGATCTGCGGCAGAAGCGTGTCGATCAGATCCTGTTGCCCCGCGCGCAGGGGCTTGCCCTTCGCGCGCCCGTAAAGGCGGTTGAGCGTCGTCGGATCGCCGGATTTATAAGCCGTCATGCCGCGCGCGTTAGCCGCGGGGCCGCACCGCGACAAGATGGTCCTTGATCATTGCGGTTCGCTGTACACCCCGATCTTCCGCTTCTTGCCCCATGTCGCCACCGAAGTGATGCGGCGGTTGGCATTCACGATCTCGAGCACGCGTTCGGGTGAGGGCAATCGATCCTGCGTAACGAACGCAATATCCTGCGCAGCCGTCATCAGCGTGATCGAGAAGCGTTGCGCCGGCGCGGATTGGCCCTTGCCCGTCAAAGCGAGAAGCTTCGCGCCCGGATCGGGCCCCACCCATATGCCGTTACCATTGTCGCCCGCCGCCAACAGGTACCAACCGGTGGCGTCGTTCTGGCGATACGTGGCCGCATTGTCGCCAATGATCGCGTCGCGACACCAGCGGACCGTCGAGAGCGCGGCAACGGACCGCGCGGTCGGCTTCGCCCGCTGTTGTGCCGTGGCTGCGCCAAGCAGCCCGGCCACCATCTCGGCGCCTTCATCTCGCGGCGCATCCTTTGCAGTCTCGGGAAAGCTGAGCGGCGATGCGCAATCGGCGACGGGGATCGCGAGCGGTCCATCGACGATCTTTTTGGGCCAACGGATTTCGGACAGCGCGGTGTCCATCCAGACGCCGAGTTCAGTCGGCGTGCGCGTTTGCGACGAGGCACGTATCTTCACATACCACGGACCGACCGGGAATAGCATCAGCCCCGTGCTTCGATAGCCGCCGCGGTCCGGTGTGTAGATCGCCTTCAGTCCCGATTCGTTTTTCTGACCCGGCGGAACGAACGCCACGGGCGCAACGGCAAGAGCGGGGTGCCCGAAATTGCCGCGATGTTCGATTCCCCACTGTGCCTGGGAAAACCACACTGGCACCGCGCCGTTGGTATTGCGGAAAATATAGATGGTAAGCGATTCGGCAGCATCGCCGACCACGAACGACAGCCCGAGGTCCAACTCGTCGGGGGCGTAGGTCATGCCGCGATCACGCGGCGTGCCGGCGAGCGTCGCCGGGACGATTATTCCGCTATGCTTGTGCTTCCAGGCCTTGCCGGGATCGAGCGGCAGCGGTTGCTGCGCGGCCGACGGTGCGACCGCCAGGAGCACCACCAAAAAGGCCAAAATCCAGCGACTTGCCATGCCCATCTCCCCCGATCCCACAATCTGACTGTCAGATCGGGAGGGCGATTTCAAGCCGCTGGCGGCATCAGCCGCGGAACGCCGCCTTCAGCTTGTCGGTCAGGTCGGTGCGCTCCCAGGGGAAGGCATCGCCCGACGCCTGGCGGCCGAAATGGCCATAGGCGGCGGTCTGGCGATAGATCGGCTTGTTGAGGCCGAGGTGGGTGCGGATGCCCTTCGGCGTCAGGCGGACGAGCTGCGGCAGCAGCTGTTCGAGCGCGGCCTCGGTCACGCCCTGCGCCGCGGTGCCGTGCAGATCGACATAGACCGACAGCGGCTCGGCGACGCCGATCGCGTAGCTGAGCTGGATCGTGCAGCGGCGGGCAAGGCCCGCGGCGACGATATTCTTGGCGAGATAGCGGGTGACATAGGCCGCCGAGCGGTCGACCTTGGTCGGGTCCTTGCCGCTGAACGCGCCGCCGCCGTGCGGGCTTGCGCCGCCATAGGTGTCGACGATGATCTTGCGGCCGGTCAGGCCGGCGTCGCCATCGGGGCCCCCGATCTCAAAACGCCCCGTCGGGTTGATGTGATAGACGGTGTTCGCGGTCAGCAATTCGGCGGGCAACACGTCGGCGATCACGCCCAGCACATATTTGCGCAGCTCCTGATACTTCGCCTCGTCGCCTTCGCCGCCGTGGAAGAAATAGCCCGGCGCATGCTGTGTCGACACGACGATCGCGGTCGCCTCGACCGGGCGCTCGTTGGCATAGCGCAGCGTGACCTGGCTCTTCGCATCGGGTTCGAGGAAGGGGGCGATGCCCGCCTTGCGGTCGGCCGCCATGCGTTCGAGAATCTTGTGCGCATAGTCGAGCGTTGCGGGCATCAGGTCGGGGGTTTCGTCGGACGCATAGCCGAACATGATCCCCTGGTCGCCCGCGCCTTCGTCCTTGTCGGCGCTTTCGTCGACGCCCTGCGCGATATGCGCCGACTGGCCGTGCAGATTATTTTCGAAGCGGAACTGGTTCCAGTGGAAGCCGGCCTGTTCATAGCCGATGTCCTTGACCGTGCTGCGGACGGTGGCCTCGATCTCGTCGAGCGCGCCCGGCGCCCATTCGCCGTCTTCGAACACACCCTTGCAGCGGATTTCGCCCGCCAGCACGACGAGCTGCGTCGTCGTCAGCGTTTCGCACGCCACGCGCGCTTCGGGATCCTTCGACAGGAACAGGTCGACGATCGAATCGCTGATCTGATCGGCCACCTTGTCGGGATGTCCTTCGGACACGCTTTCGGAGGTGAAGAGGAAGCTGTTGCGCATGGGGAGCCTTTTTCGGAATCGGATATAAAGGAAACTTTATGTCGCGCCGCTGTTAGCGCCCGCGCCGCCGAAAGGCAATGGCGAGTGCGAGCAGCAGCAGGGCAAAGCCGACGGGCAGCATGTTGCCGTAGCGCGCGAACAGGGTCGGTGTGTGCGCCTTTGGAATGAAGGCATCGATGCGGCCGGCGGCGTGCATCGGCAGCGCTTCGACGATCCGGCCGTCGGCGTCGATCACCGCGCTGATCCCGGTCGGCGTCGCGCGGATCACCGGCAGCCCTTCCTCGATCGCGCGCAGCCGCGCCTGCGCCAGATGCTGCGGCGGACCCCAAGCACCGAACCAGGCATCGTTCGACGGATTGAAGATGAAATCGGGGCGGTGGGCGCGGTCGACGACCTCGCCCGAAAAGATGATCTCGTAACAGATTTGCAGTCCCGCCTTGCCGAAGGCGCCAAGGTCGAGCGTATGAGGTCCGGGGCCGGGCCAGAAATCGAGATCGCCGGGAGCGAGGCGCGACAGGCCGATCGCCGAAAGCAGCGGCCGCATCGGCAGATATTCGCCATAGGGCACCAGATGCGCCTTGTCGTACCGCGGGCCGAGCGTCCCATCGGCATGGACCGTCATCACCGCGTTGCGCGCGCCCACCGCCTGTCCCGTACGGTCGAACTCCAGCTTGAGCGCGCCGAGCAGCATCAGGTCGCCGGGGTTCATCAGCGCGGTCAACCGTCCGCGCGCCTCGGCGGGCGAGCGGTCGTAATAGATGGCGGGATAACCGGTCTCGAGATAGTCGGGTATCGCCGCCTCGGGCCACAGGATCAGGCGCGGCGCGTCGGATTTGGGCGCGGTCAGCCGCGCGAGCTTGGCGAAATTGGCGTCGGCCTTGTCACCCTCCCACTTGTCCTGCTGGCCGACATTGGGCTGGACGACGGTGATGGGGGTACGTGGGGGAGCACCAGGGACCTTGCCGTTGATCGCGACGGCGACATTCGAACTCGCAATACCGGCAATGGCGGCTGCGGTGATCAGCACCGGGCCCGCCGCAACGAGAGCGGCCGCTTTCCATCGCTGCGCGGAAGCCAGCAGCAGCCCTCCAGCTATTAGCAGGATCAGGGCACCCAGCCCATAGGTCCCGATCCAGATCGAGGCCGAGGCAAAGGGGCCGGAGGCGATTGCGCCGAGCGGATTCCACGCAAAACCGGTGAACGCCCAGCTTCGCAGCCATTCGGTGAGCGTCCAGAGCGCAGCGAAGCCGAGGATGAAGGAGAGCGTCGCCCCCGCGAAGGCCGGGGCCGCGATCGGGCTTAGGCCATCGGCACTGGACAAGCCGCTAGCGGCCCCCGCCTTCGCGGGGGCGACTCGCATGGATACCAGCCACGCCCCCCACGCCGCCAGCGCCGGATAAACCGCCAGATAGAGCGCGAGCAACACCACCGCGATCCACCCCAGCCATGCGGGCATTGCCGCCTGATAGGTAAAGGCAGTCGCGATCCAGTTGAGGCCGAGCATGAAATGTCCGACCCCGAAAGCCCAGCCGGTCCCGAACGCGCGCCATCCCTTGGAGCTGCGCGCTACAAGCAGCATCCATCCCGCGAGCGCAAGCAGCGTCAACGGCCAGAGATTCAGCGGCGCAAAACCGGTTGCCGACACGGCGCCGAGTGCCAGGGCGAGGAGCTTCGGCCGGCGGTCGGCGAAAGCGATGATGCGGGAAGATGTCTCGGTCACGCGCGCTCTTTAGCCGCGAGGACGTGGCGCGACAATGATTTGCCTTTCGGAACGACGGGTCCATTGGCGGCATTTGATGGGCGGGGGCCGGTCGCCATCATCATTCCAGATCAAGTCCGGGACGATAAAGAACGACTATGTGGCGCCATCTTTTCATACTGGGTGAGCGGCTGGGGAAGTGACAACGTCCGCGTCCTCCCATATCAGACATTGCGACAACCGGTCGCCCAATCCACAGAACGCAAAAAGCCCACGAACCCATTGGGAACGAGGGCTTTTCTATGGTTGCGGGAGCTCACACCACGCGTAACTTACTAAACGCATCTGATGCCCAGTTTTCGGGGCAATTAGCGGTGGTTGCGGGGGCTCGCAGCATCCGTAACCTGCGGGTGGGGCCTCATGGGAAAGTGCCCAATAACTTTGAGAGCCAGCTCAGAATGTTGTCGGAAATTCTGCCGGATATGTGGTCATTGTTCTCAACGAACGGGCAAACCTACCTGACACGGCATTCTGCTTCGTGAGCGCGAGCTTGCGGGTTGGGTTCAATACCATCACATAAACAGCCGCACTGGATACGAACGTGGCTCTAACTTCGGCATTTGCTTCACGACAGAAGCCAACGAGCCTGCAAAACTTAGTGTGACGGGCATCCGGTCATATGGGCCATCATTGTTCCAATCCATCTTCGTCAAAGCGAGGGTTTCGCGACAAAGATCATCCATTGAACCACGACCAGCATAACGGTTCATGATGAGGGGTTTTCGCAGCTCACGCCACCGCTCGGAGAAGCGGCTCGCGATGGCTCGGTATTTGTCGCCCAATGCGGTAGCGACACGCCGCGCAAGACTGGCGGACGCGCGCATGCGTTCCCCGAATGCCTGACCATATCGCTCCAGACTTGCACCAGGCCCTGCAGCTTCGAAAGCCTTTTTGGCCTTCTCGCGAATGGCCTGCATTTCCCGAGGCGGGATCTGGTCAAGGGGAGAATCCCGCCGTGCGGTCTCCGCCTTTTCGTTGAACGTCTGATCGAGTTGCTTGGGCTCGGCATGCTTGCCGGGCACGATCTCGTGCCCGAATTTCTGCTCAAGATGGCGAGCCGCCCGCTCGTGGGCGGGATAGTTCCAGCTGTCGGGAATGAGGATCAGCTTCTCCCGATCTGTTCGCTGGAAGACGATATGGGCATGGGTGCGTGTCCCGCCCTGCCCGTCTGCTTTTTCATGAAGCACGATGGCGCGCGGCTGATCATGCAGCTTCAGCTGCTTTGCCAAAACATCAGCCGCATAGAGCCACTGCTCCTCGGTCAACTGATATCCAGGCTGGGGCGAGATTATCGAATGATAGAGCCCTTTGACCCCGCGCTGGCCGCGATCGGTGATCTCCTGCATTTCGATCAGCGCCTGGGTCAAATCATCGGTCGCCATGCCGGATATCTCCAGCACGCACACTTCCTCGTTGGCTTCCATCGAGAGACGTATTCCGAAGGAAGTCGAGACATATGACTCGGCTTTCATCGGTCACCTACAATTATAAATGTCTGCTCATTGCAATCGGAAGCCTGTGACCCCACTTCCATAACATCGCCCGCTTCCACCGCGTGCTGGCGACTGAGAGACCATTGCGCTCCCGTTGAAGGAGCAAAATCATGGACCTCAACCAACTTCTCCACCACCATCAAATGGCGTTGATGGCCGTGAGCCAGGCGCGACGCGATGGGCAGGCGATGCCAAACTTTGACCTGCCGCGCTATTATGCCAAACGGATCAACGAATATCGCGAGCGACGCGGCTTGAGCGGCGATGCCGAGGCTATCGCAGATATCGCTGCATCACCTGCCGACGCCGTTAAGGCGTCAAACGATATGGTCAGTGACGTGCTGATCGCCGAATTGCTTATGGCGAAGGCCTTCGAAAAGGCGACACACCAACATCGGGCTGCCGAAAGCGACGGAGCTGACGATCCAGTCTTGGACATTCGCGCCACCCTTCTGGCCGTCGGGCGCGACTTTTATCGCTCGCTGGGCGTGGAGGACGGCCCTCTCGCCGCCGCGATCGATGAAGCTGCGTCACGCTCGGCGTGGGAAGGCGAAGGCGGAGGCCTGCGTCCACCGGGCGACGAGGAGGATGGCATCATCCGGACCTATGTCGAACAATTCGCGGTGGGCGACTATCGCTATTCGAACCTTGCCGATGCCAAAGCCGCCGCGCGGCGGCAGCGGGACTCGGCGAGCGACGGGCGCGGAGCGACGCCTGCATGAAGCGGCTGATTGCCTTCGATCTTGATGGAACGCTTGCCGAAAGCAAGCAGCCGATGGAACCCGCAATGGGTGAGGCGCTTGCCGATCTCCTCGGCGTGGCAGATGTCGCGGTGATATCCGGTGGCGACTGGCCGCAATTCGAAAAACAGGTGGCGACACGCCTTCCCGAGCGCGCGGACCTTGCCCGGCTCTGGCTCATGCCGACAACCGGCACCAAGCTCTACACGTTCCGCTCGGGCGCGTGGCAGGCGCGCTATGCCGAAATCTTCGCCGATGCGGAGAAGCGACACATATTCGAAGCCTTCGATGCGGCGCTACTGGCGACCGGGTTCGTTCCCCAAACGGTCTGGGGCGAACGGATCGAAGATCGCGGGAGTCAGATCACCTTTTCGGCCCTAGGTCAGGAAGCGCCGATCGATGCCAAGGAAAAATGGGATCCCGACTTCGCCAAACGCAAGGTGATTCAGGCCGAGCTTCGCCAAAGTCTGCCCGGTCTGTCGATCAACATGGGCGGGGCGACTTCGATCGACATTACCCGTGAGGGCGTCGACAAGGCCTATGGCCTGACGAAGCTAAGCGGCGCCAGCGGTGTCGAACTGGGTGCGATGCTCTTTATCGGCGATGCGATCTTTCCGGGCGGCAATGATTATCCGGCGAAGGCGCTGGGCCTCGATACAATCTCGGTACGCAATCCCGAAGAAACGCGTGGAACCATCGGAATCATCGTCGCCTGCCTGAAATGAATGCGGGGCGTTGCCGTCTGGCGAGTATGACCGGAATTGGCCTGCGAAGCTTCTCTCGAGGCGCCGGTCAATTGGAACAGATGCGCCGCTGAGTTGTTCTGTATTCTGATGCTCCGAGGCCGACTGCGCGCTTCGAAACAAACGACAAAATACTGGGTGAGGCCTTCTGTCGCATATTTTTTGGAAGGTATGCCTGTGTACGAAACGCTTGATCGTAGATCGTTCGATGAAGGTTTGGAGGCGTGCCAAACGCTTCGGCCAAAAACTTCGGATACTGTCCGGATCGCACTGATCGGCGGTTTCCTTCCGCGGCGCTGCGGCATAGCGACCTTCACCGCCGATATCCACGCATCGCTTGCAGTGGCCGCGCCGGAGATCGCCGTCGATGTATATGCGATGGCGCCGGCCGCGGTTCCCACGATATTCGACCCCGTTGTTCGCGGCGTCATAACCGAGGGTGACGCCGGTAGCTTTGTCGAGGCGGCCCGGCAAATCGAGGCGAGCTGTGCCGAGATTGTGTGGCTGCAGCACGAGTTCGGCCTCTTCGGCGGCTTGGCGGGCGATATGATCCTGGAACTCGTGGATCGTGTTTCCGCGCCGCTGATCGTTACGCTTCACACGGTGCTCGCCGAACCGGACGCCGATCAGCGCCGCGTGATGGAGCGCTTGGCCGCGCGCGCGGCCAAGCTGGTCGTCATGTCCGAGCGCTCGCACGATCTGCTGCGAAGCGTCTATCATGCCGACGACGACCAGATCGCCATGATCGCACATGGCGTCCCCGACCGCCCGTTCGGCCGCGCGTCGCAGTTCAAGCCGCAGTTCAGCTTTGCGGGCAAACAGGTCGCGCTGACCTTCGGTCTTTTATCGCCGGGCAAGGGGATCGAGGCGGTCATCGAGGCATTGCCCGCGATCATCGAAGATCACCCCGACTTCCTCTACTGCATTGCTGGCGCGACGCATCCCAATCTGCTCGCGCATGAAGGCGAAGCCTATCGCGACCGGCTCCAGGCGCTCGCCGTCTCGCTCGGCGTCGATGCGCATGTCCGCTGGATCAATGCGTTCATGGAGACCGACGATCTGCTCGACCTTCTCGAGGCAGCCGACATCTATGTGACGCCTTATACCGGTGCGCAGCAATCGACGTCGGGCACACTCTCTTATGCGATGGCGCTGGGCAAGGCCGTGATATCCACGCCCTACGTCCATGCGGTCGAGCTACTTGCCGACGATCATGGCGTGCTCGTTCCCTTCAACGACAGCGAAGCGATCGCGAATGAGATCCGGTATCTGCTCGGCGATTCCGACCGGTTGCTGACGCTGCAGCGGCGCGCCTATGATCGCGGCCGCGACATGATCTGGCCGGTGTTCGCTGAGCGAACATGCGCGCTGATCGCGGAAAGCCGCGTCGTGCCGAAAGCTGCGCCTATCCCCGAGCGGATCGGAATCGAAGGGTTCCTGCGCATTTGCGACGATACCGGCATCCTCCAGCACAGCGTTCACATGATCCCCGATCGCGCGCACGGCTATTGCGTCGATGACAACGCGCGGGCGCTGATGCTGATGCACCGGCTCGACGACGACGCGCTCGGCAAGTGCGGACAACTGACCCCGGTCTTTGCGGCGTTCGTACAGCATGCCTGGAACCCCGACCGCGGCGAGTTTCGCAACTTCATGGGATTCGCACGCAACTGGCTCGAGGATGTGGGGTCTGAAGACAGCTGCGGCCGAACCCTCTGGGCGCTCGGCGCGACGGGGCGTGACGCGCGCGACCCCGGTCTGCGGCAATGGGCGCATGAACTGTTCGAGCGCACCGCGGCATCAGCGCTGGAGTTCCAGTCGCCGCGCGCGATCGCTTTCGCGATGCTCGGCGCCGACTTCGTGCTCGCCGCGCGACCCGCGCATGATCTGGCGAACCGGATATTGCGCAGCGGCGCCGACCGGCTGATCGCGCTATATCAAGCCGCGGCGCGACCGGACTGGCGATGGTTCGAGCCGGTGCTTGCCTATGACAACGGCCGCGTGTCCGAGGCCATGTTGCGCGCGGGCGTGCGATTGGAGCGCGCGGACGTCATCGCGTGCGGAGTGGATACGCTGCGGTGGATCAACGATGTCCAGATTTCGCCGCATGGTCACTATCGCCCCGTCGGGTCGGACAGCTTTGGCCGTGCCTATGAGTTGCCGCGGCCATTCGATCAGCAGCCGCTGGAGATATGGGCCGCGATTGATGCGGCATCGGCCGCCTATGATGTGACCGGCGACGACATCTGGCTGGCGCATGCACGGCGCGCGTACGAGTGGTTCACCGGATACAATGACCGCGGCGTAATCGTCGGCGATCCGCTGACCGGGACCAGCAAAGACGGTATAAATCCGCGCGGGCTGAATCTGAATGAGGGCGCCGAGTCGGTTCTCGCCTATCAGCATGCAACCTATGCCATTCGGGATTTCGTCCGGAAAGTCGGCTGAAAGGACAGTCATTTGCATCTGGTCCAGCACGAATTGCGGCTGCACGCCGATCCGACGCGCGTCGTCGTGCGGCCGTTCCATCTGGCGTGGCAGGCGTCGGGGCCCGATCTCGAACGCGTGCAGCGGCTGGCGCGTGAGATCGTCGCCCTCAATCCGCGAACGGTTCGTGCCGAACTTGGCGTCGTGCTCAGAGACTTCGCCGATCGCCACTGGCAGATCGAAAAAGTGTTCGAGGATCGTTTCAACGAGATCGAACCCAAGCTGGGGCTCGAAGGCCTGGCGCTCAAACGCGAAACCCGGCTGCTGATCGGGGCCTATTTCTGTCACGAATATAGTTATGCTGCGGCGGCGCTGATGAACCCCAGCGTCGTTCGTCATCCCGACCAGACCGGGCTGGAGGAAGGTTGCATCCGCATCCTCCTGTCGCTGCGCGCGGTCGGCGAGGGTCATATTTCGACGATCGCCTTTCGCGAGGGAATCATTACCTGCGACCGCGAACTGACGCTGCTTCCGCAGCCCGCCTTCGCTACTGCGGCGATGCTTGGTCCGCACCGCGACGACAAGCCCGACGAGGTCGTTTCGCTCTACCGCCAGAAGGACAGCACCTTGTCGGGAACGGTGATCTTCCCGATTACGGAGGCGCAGCGCAACGGCCTCGAGGATTTGCGGCTGCTCGAGTTCGAGCGCGACAACGGCAAAAGCGAGTGGATCGGGACCTACACGGCCTACAGCGGCCGTGACATCCAGTCTGAATTGTTGAGGACGCGAGATTTCAAGGATTTCACGCTGAGCCCGATCAAGGGAAAGGCGGGACGCAACAAGGGTATGGCGCTGTTTCCGCGCAAGATCGACGGGCAATTCTGCATGATCGGTCGGCAGGATGGCAAGAATCTCTATCTGCTGCGCTCGGACACGGTCGATCAATGGGAGGACGGTGAATTATTGCTGGAGCCGCGCTTTCCATGGGAACTCATCCAGATCGGCAATTGCGGCGCGCCGATCGAACTCGACGAGGGCTGGCTGGTGCTGACCCATGGCGTCGGCGCGATGCGCAAATATGCGATCGGTGCGGTGCTTCTCGACAAGGCCGATCCGTCGAAGGTCATCGGCCGGACGCCCAATCCGATCCTCTCCGCCGCCGACGAGGACCGCGAAGGCTATGTCCCCAATGTCGTCTACACCTGCGGGGCGATCCGCGTCGGCGCCGATATTTTCCTGCCTTATGGCGTGGCCGACAGTTCGGTCTGCTTTGCGTTCGTCGCGATCAAGGAGATTCTGGCCGCCATGGCCTAGCGACACGCAACGTAAGGCGGAGCGGCGGATTGTAGGAGTGTCGCCTTCCGCGGCAGAAGGAATGACTGATGCCGAAATCTCCGCCGCCGTCGCCCGCGAATGACCATGCGTTTCGTGAACACCAGCCGGGCGAAGGCCAGCCGAAGATCGAGGTGAGCCGCGGCAATGGTGACGAGCTGCACCAGAATGTGGCATCGGGCAGCAAATCGGCCGATGCGGCGTTCCTGACCGACAATTTCGGTCATCCCATTTCGGACAACCAGAATTCGCTGCGCGCCGGCGAGCGCGGCCCGACGCTGCTCGAGGATTTCGTCCTCCGCGAGAAGATCTTCCATTTCGACCATGAGCGCATCCCCGAGCGGATCGTCCACGCCCGCGGTTCGGGCGCACATGGTGTGTTCGAATGCACCAAGGCAATCCCCGGGCTGACCAAGGCTTCGATCTTCCAGAAGGAAGGCGCGACCTGTCCGGTCTTCGTTCGCTTCTCGACCGTCGCGGGCGGCGCCGGGTCGGTCGATACGCCGCGCGACGTGCGGGGCTTTGCGGTCAAACTCTATACCGACAGCGGCAATTGGGATCTGGTCGGCAACAATATCCCGGTCTTCTTCATCCAGGACGCGATGAAATTCCCCGACCTCGTCCATAGCGTGAAAATGGAGGCCGACCGCGGCTATCCGCAGGCGGCGAGCGCGCATGATACCTTCTGGGACTTCATCGGGCTGATGCCCGAGGCGATGCACATGATCATGTGGGCAATGTCCGACCGCACGATCCCGCGAAGCCTGCGCATGATCGAGGGGTTCGGCGTCCACACCTTCCGCTTCGTCAACGAAAAGGGCGAAGGCAAATTCGTCAAATTCCACTGGAAGCCCGTGCTCGGCATCCAGTCGACAACTTGGGACGAGGCGGTCAAAATCGCCGGCGCCGATCCCGATTTCCACCGCCGCGACCTGTTCGAGGCGATCGACGCGGGCGATTTCCCGGCATGGGACCTCGGCGTGCAGGTATTCGACGAGGCGTTCGCTGCCAAACAACCTTATGACGTGCTCGACGCGACCAAGCTGATCCCCGAGGAAGATGTGCCAGTCGAGATCGTCGGCCGCATGACGCTCAACCGCAACGTCGACAATTTCTTTGCCGAAACCGAACAGGTCGCTTTCCTGCCGTCGAATATCATTCCGGGCATCGATTTCAGTAACGATCCGCTGCTGCAGGGCCGGCTCTTTTCCTATCTCGACACGCAGAAGTCGCGGCTGGGCACGACCAATTTCCACCAGATCCCAATCAATGCGCCGAAATGCCCGTTCCACAATTTCCAGCGCGACGGAATGATGCAGACGCTCGTGCCAACGGGGCGCGCCAATTACGAACCCAACAGTCTGGCCGAGGCCGGCGAGAATGGCGGTCCGCGCGCAAGCGCCGATACCGGTTTCAAGAGCTTTGCCGCCAATGACGAACGCAACGATCCCGCGCAGAAGCTGCGCATTCGCGCGGCGCTTTTCGCCGATCATTTCAGCCAGGCGCGCATGTTCTATTTGTCGCAGACCGAGAATGAGCAGGCGCATATCGCCTCGGCGCTGGTTTTCGAACTGTCGAAGGTCGCACTCGATCATGTCCGCGCCCGGGTCGTTGGCCAGCTTCGCAACATCGACGAGGATCTCGCGACGCGTGTCGCCATGGGACTCGCGATCGATCTGCCGGCGAAGGAAAAGGCTGCGCGTGCGCCGGTCGATCTCAAAACCTCCGACGCGCTGTCTATCCAGAAGAATGCCGACGATACGATGGAGGGCCGCAAGGTCGCGATCCTCTTTGCCGAAGGATCGGACAAGGCGGTGATCGATAAGCTGAAGGGCGACATCGAAAGCGCCGGTGGCACCGTCTTCCTCGTCGCGCCCAAGGTCGGCGGGATCAAGGTCAAGGGCGGTACGCTCAAGGCCGACGGCCAGCTCGCGGGCTCGCCCTCGGTGCTGTTCGACGCCGTGGCTTCGATCCTCACCGAGGATCAGGCCGAGGCCCTCTCAAAGCAGGGCTCGGCGGTCCAGTGGTTCATGGACGCCTATGGCCATTGCAAGACGATCGCGCATGACGAAGCGACGCAATTGCTGCTCGACAAGGCGGGGGTGGAAAAGGACGGCGGTGTCGTTGCGATCGACAAGTTCGAAAGCGTCGGCACCCGGCGTCATTGGGCCCGCGAAGCCAGGGTGCGCGATCTTGCCTGATCGCCTGTCCTGGTGAGCCACGCATCGGCGACCCATCATCGCGATCTTCGGACCGGCCAGTCGATCTGGTCGGCACGGCGTCGTCCCGCGATCGCAGCGCGGCCTCTGACAAGGGATATAGCGTGCGACGTGCTCGTCGTCGGGGCTGGCGTGTCGGGCGCGCTGATCGCGGAGGCGTTGTCGGACGCGGGTCTCAAGACCGTTATCGTCGATCGCCGGGGACCGGCCGAGGGATCGACTGCGGCGTCGACCGCGATGCTGCAATATGAACTCGACACGCCGCTGGCCTTGATGGCCGAGCGGATCGGGCGCGAAAAGGCCGAACGCATCTGGCGGCGATCGCGCCAGTCGGTCGACGCGCTACGCGAACGGACCGAACGGCTGGGCCTCGCCGTCGATGGGGCGACGCGCGCCTCGATCTATCTCGACGGCAACGTCCTCGACGCCGAAGGTCTTGCGCGTGAAGCCGACGCCCGGCGGCGCGCGGGGTTCGAGGTCGAGCTGCTCAAACCCGCCGCAGTGCTGGATCGCTACGGGATAAAGGGACGCCACGCACTGCTAGGCTTTGGCAATTATTCGGCCGATCCGCGCCGCCTCACCGCAGGTTATCTGAACGTCGCGCTGGCGCGGGGCGCGCGGCTCTATTCGCCCGTCGACATCTGCGACATCGCGCCGACGGGCGAAAGTGTAACATTGGTCTCGGCGCGCGGGCCAAGCATTCGCGCGCGCCATGTCGTCATGGCAACGGGTTATGAGATGATGAAGGGGATTCCGCGCAAGGGGAACAAGATCATCTCGAGCTGGTCGATCGCCACGCGCCCGCAGCCCCGCGCCATCTGGCCGACCGCCGCGATGATATGGGAAGCCGCGAACCCCTATCTCTACATCCGAACAACCCCACGCGGAGAAATCATCTGCGGCGGCGAGGATGAGGAAATCGCTGACGCGGCTCTCCGGGATGCAAAGCTCCCCGACAAGGCAGCGACGCTATCGCGAAAGCTTGGTGCCCTGTTGCCAAGAGTGGACGCAACTCCCGCTTACAGCTGGGCGGGCAGTTTTGGAGACAGTCCGGTCGGTACCCCGACTATCGGTCGGATTCCGGGTATGCCGAACTGCTATGCCGCGATGGGCTATGGCGGCAATGGCATCACCTTCTCGATGATGGCTGCGCAGATGCTGCGTGGCCTGATTTGCGGCTATGGCGATCCCGACGCCGATCTGGTCAGCTTCCATCGCAGTTTTTGACGGCGCGTCAGCGATTGCCCTTCGACTTGGAGGTCATTTGCACCGCGGAGGCCTCTTGGGCTGCGAGCGCGGTCGGCGGCTTCGCCTTGGCGGCTTTGGGTTTGCGAATTTCGCGATTGCTGCGTTTTTGCGATTTGGCCATGTCAGATATCTTTCTTCGGTTTCAGGATGCGCGTGTTCGCAAACGTGCTAGCGAGCCGTTTGCGTCCGCGATCTGTTGAGCGGAAAATAAGGGCGATGCTGATAGGGAAAGGCCTTCAGACGCCGACCGATCCCTTCGATCAGGCGCCCATAACGGTCGATCGCCGAGGGATTTGTTGCGGCGGCGTATCGCGCGAGCGCGATCTGCTCGTCTTCGAGCAATTGAATAAGGCACATGGTGTGTGCTCCTGCATCAAGCGAGAGCACGGATCGTCCCTCTGTCACATGGAGCTTGTTCGATTTCAGGTGATGGGAGACCTATAGCACATCCCGATAAATGTGCCGCACGAATACCGACATTATTCGGGTTCCGGAGAGACGTTCGCTCACCACGAAATCGCGCGCCGGCCTTATGGGCGCTTATGCGTGGCCGGTGGGCGATAGAAGCGGTAACGGAGAACATTGCCGTCGATCAGGTGACCGCGGAGCCGGAGGCGCATTTCCTCGGCGCCGGAGCCGGATGTGCAGACAAGGCGGGTGCCGCCCGACTGAAGCGGCTCGATCGCACTGATGCTGACACCTTGCAGAAGGCACAGGCGCTTGACTTCGTCCTCCGGCAGCGAAATGTTCATCGCGCGGCTCATTTGAATCCTGGGCCGCTCGGCCAGCGGCGGATCGCTGCCGCAACCCGTTCATATCCCTCGGGGCTCGCGGTCGCGACTGTAAGCGGGCGGCCGCCGAGCGCGGCGTTGTCGGTGTTCAGGAAGGCTAGCGCCGGATCCCGTCCGCCCATCGCCAGGAAGGCGAGCTGACTGATGTCCCCCTGACGCCGTGCGTCATCGAGGGCGAATGCACTGCGGCTCTTGCGGAAAAATCGGCTCGATTGCGGTCTCAATGGGACAGGCACGTCCGGGGTGGCCGACTGGGATTGATCTGGATCGGGGGGCATGGGCGCGGCTCCTGCTTGTAAGCGGGAGCACGAGGTCTCTCAGCCGCGGCCGCCTACGAAGAATCTGTGCCACGATGATCGTTATATGGGAGCTCCGGCCAAGATTATAAGATGTCGCGCCGATCATCTAACGGATATCGGGAATCTGGGCCTTCAGCGTCTATTCGGTTCCTGCGGAACGTGGTTGCGCCTCGATTGCACGAGCCAGTACGGAGGTGACCTTTCAAGCGAACGCCGGGCAATACTTGGAGCGTCCGCTAATTTCGTTCCACCGCCCAAAGCTGCCAAGACGCAATCGGCCAATCGACCTGACCCATGCGTTTCCCTTTTTGGCCATTTTGGCTGCAGGAGAATGATCATGGGTAGATCAGAATTCGACTATTTGCCTCCACGACCGGCGTGGAATGCCGGTCGAAAGGTAGGTGCAAAGCGGCCGTTAAAGCCACGGCAGATATGGGCAATTCGCTTCCACTTGGATCGAGAGCACCGGCTTCGAGACCGGGCGCTGTTCGATCTCGCAATCGACAGCAAGTTGCGAGGCTGCGATCTTGTGAAGATCAAGATCGGCGATCTCGTCGCCGGCGGTGAGTTGAGAACGCGGGCAGTGGTGATCCAGCAAAAGACCAATCGACCAGTTCAATTCGAAATCATGTCGGATGCTCGCGGAAGCCTCTTGGCATGGCTTGAGCGGCGCGGTGGATCAATCGAGGATTTTGCGTTCCCCAGCCGGGTCGACCACTCTGCTCATATGAGCACGCGTCAATATGCGCGTCTCGTCGATGAATGGGTAACGGCCGTTGGACTTCGAAGCGAAGACTACGGGACGCATTCGTTGCGCAGAACAAAAGCGTCGATCATTTACAAGGCGACCGGGAACTTGCGAGCTGTGCAGATTCTGCTCGGCCACACCAAGATTGAAAATACGGTACGATACCTCGGCGTCGATGTTGAAGATGCGTTGACGCTGGCAGAAGGCATCGAAGTCTAACCAGCAAATCGCGTATTCTGGAGAGCGAGCGTTCTAGCTCATGGTAGAACGTCCGCTCTCTTTGTTTGACACCTAAAAGCGGACTGTCTCCAAGCGGCCAATAGCGCCCACCGTTACTGCCGACGGGCTCGCTTTAGGCCGCATGATAGAAAATTTCGTCACCGGCACGATTTCTCTATGTAAGATAATGAAAAAAAGTGATTTTCAGGCGGATTTCGAACTTTTCCTGTTGAGCGCCAGACCGCACCAAAGCAATTCTATTGGCGTTTTAGGACCCACTAACACCCCTTTATCGATCGGTTCTGATCGAGCGCGAATTCGGTAAAAAGTTAGGTTTTGTGCGGACTTCAGAGCGAAGATACCAGGGTTTTAACACTCTTACCCCCCTACTCTAATTCGCGGCTGAACAAAATTATGGTCGCCGCCGGTCTCCAAGCGGCCAACCTACAGAGTTTTAAGCCCCCCCAGGGGATCCAGATCTACCGAGTGTATTTGCATTCGGCGCTGAGCGGGTTCCGATCAATCTACACAAGCATCAGGATGAAGCGCTCGGCAAAGCGCTGCAGGGCCGAAACTACATCGTCACAACGGGCACCGGATCGGGCAAATCGCTCTGCTTCTTCGTCCCGATTATCGACCGCATTCTGAAAGCCCGTCGAGCGGGCGAATCGCGCCGCACGCGCGCGATCGTCATCTATCCGATGAACGCGCTCGCAAATTCGCAGCGGGAGGAACTCGAAAAGTTTATCGAGGGCTGCGGTCTTCCCGATGACCTGAAGCCGACATTCGAGCGCTACACGGGACAGGAGTCAGACGCAGATCGGAGGCGCATCGCTGCAGACCCGCCCGACATCATTCTAACGAACTTCATGATGCTCGAGCTGCTAATGACGCGGCAGGACGGTGTCGATCGAGACGTCATCGGAAATATGAAGGGTCTGGCGTTTCTCGTGCTAGACGAGCTCCACACCTATCGCGGGCGCCAGGGCGCCGACGTCGCCATGTTGGTACGGCGTGTGCGCGTACGGTTGGGTGCCGAAAAGATGCTCTGCATCGGCACGTCCGCGACGATGGCGTCTGGGGACGAGGATGGCCGCGGCACATCATACGCGTGTTGTCAGCATTTTTCTTCGGAGCTAGCGCGCCAATCAAGCGCCTGTCGGTCAGCGCCGAGGATCGCGATATGCCCGTCGACTTCCTCGAAGCTTGGGCCACTTCACTTTGGGCGCTCGGGTTTGTCGAGAAGACCCTACAAAGCAAGAAATCGCTCTCTGAGTTTGCAAAGCCGATACCCAAACTACGCGCTGCAATAATCTCTGGCATCTCACTAACTCAGGCGGAGCTCGACAGCGCGACAATGCGAGGCGTCAAAGAGAGGCTCGACGAGGGAATTGGAGCTCGATTGAGCTCCGCGTTTCCTTCCCCTTTGCCGCGCGATGGTTCGTGGAGGGTCGCCGCCCGAAACGCTGGCACCGAAACCCCGCTGCAAGTTGGACAGAGGTGACAAGTTCAATGACGAAAGATGAACCTGCCTCGGGCGCCAAAACCATGACTCGTAGACCGCGCGCCGTTCTGGGTATCGATGCAGCCTGGACACTCACGCAACCAAGTGGCGTGGCGCTGGCAGTCGAAACGCAAGACGGTTGGCAGATGGTAGCTGCCGAACCGTCGTATGACCACTTCCTGGCGCTTGCCGATCGCTCAATCAATTTGGGTACGAGGCCGAGCGGAAGTGCGCCGGCAGCAGCGCAGCTAGTTCGCGCGGCAGAAGAGATCACTGGATCGCGGGTTGTGCTCGTGGCAATCGATATGCCCTTATCGCGGTCCCCCATCACATCTCGGCGCACAGCTGACAATGAAGTTTCCCGTGCTTATGGTGCGCGAAAATGCAGCACGCATACCCCGAGCACGACCCGGCCGGGTGCCATAAGTGACAACCTGCGCGCTGGGTTCGAGACAGCAGGATTTCCACTTCGAACGACCCGGATACAAGTACCCGGCCTGATCGAAGTCTATATGCGATGATGCTGACATACACCGCGCGTCGAAACTGAGCATTTACGGATTTTCCATCCTCGCCGGGCCCCTTGCCAACCGCGCGATCCTGACTTCATTCACAGGTCGGCACTCTATTCGGCAGACAAACGATAAGACGCATCGGCGAAAATCGAGGCCGACAAAAAAGCCCATTGCACAAACCGGAAGCAAACACCCACGCCATGTTGGCGGCGCGCAGCGCGTTCGGGAACGCGCTTCCAGAATGTTATGAAATTACAATCAATCTGCTTCCTGTGTGCTTACAGATTGTGCCAGGAGCTGCTTCCAGATTTCCCCGCGGGGAAACTTTCTCATGGAAATCAAAGGGGTTACTGGTTGCGGGAGTAGGATTTGAACCTACGACCTTCAGGTTATGAGCCTGACGAGCTACCGGGCTGCTCCATCCCGCGTCAACCAGAGCGCGGCGCCGATCGGGGCCGCAAAACAGCAAAAGGCCGGCATCGCTGCCGGCCTCTAACTTTGTGAATGGGTTTCTTTTCGACCTTACGCCGGCTGCAATGCCTGGCGACGTCCTACTCTTCCGTGGCTTAAGCCAAAGTACCATCGGCGCTGTCAGGTTTCACGGCCGAGTTCGAGATGGGATCGGGTGGGTCACTGACGCCATGGTCACCAAGCAATGAAGCCGGCGTAGGTCAAAAGGGGTTCAATCGATGCCCGTGCTATTGAAACTTGCAATACTGTCTGATCAATCATCCACGTAATCGCGGACAATCCTGACAGGATTGTCGTTGATGGTGGGACTCTTCAAGCGCGAATAGAGCAATTAGTATCGGTTAGCTCCATGCGTTACCGCACTTCTACATCCGATCTATCAACGTGGTGGTCTTCCACGGCTCTAAGAAATCTTATCTTGAGGGAGGCTTCCCGCTTAGATGCTTTCAGCGGTTATCCCGTCCATACATAGCTACCCTGCTGCGCGGCTGGCGCCACGACAGGTACACCAGAGGTATGTTCAACCCGGTCCTCTCGTACTAGGGTCAACTCCTCTCAAATTTCGACGCCCACGGCAGATAGGGACCAAACTGTCTCACGACGTTCTGAACCCAGCTCACGTACCACTTTAATTGGCGAACAGCCAAACCCTTGGGACCTGCTCCAGCCCCAGGATGTGATGAGCCGACATCGAGGTGCCAAACGATTCCGTCGATATGAGCTCTTGGGAATCATCAGCCTGTTATCCCCGGCGTACCTTTTATCCGTTGAGCGATGGCCCTTCCACTCGGGACCACCGGATCACTATGACCGACTTTCGTCTCTGCTCGACTCGTCAGTCTCGCAGTCAGGCAGGCTTATGCCATTGCACTCTCGCAGACGGTTTCCAACCGTCCTGAGCCTACCATCGCGCGCCTCCGTTACTCTTTAGGAGGCGACCGCCCCAGTCAAACTACCCGCCACAGAGGGTCCCTGATCCAGTTTCATGGATCGAGGTTAGACATCAGAAAACAACAGGGTGGTATTTCACCTATGGCTCCACGTCAGCTGGCGCCAACGCTTCAAAGCCTCCCACCTATGCTACACAGTTCTTTCCTAATGCCACTCTGAAGCTGCAGTAAAGGTGCACGGGGTCTTTCCGTCTAACCGCGGGTACTCCGCATCTTCACGGAGAATTCAATTTCGCTGAGCATCTCCTGGAGACAGTGGGGAAGTCGTTACGCCATTCGTGCAGGTCGGAACTTACCCGACAAGGAATTTCGCTACCTTAGGACCGTTATAGTTACGGCCGCCGTTTACCTGGGCTTCGTTTCGGAGCTTGCACCCCTCCACTTAACCTTCAGGCACCGGGCAGGCGTCACACCCTATACGTCGTC